>CAYMVS010000017.1:0-39190 GCA_964394205.1 uncultured Muribaculaceae bacterium | reverse complement strand
TAAGATAAAGTGATAATGATTGGTTAAATAATGATTGGTTTATTAGGATAAAAATTGGTTAGCTACAAAAATGACAGAAGGACGACGCTTGGTAGCGGCGACCTTCTGTCATTTTTGTCTTTTGTGAGCTTTAGGAAAGATACCGGCGGACCTGACGCCCCCCGAGGGCTCTCCAAGTTCACACGGACTGCACCCGACCGGGCGCTATCCTTATGCTTGTATTGTATTATTCTCCGGGAATAATAGCCTCGCTGGGGCAAACCTCAGCGCAAGAGCCACATTCAATGCAAGTATCGGGGTCGATGTGATAGATATCACCCTCAGAGATTGCTTCAACAGGACAAACCGGCTGGCAAGTGCCACAAGCCACACAAGCATCAGTAATAACGTAAGCCATAGTTTTTAATGAAAAATTTTTACGATTGAACAAAAGTTGTTGAGAAATATTGATGCAAAGATAATGTTTTAAATTTTATTTTTCCAAATAAAAGATGCTTTTTTATGCCCTGTCAATCCAAATCGGTCACAAATTTATCAACAACACGCGCTGTCGACATCACTTTCACCACCGGTCATTGATAAAAAATCACTACCTTTGCGGCAAAATATTTCATCTGGCCACCATGTCAAGAAAAAGAAAAGAGTTACCCCTGCTTGAGGGTATTGAGATAACGGGAGTTGCCGCCGAGGGTAAAGCCCTGGCCCGTGTCGACGGCCGGGTTGTGTTTGTACCCTTTGCCGCGCCCGGCGACATTTGTGACATCAAGCTCGACAAACGCAAGAGCAGCTATGCCGAGGGGCACATTGAACGCCTCGTCAGCAGGTCGCCACTGCGCGTCGAGCCGATGTGTGAACACTTCGGCATCTGTGGCGGCTGTAAGTGGCAGCACCTCCCCTACACCTTCCAGCTCGAGTGTAAACAGCAACAGGTCAAAGACGCCCTTGAACGCATCGCCAAAGTGGAACTCCCCGTCATCTCTCCGATAATGGGTTCCGAGCTCACCCGCGACTACCGCAACAAGATGGAATACACCTTCTCCAACAAGAAGTGGCTCACCTGGGAGCAGGTGCGCAGCGGGGTGCAGGAGAGCGACCGTGATGCCGCCGGCTTTCACATTCCGGGAGCCTTTGACAAGGTGCTCGACATTACCCGGTGTCATCTGCAGGACGATTTAGGCAACAAAATACGCGATTTTATCAAACAGTTTGCCAAGCAAAACGGCTACACGTTTTTTGACCTGCGCAATCAGACAGGTCTCCTCCGAACTCTCATGATCAGGATTGCCTCGACCTCACAGACGATGGTTCTGGTCTCTTTTGGCGAGAATGATCCCGAGGCAATAAAGAGTGTCATGGAGGCGATCGCCAACCGTTTCCCCGACATCACCTCTTTATTATATGTAGTCAACACCAAGGCCAACGACACTATAGGCGACCTCGATGTAGTGACCTTCAAAGGGGCTTCTTTCATCGAGGAAGAGATGGAGGGGCTCAGGTTTCGCGTCGGGCCAAAATCATTCTACCAGACAAACTCACGCCAGGCCTACCGGCTTTATAAAGCGGCCCGCGAGGCGGCACGTCTCAAGGGAGACGAGCTGGTTTATGACCTATACACCGGCACAGGCACGATAGCCTGCTTTGTGGCGAGAAACTGCCGGCACGTTGTCGGCATCGAATATGTGCCCGAGGCAATCGAAGACGCCAAGATCAACGCCGCCGTCAACAATCTTGAAAACACAGAGTTTTATGCCGGCGACATGAAAGACGTGCTGACCGTCGACTTTATCGACCGCCACGGGCGTCCCGACGTCATTATTGTAGACCCTCCACGCGCCGGGATGCATGAGGATGTGGTCAAGGTCATAATGGACGCCGCGCCCGAGCGCATTGTCTACGTGAGCTGCAATCCCGCCACTCAGGCGCGCGACCTCGCCCTGCTTGACCCCTTATATAAAGTTGAATCGGTTCAACCGGTCGACATGTTCCCCCACACCCATCATGTTGAAAACATTGTAGCCCTCATAAAGAGGCACCCTGTCAAATAATATATGTAAACACTGAGGTCGCCTATCATGGGCGAGTTGATGGGGTATAGGTTTACCTTTTGGGCGGTTGTACTGATTACAACCGCTCTTTTTTATCTCTACAAATAACACCGGCAAACAAACTCTTACAGGTGTCACTACAGAACAACACTCCACTCTCGGTTGTTATAAATTAGGCAACAAACAATTCATCCTTCAGGCATCCGAGAGAATGAGATGAGGAATAGAATGGGGATGTATTTGTAAATGCAAATTATGTTGTCAATTTTTAGTTGTTTACATTTTAAATCTCTTTCGGGTTTAGAAACACAAATCAAGGTAATCCACCCATGAAATTTGTAAACACCGATTTTGTAAACAGCCTCGATTTACGTTTACATTCACAAAATCAACCCGGTTTTGCAATTCCAAACTGTTTGATTTCCCACCTGCATCACCTCTATTTGC
Organism: uncultured Muribaculaceae bacterium; assembly: GCA_964394205.1. Classification (GTDB taxonomy): domain Bacteria; phylum Bacteroidota; class Bacteroidia; order Bacteroidales; family Muribaculaceae; genus HGM05190. Next base: position 36,698 of record CAYMVS010000017.1, on the reverse strand, counting down.
ACAATCAAACAACCCCTGTATTCAGCCTTTAACATTAATTAATCGAGAGTGTAATATCACCCATATCAGTGATATTAACTATTGATATTTAAAGTGTCGCTTTAATATTTACCGATATTGGCGACATTTTCTTGCATATCCGTCGTTTTTATCGATAAATAAACATATTACCAACCACTTAGACTAAATTATTAACAAACCACTTTAAGTTTGAAATTTATGTTTAGAAAGCAGCTCTCCCCTATCGTCTAAGGCTGTTGTCAAATGTAATCTTTTCTTTTGCAAACATCATTGTTTGCATTTCTAAACGGCAATTTCCCGTCTTTCAATTGAAAATTCAATTTACATAACGAAAAATTTTTTGTTTGAAAATTTGCATAATCAAAAAACAAGTTTTACATTTGCAACCACAAACAAAAAACCATTATTTACAATTACATCATGGACTTTGTAACACGACTCAAGCAATTTCTGGACCTAAAACAGATTCCGGTAACCCAGTTTGCCGACAATTGCCGTATTCCGCGCCCAACATTGTCACAGTTGCTCAACGGTCGCAACAAAAAAGTCAGCGATGAGGTAATTGGAAAAATTCATGAGGCCTACCCCACGCTCTCTGTCTTATGGCTGATGTTTGGCGAGGGAAAGATGGAAAACACCTCGGCCCCCGCTCCACGCGTTGAGGCGACACTCCCCTTTGACAACGACAAGCAGCCGGCAAAATCGACCTACCGTTTTGACGACATGTTTGCCAACGAAGACACCGATCTTGTCAGAACCGACGCCGCGTCGATGCCCGACACAATGACACACACTACAATCCAATTTCCCGAGGCCGCCGGCGATCAACCCTCGGCTCCCGATGCCGCGACACAGTCTCAACCGACGGCCGACGAAAATGACTGCGAGGCGACAGAGGTGACTTTCACAAAACTCCCCCCAATCGCCGGCACAAAAAAACGCATTGTCAACATCATTGTCTATTATGATGACAATAGCTTTGAGGCATTCGTTCCCGACAGCCATTGACCCGGCCACCCTTTTGACTGGGTGCAAGGTCACCAAATAGCCGCGAGGCGGCGATGGAAACACTAATTGGGCGTTATAGAGAAAGCGGCAAGAGCGTTGAAACCGGGAAGATATTCAACCCGGTTGAAATTGAGAAAATCGGAAAAAGAAGGAGGCTGTGTCAAATAGGAACAGCCCCGTATGACAGATGCTAAAAGGCGCTTATTTGAATGATTGCATCATTCTATCAACGCTAAATTCAGCTTTGCTGCTATATGGTTCATATTTAATCCACTCGTCGAGAGGTGAGTCAATTTCCGGTCTGTCAAAATTATATGTTTCGCCACATCCATTCAGTAAAATCTGATCTGGTGTGTAAGAAATTAAAGACCAATAAATTCCTCCATCCTGACTAAATGTACAAGCATCAGGGTTGAACTTGGAATTGTCTATTTCCAAGTCGTCATTAGCAACCCTGAAGTTATCGGGCTCAATGGCCATTGTATATTCCCCGGTGTTTTGGTTTTTCATCATACGAATGTTCTGAAAAAACAGAGTCCCGGCATTATTGTTTCGAGTCGCCGCCGCTCTTATATAGACCATGTTGGGATTATGCATATATATAAACATGTGTCGGTTGGTGTTGATTTCACAATATGGCATATCACCATCGACGTTATATTTCACACCAAGTCTCCATTGCTGAAGGCATTTGCCAACATCCAATTTGTATTTGCACTCCATCATTTCATAAGGAGCAACAATTTGGATCTCCTCAACTTTTTTCAGCAGACTCCCATTGATTTTTATTTCATCGTCTTCTCTTATTATTTCAAGCGGGGACGATGAGTTCAAAGATGTTACTGTTCCACTTTTATCAAACGTTGTCTGGTGAGTTATGCCGAGTGAGGGAATCTCAAGAGTTGCTTGCATTGTGCTGTCAACTTTAGCGAAATAGATACAGACCGAATCAGTTATAACAGCCTCTGCATTATCGCTCGCCCACACACCTTTAAAATTGGATAAAGAGCTGTCAGCGTATGATGCAGCAACTGCGACCACAAAAATCATTATTGATAGTAATCTATTCATTGATTCCATAATTTAATTTTTGCAAAGGTATGAATTTCCGGCGACGCCGGCAAGTCACCGGGCAACAGTTGCAATTCCATGACATGTCGAGATATGTGTCTGCAAATTTATTTGTAATTTTGCAGACACATTATGGTACTTAGTAAAGATAAGGTAATAGGTTTTTTCTGGCAACATTTATTATTGTTGCTGTCGATGTTTTTAATGACTTTTGGTGTGGCGCTATGTGTCCGGTCAAATTTGGGCAGTGGAGTGATTTCCTCCATTCCCATGTCGTTCACGCTCGCGGGCGAGGCCCGGTTGGTTCCGGCATGGACAATAGGGGGCTACACCAACCTGATGAATGTCATTCTTGTATTGGCCCAGGTGGCGGTGCTTAGAAAGAAGTTTGAGCCGGTTCAGCTTTTTCAGCTGTTGGTTGGATTTGTGTTTGGAGCATTTCTTGACATAAACATGTATGTCACCTCATGGTTTTCCACTTACCAAAGTCTGCCCAGTCAGATAATCGCCCAATTAGCCGGGGCAACTGTGCTTGGCCTGGGGGTTGCAATGGAAATAAGATGTGGGTCGGTGACGATGCCCGGCGAAGGGATCCAGGTTGCCATCTCACGCGTGACCGGCCGCCCGTTCCCTGTCATAAAAATCATCGTTGACACCATGCTCGTGGTATTGGCCGTGATATCGGGATACTGTTTTTTCGGGGCGTGGCCAGTGACAGTTGTTGGCGTCGGGACACTTTTTGCAATGTTTTATGTAGGGTATGTGGTCAAACTCATAACCCCGCGCCTTGGGTGGTTTGACCGGCTTTTAGACTATCGGCCCGGCTTCAGGCGCTACATCTACGGCCTGGCACGCTTCATCTACCCAAAGAGAGAGGGATAAACGCCGGCACCAACCGTTAGATTATGCCAATGTCAGGTGAACTGACAAAGAGGTAATTTTGTTTGTGGCAAAGTCACCCCTCCCTCGGGTTAGTCATGAGGGACACATGTTTAACGGAATATATTTGATATTATCCTATACCATAACGGCAATTTTCGCGGTTTTTCGTCTTGCCACGTCCATATTTGTTCGCCGCATTTATAACGGCGAACTATTTCAGCTATAGCCAAATACATCATTAAACTTATTGCGCTGAAAAATATTGACGCGAAAAATGCCTGTATCGGAGTTGATGGGTCGATACGATAGAATACCGCAAACAAGACACATACCTCGATAGCAATCAAAAAATATTTGAGTGTTCGTTTCATCTTTCAAGCCATTTAGTTAAAAATCAGAGATCAGCCGAGAGGCCAAAATCGTTCGATGATCAACATCTTCAAGTATTAGGTTTAACAACCATGTTGTCAAAGTTAAGCGTTTATTTGAATTAGGCAGCATTTTCAAAGAAAAAAATATATGTTGAAAAACACATTATGAAAAGAGGCAGCGTCAAAACAGCCACTTTTTTCATGTACTTTCAAAAGTTCTGTCCGCCAGCCAACAAAGCGCCGCCGGCGTTTTGTTACAATCCTGTTCCCAATCCTCAAAACCCGCCGCCCTCCGACTGTCAGCCGACCCTAATTTAACAAAAGAGGCTGCGCCAATTTTTTTGACACAGCCTCTCGTTTGATGAGTGTTGGTTTAAGTGAGGTCGATTATTTGACAATCACTTTCTTGACAATGTTTTTACCGTCTTTTGTGATAACCTGAAGGAGGTACATGTTGCCGCGAGCCACGTTGGTGAGGGGGAGGATGGTGCTCATCATTGACTGAGCGACTACCTTGCCGTCGAGGCTGTAGAGGCGCGAACCGGCGATGTTGTCAAGATTCATGACGATAGCGCCGTCGGTCATGTAGAGGCTGAGCTCGTCGGCAGCAACTGTGGTGTTGGCAATACCGGCGGGAGCGTCGCGGTAAACTTTCACATAGAAGTCATAGATGCGTATACCGCCGTTGTTGCCCTCGTTAACAAACTTAACGGTGACGGGACGGTTGGCGGGCTCGATGCCGGCGTTGGACATGAGGTCCCAACCGGTGAGGGTTGTTTTCTTCATGCTTGAGCTTTTCCAAGTGTGAACGGTCGACTCGCCTTCATACTGCCATGTTACCTTGAGGGTGCGACCGCCGGTGAAGTGAACGTTGGCCTTGAGCTCAAGGAGTGAGGGAAGTTTCCAGACGAGGGCGCCGTCGCGCTCGACGTTTACAGCACCCTTGGTGCAACCGCCGGGCACTGTGCCATTCTCGTCATACTCGGGATTCCAAACCGTTGTGTAGCTGCTGCCGCTCTCGATTGAAACGACACCTGCCAGATCGCTGTGAACCGACTCCAGAGGCTCGTCGATGTGATACCAGTCGCCGGTGAGAACGACCGATGCGATCTCGAGAGAGATTGAACCGCCCATGCTGACGGGGGTCATGCCACCCTCGGCAGTCACGGTGTAGCGACCCTCGGCGGTGGGGTTACCGGTGATTGTCAGTGACAGGCCGTCAACTGTAGCTGAAAGGCCCTCGGGGAGGTCGGCGACACTGATTGAGGTCGCGCCGCCGCCGGCAACAAATGTAATGGGCTTAACCGACTCGCCGTGGAACACGGTTTGAGTTGCATTGCCTGTGGTACATTCCAGAGTGGCGGGAGCAACGGTAGAGGCAGTGAGGTTGAATGTAAGAGAGGCAGAGGTCTCGCCACCAACGGTGGTCACCACAATCTGTGTAGACTGGTTGAGAGTGCCGGCAATGGTAACAGAAGAAACCTCGGCATCTTTTGTAGCAGTCAGGCCTTCAACAAGACCCTCGATGGTGACATCGGTAGCTGCACCGCCCCATTTCACAACGATGGGCTGAATCTCGTTACCGGCATACACTGTCTGGTCGGCGTCGCCCGAGATGTGATTGATGCGGCCGGCGGTTGTTGTGCCGCTTTCAAAGGCGCCCATATCGGCACCGCCATCATTATACTCGATGGTTACAGGAGCTGCGGTCACAAGCTCAAGGCCATGTGAAACAGCCTCGGCCTCGGTCATGAAACGGACGGGAACAAAATCTTTGATAACCTGGCCGGCATCGATAAACTTGCTACCCTGCACGAGACGGGCAAAATTGTTTTCGGGCAGAGAGCCGTCGGGGAGACGGGCGGCCTTGGCGTCGGCGATTGAGAGCGACATGAACTGGGCGCTGTGGTCGGCGGCATAGATTTTGGTCTTATTTACCTTGTTGCCGTCTTTGTAGGGGTCGCAGCCGTCAATTGTTGTCCAAGAGTTGTAATCAGTGTTGGGCAGTTGAGAACCCTCCTTGCTTCCGGAGAGGAACTCGTGGTTGAGTGTGCGCGGTTTGAAACCGATACAGTTGCGTATGTGCATACCGCCATACTGGAACACGGTGGGGAAACGGTAGTTATAGTCATTATCCCAAGCCACATTATTAAATAGGTACATACCCTCGTAGGCATTGTTCTGGTCAAAGCCCTTCTTGGTGTTTGAGAAAGAGACACAGTTGGTCACCACGTGGGCACCGGTCGACTGGGCAAATGCAGCGCCACCCGATGAGCCGCCACCGCCAAGCTTGAAACCGTTACCGTTGCCGGGGGTGGTGTTGTCGTTCTCGTCAAGAGCGGCGTTCCAGGCCCAGCAGTTGTTGATCACAACGGGATGATAAACCATATAGAGGTCCCAGTTGTCGTCGGAGTTGTTCCAGGCACGACAACCGACAAACTCTGTGCCGGGGCCGGGGAAAAGCTTGCAGGCAAAACCGTCGGCATCACCGCCGTCGTCGTTTCCGCTGAAAGTCTTTGCGTCATAGTTGTTGTATGAGTCACAGTTGAGCACCTTGTTGCCACGGCAGTAAGTGTAGCCGGGGTTAAACTCGGGAGTACCCTTGACGGGGAAGCTCTTTGTCTCCTCGATGCCCCAATCCTTGAACATACCTATCTGGAGACCGGTGTCATTGTTTCCGCGGAAGACACAGCGCTCAAAAATGTTGTAGCTGCCTTCAACCTTGACACCGTTATCCTTGGCATTCTGGAAGGTGATACCTTTCACATGCCAATAGTTTGCATAATAAGGGAAGTACATGCAGCGAGCCATCTTAAACTCCATCTCGCTCTTGGGAGCCATGTTGGTGCCGTCGATGATCACCTCGCCGTCACCGTAGGCCCACAGCTTGATGCGTGTAGCCTCGGTGGTGGCTTTCTCGGGCACCTTGATACGCTCCGAAATGTTGTAAACACCTGCGTGAACGAGGATTGTGCCTCCGGGTTCAACAACTTCAATCGCTTTTGCAATAGTTGCGTAGGGCGCGTCGGCTGCGCCCGAGCCATTGTCATCACCTGTTGGTGAGACATAGATTGTGCCGGCAGCTGAGGCCGACATTGCCATGACCATAGCCATGGCGGTCAGAAAATGTTTGTTCATGGTTGTTAAAAAAGTAAACTTTGGTAATCATAGGTAAGAAGCCGGGGGAGTGAGCCTATCACTCCATTGCGTCGAGCTCCACTTTCTCATCCTGTCCTTTAACGTTGGGGAGCTCAAGGCCATAGTGACCTTTGATGTCGACCACTTTAAGCCACAGGCCAAAAAGGAGCGCGAGCACACCGAGCGACGCAAACAGCGTCATCGGGACTGTATAGTTATATTTCATCGGGTCGGTCACACCGGGATTTGTCGAGGCCAGCACACTGCCGATAATCATCGGGAAAGCGTAGAGACCGATGTTCTGAATCCAGAATATCATGGCGTAGGCCGAACCAAGCAGCTTGTTGTCAACCAGTTTGGGAACCGAGGGCCACAGTGAGGCGGGGACAAGCGAGAACGAGATGCCAAGCAGGACGATGGCGGCGTAGGCAATCAGGGCCGACTTGGTGGCGGGCAAAAGGAACGCAAACGTCAGATGACACACAATCATAAGCACCGCGCCGAGAATCAGCATCGTCACCCCTTTGCCACGACGGTCAAGGAAGTTACCCAAAAACGGAGTGATCGCTGCAGCTCCGAGCGGGAAAACAAAGAAGATGTTGCTCGCCTGCTCGGCAGTGATGCCCAGGTTGCACTGCAACATGTTGTTGGCATATTTTTGGAACGGGAAAATGGCCGAATAGTACAGCACACAAAGCATCGCAACAATCCAGAACACCTTAGAGCCCAACAGAAACTTCAGGTCGCTCACCTTGAAGGGATCGTCCTTTTCCTCGTTGCGGCCGCCCTGCTCCTTCTCCAGACGCATGTCCATAAAGCCATAGACGATAAACGAAATGAGGCCTATCAGCAACAAAAGGACCGAGAAACCGACCGAGCGCGACACACTCAGGTTGTCATGGAAATAGGCAATCGCCGGCGAGCCGAGAAACACGATTGCCACTCCACAACGGGCCAGGGCCATCTCGATGCCCATCGCCAGGGCCATCTCCTTGCCGGCAAACCATTTGACAATGCCACGGCTCACGGTTATACCGGCCATCTCAACGCCACAGCCAAAAAACATAAAGCCGATGGCCGACATTTTGGCCGACGCCGGCATCCCCTTGAAGAACGGTGTGATGTTCCACCACGTGTCGGGCAGATTCATGAAACGGTCAAAGAAAGCCTCGAGCGAGCTCCCGTCAAACATCGGCGTGAGCGCATACCAGTTGATTGTCGCGCCGACAAGCATCACCGTGCCCGAGAGGATGGCTGTAAACCTAACCCCCATCTTGTCAAGGATGATTCCGGCAAAAATAAGGAAGAAAACAAAAACATTAAGGAAAGTCTCCGAGCCGGCAAAACGGCCGTAAGCCTCAGGGCCCCAACCTTTGGTCTGCTGAAGCGCCTCCTGAAGGGGCGAGAGAACATCCATGAAGATGTAACTGAAAAGCATGGCCGATGCAAGCAGCGTGAGTGCGGTCCATCGCGCCCATTTTTTGTCACTCAAGACAGGCTTTTGAGCCCCTGTGTTGACTGTTTCCATTGTTTCTGTTTGTCAGAACCGATATTTACACATTATTTATATATAAACACCAATTCCATTATTTGATTGGTTAAACTTGTTTACCGCTCCGTTTCAAAATCAAAACCAAGATCAAGCGGTTGTGTGTGTGTGTGTGTCATTGTCTTTTCATCAAATTTCAAAAAGTCAGATAAGCTAAAATGACAGGCAATTGTTGAATAAAACAACGATCAGACACCAACGGTTGATACTTCCACATTCAACTTTGAAAGATGCATGTTACTTCAAATGACATAAAGGAAACCTACCGGTCTACCCTATGCCTCCAACCGACCTCAACGAGCGACCAGACCCGCCAGCCACATCCTATCGGCAAGTTAGAAAATTTTATGCAAAAGTAATAATCTTTTTGGGATATCCAACAAAAAATTTCACTTTTTTTTGATGTAATACATCCATGGGGATACCGATAAAATGCACCCCACCCTCGAGTCAACACTCACACACCTGTAAACCACATATTTACATAAAGACACATCCTATCGGCCGGCATAAGCCGGCCAAAGGATGTGCTTTCAAAAAAATGGTCCACACTGTCACCTGCTCCCGCTATCGTCGGGTCTTCGACGCCATGTCGCGCAGACGCTTGGGTGTGAGGCGCGTTCGCCGGTCGGTGAGACGGGCATCGTTGAGCTCGCGCGCCGTCAGTTGCATCTGGGGCGGAAAGTCGGGCCGCGGTATATGTAAAGGCTTTGTTTTCATCTTTTCAAACTCTTTTTGAGGGTTTATGAATAAAGGGCGCGAGATTGTTCAGCCCTAACAGGACGCCAAGATAGGATGCTCCAAGCATGAAGAGCGGCAAGTCGATGTGGAAAGCATTGACGGTGACCCCTCCCAACAGATAGCAAAAGAAAAGACACCACAATGTCAGCTGAACCCCGACACAGAGCGTACACCAATGGTGGGCTTTGAAACGCTGATACCAGATACTCCACAATGTATAGGGCAGACAGCAAAGATTGCACAGTGCCAGCGCCCCGACCGACGACGGGAAAAGCAACAAAGCCAGCAGGCTGACAGAGAAGTAGGCAAATCCGACCTCACTCCAACCAAACATTCCCATGAACTTTGATGCCGATGACGACAGGATATGGTCGCAACCGCCCTTTTGCAGAACGCCGCAAACACGGTCGGCCGACTTGGTCGTGATTCCAAACGTTTTCTGGACCAGCATATATGACAACCAGAGCCCGAACGTGTCAAAGGCAATCAACAGCAGCCCCCAGGGGTGTCTCCACCATCCGTCGACCACAATGGCCGTCGTAAGCAAAAACGCCACCACAAGCGCCAGCAACCTCGGCTGCGCCTTCGAGAACCACTCGACACGCCGGTGCAGCGCATAATCGGGCTCAACCGACGCGGCTGTGGGATATGCCTGAAAAACCAACCCGCTGAACGCCTTGGCAAAACCATCCCGGGGCATTGACTCTGTGGCTCCCTCGGTCATGTAGGTGACACTTTCACGCCCAACCTCTTTCACAATGACAAAACCGACCGAGGTCTGGGCGACAAAAGGCGGTGTCAGCGCCTCAAGCTGAGATGGAGCCGAGAGGCGATAACCCGCGCTCTCCACTCCATACTCACTCAGCAGCTTTGACAGGCCGAAAAGCGACGGGAAAGTCACCGAGCGTAGCCTACGGGCGGTGTATGCCTTTGTGTGGGGCACTTGCAGACAATCAAGCAGATCGTTCAACAAATCGGGCTTTACACTTTCCATATCGCGCTGATTTACAGATAGCTCTCAACCTTGCCGAGCAAAGCCTCGCCGGCAATCTCGCCGCTGTGACGCCAAACCTCCCAGCCATCGACATAAATCAAAAATGTCGGCACAGAGGTTACGTTATACTCGTCGGCTGTCTCCTGGTTTTTGTCGATATCAAGCTGATAGACGGGAACGCGCCCCTCAAGCAATTCCGACACCTGAGCCACGACCGGCATCATGCGATGGCAATGAGGACACCAGGTGGCATAAAACTCCACTAACACGACTCGGCTTGAACTGATAGTTTCTTGGTATGTCATAACTCTAAATTTTTAGTTTTAAATCACTCATTTAACGCCTCGCCGCCACGGTGTGTTCAGCTAAAAAGATTAAATTTGCAGAAATTAACGGCAATTAAAAATTGAGATTAAGATGACAATGTCAATCACCGGGTTTATAACCATTATCATTCCAATGTTGGCCTGCCTGCTTATCATCGGGCTTTACCCAATACTGAGGCGCTTCAAAACCCTGAAGCCGCTCGAAAGACACTACAAGACCATCATGGTGACTCTCACCTCCCTGTCGGCCATTTCTCTCTTCTCCCTTTTGGCAGCGGCCGACGTCACGGTGGTCAGGGATGTTAAAGATGGTATCGTCATTACCGACCGTAACGTAGCCTTTCTCTCTTACAAAGGACACCCGGTGACGCGCGGCCATCAATATATCGACAATCAAACAGACAACCTGATAGCCCTGCATAGCGACAACCCTTACAATGACTACCTGATAAAACCGGGGCAATTCCTGAGAACAGCAGTGTCGGTCTCGCGACCCAACTTTCTGTGGGCAGTCGACAGCCCCGAGGGAGGTTCATTCATGAAAATGTCGACGCGGCAATGAGAAATATTTGGTAAAAAAGGGAGTATTGGCTAAAAATGATCGATTTTTTCTCAGGCCTTATATATTCCACTCCGTCTGCAGAATGTACCTCATGCAGACCGGCATTTTACGGGCTATGGCCACCGGTCGTCCAACTCTCGTTGGCTCGTTGGCTCGCCGACATCGTCAATTTCATAAAGCAGTCGCAAAGCGATTTTGACGAGCGGCATCAGTCGGATACTGCAAATCTGTTCATGCCTCCCATATTTCGAAACCAAAATAAGTCGTCAGGCTATTTCTTTTAACCGAACAATTCGGAATGACTACCGACTCGAATTAGCTTTATCACATTTGTTGTCTGGTCAATCCATATTAGTAGAAAGTCTCCCTCGATATGACATTCCATATGCCCGCTGTAATCACCATGCAACATGTGTGCACTATACTTGTCGGGGATTGAAGCGCCGGTGCGCAGATAGTTGTCAATGAAGTAGTACAACTCCATCAACTTTTTTGGCTGATTGGCAAACTTCTTCAAATCTTTCTTGAATTGTTTGCCACTCTTTATCTCTTTCATTTCAAGTCAAGAGATTTAAGAAACGACTCATAACTGTTCATGTCAACTGTGGTGAGGTTTTCATCGTTTTGCGCTTCATTCATTGCTGCCACAGTTGTAGCGTTGGGTGTGTTATATGCCACATCCATCAAAACAGTTTCAACGTAGTTGTTTAGGCTGCGATTATCGCGGGCAGCCAACTGCTTAAGGCGGTCAATAAGCTCGGCATGCAACCGAAACATAGCTGATTTTCTTTTTGCTGCTAATGCCATAGTGATATCATTTATATTGCAAAGATACATCTCTTTTATTTCACAAACAAATCGCTTCGCCAAAAAGTTTTGCCACTCCAATACAAATACTTATATCCACCTATCATTCAGCCGAATGGCGTAACATCATTCTCTACAACACTAAGCGCTTTTGCTTATCATGCTATTTGAGTTGACGTCTTGTTTTACATTTACCTGGTATAACGATGATGACAAAGATAAGCCAAGTAATGGCACCTGTTCCCGGAAGTGTTCAGGAGACGGGTGGAAACGGGAAAGTGGAAACTTTACTTTCTTATTTACCGGGCATAAAAAATCACTTTTTTTTTCTACCTTTGCATAAAAATTGATTATGAAAGGAATAGTTCTCGCCGGAGGTAGTGGCACCAGGCTATACCCCATCACCAAGGGGGTCAGCAAGCAGCTGTTGCCGGTTTTTGACAAACCGATGATCTACTACCCCATGTCGACGCTCATGCTTGCCGGCATACGCGACATTTTGGTCATAACGACACCCGACGATCTGCCGTCGTTCAAGCGCCTGCTTGGCGATGGCAGCGACTTTGGCCTCAGGTTGAGTTACGCCGAGCAGCCCCGGCCCGAGGGGCTTGCCCAGGCTTTGATCATCGGGAGAGAGTTTGTGGGCGACGATGCGGTTTGCCTTGTGCTTGGCGACAACATTTTCCATGGGCCTGGATTCTCAAAAGTGCTTGCCGAGTCGGTCAGGCGCGCCGAGCAAGAGGACAAGGCCACCGTGTTTGGCTATCGTGTCAACGATCCCGAGCGCTATGGCGTGGCCGAGTTTGACGCGTCGGGGCGATGTCTCTCCATCGAGGAGAAGCCGGCCCATCCTCGTTCAAACTATGCCGTGGTGGGGCTTTACTTTTACCCCAACAGCGCCATCGACATTGCCGCCGGCATCAAACCGTCGGCGCGCGGAGAGCTCGAGATAACCAGTGTCAACCAGGCGTTCCTTGAGGCCGGCAAACTCAATGTCACCCCCCTGCCGCGCGGTTTTGCATGGCTCGACACCGGCACCCACGACTCTTTGGCCGAGGCCTCGATCTATGTCGAGGTGCTTGAAAAACGCCAGGGGTTGAAAATATCCTGTCTTGAGGGAATTGCCTATCGCCGCGGATGGATAAGCCGCGAGAAACTCGAGGAGATTGCCCGCCCCATGCTAAAGAACCAGTATGGACAATACCTGATGCGTATAGCCGGCGAGAGCCAGACTCCCGGCTTTAACAACCTTGACTGAGCATGAACATCATTAAAACCGATATCGAGGGGGTCCTGATTATTGAACCCCGCGTCTTTACCGACTCCCGAGGGTACTTCATGGAGACATGGCGCGCCGAGGCATACGATAAGATTGGGCGCTTTGTCCAGGAGAACGAGTCAATGTCGACACGCGGTGTCATGAGAGGTCTTCATTTCCAGCGACCTCCCTACGCCCAGGCAAAACTTGTGAGCTGTGTCGAGGGGCGGGTGCTCGACGTGGCTCTTGACCTGCGCCGCTCGTCGGCAACCTACGGCCGTCATGTTGCCGTAGAGCTGTCGGCCGACAATCACCGGCGCCTGTTCATCCCCGAGGGGTTTGCCCACGGGTTTGCCGTGTTGAGCAACCGCGCCGTGTTCCAGTACAAATGCTCGGACTACTATCACCCCGAGGCCGAGGGTGGAGTCTCGATTGTCGACCCCACGCTGGGCATTGACTGGCATCTGGCCCCCGATGAGGTTATACTCAGCGACAAAGATATGCGCAACCCCTTGCTGAAAGACTTTACAACACCCTTTGAATGAAAATTCTTGTCACAGGCTCCAACGGCCAGTTAGGACGCTCGATCAGAGAGCTGTCGCCGTCGACTGCCGATGAATACATTTTTACCGATGTCGACACTCTCGACATCACCGACGCCGCCGCCGTTGACAAAGCTGTCGCCGGCAACATGGTCGATGTCATAGTCAATTGTGCCGCCTATACCGATGTAAACCGCGCCGAGAGCGACCCCACTGCCGCCGAGCTACTCAACGCCACGGCGGTTGCCAATCTCGCCTCGGCGGCACGGGCCAACGGCGCTTTCCTGATCCACATCTCGACCGACTATGTGTTTGGCGGCGCCGACGGCAACACTCCCCGGCGCGAGGATCAGGAGCCATCGCCCACCGGTGTGTATGGCCTGACAAAGCTCCATGGCGAGCAGGCGATCACAGCCTCGGGATGCCGATATATAGTGTTGCGCACGTCGTGGCTTTACTCCGAATATGGCAAAAATTTTGTCAAGACAATGCTTGAGCTGACCTCGACCCGCCCTTCGCTCAAGGTGGTTTTTGATCAGACCGGCACCCCGACCTATGCCGTCGATCTGGCAAAAGCGATTGTCGACATTATCTCAAGCCGCCAATACGACACCCATCCCGGCATCTATCATTACAGCAACGAAGGCGTTTGCTCATGGTATGACTTTGCCGTCGACATCGCCGCCATTGCCGGCCATGACGACTGCCTTATATCCCCTTGTCACAGCGACGAGTTCCCCTCGCCGGTAGAAAGGCCGGCCTACTCGGTGCTTGACAAAACCCTCTTTAAAGAAACATTCGGACTATCTGTTCCCTATTGGAGAGACTCCCTGAAAAAATGTATCAACCGACTCAAGTGATGAAACGCAACATAATGATTACCGGTGGCGCCGGCTTTATAGGCAGCCATGTTGTAAGACTGTTTGTCAACAAATACCCCGACTACACCATTGTCAATGTCGACGCGCTGACCTACGCCGGCAACCTTGACAATCTGGCAGATGTGGCCGACGCTCAAAACTATCATTTTGTGCAGGCCGACATCTGTGACCTCCCGGCGATGAGGCGGGTCATCAAAGATTACAATATCGACGGCATCATCCACCTTGCAGCCGAGAGTCACGTGGACCGCTCGATTTCCGACCCGTTCACATTTGCGCGGACCAATGTGATGGGCACTCTCAGCCTCCTTCAGGCCGCCCGTGAGCACTGGGAATCGCTCCCCGAGGGTTATGCAGGCAAGCGTTTCTACCACATATCGACCGACGAGGTCTATGGGGCCCTTGAGATAACCCACCCCGAGGGTATCGACTCGCCAACCGGGGGAACGGCCTACGGCTCCGAGCTGTTTGTCGAGACCACCCGCTATGCCCCCCACTCCCCCTATTCCGCCTCCAAAGCCTCGAGCGACCACTTCGTGCGCGCCTGGCACGACACCTACGGCATGCCGACCATTGTGACAAACTGCTCAAACAACTATGGGCCAAACCAATATCCCGAGAAACTCATTCCCCTGTTTATAAGCAACATAATAGCCGGCAAACCATTGCCGGTCTACGGTCGCGGCGAGAACATACGCGACTGGCTCTATGTCGAAGACCATGCCCGAGCCATCGATATCATCTTCCATCGAGGCAATCCCGGCGACACATATAATATAGGTGGTTTCAATGAGTGGAAAAACATCGACATCGTCAGGCTGATTATAAAAACAGTCGACCGGCTGTTGGGCAACCCCGAGGGGCACAGCGACCGGCTCATCACGTTTGTCACCGACCGTAAGGGTCACGACCTGCGCTATGCCATCGACTCTACCAAACTGAAAAACGAGCTTGGCTGGCAGCCCTCGCTGCAATTTCAGGAGGGCCTTGAAAAAACCGTCGGGTGGTATCTCGACAAACTCAACGCCATCCCCAAAAAACAATAGGCCATACCAAAAGACCGGGCGGTTGCACCGGCGTCGACATCTTCAATGATGTACCGACCGCAAGTGCAACCGCCCGTTGTTTATTTAGCCGCTCCTCAATTTTCCGAACGGAGAATGAGCCCGGAGATTTTACGCCTTCTTGACCAACTCCATGCCGCGGGTGATGGCCTCGCGGTTGAGAGGAAGCAGGTGGTGGTGACGCTCGGGAAGGGTTTTCTTAAGTCCTTTCATGACACTCTCAACCGGCACCAGCCCTCTGACACCTAACAGCGCGCCGAGCAACAGCATGTTGTAGGTTTTTGACGATGCCATCTCAAATGTCGCCTCCATCGCCTCGACACAAACGATATTTATGTCTTTGCGCTCAGGCAGACGGTGGATGCCGTAGGGGTCGTAGATGAGTGTACCCCCCGGTTTCACCTTTGACTCAAATTTGTCAAGGCTCTGCTGATTGAGAATCACAGCTGTGTCAAAGCTGTCAAGCACAGGCGACGAGATCTTTCCATCGCTCAAGATGACCGTGACATTGGCCGTGCCACCGCGTTGTTCGGGCCCGTAAGAGGGCATCCAGCTGACCTCAAGGCCATCGAGAAGCCCGGCGTATGCCAGAATCTTTCCCATTGACAAAACTCCCTGGCCGCCAAATCCGGCTATAATTATTTCTTCTTTCATGTCTCTTATTCTTTAGTGGTGTCCTTGAGGTCGCCCGGCACATAGTGGGCAAACATGTGTTCCTCCATCCAGGCGTTGGCCTTCTCGGGGGTCATCTTCCACCCCGACGAGCAGGTGCCGACAATCTCTACCACCGAGCAGCCCCGGTGTTCAAGCGAGTTGGTAAACGCCTTTTTGATGGCAGCCTTTGCCTTACGCACCGAGGCCGGGTTGTGAACGCTCTGTCGGGTCACATAGCATGTGCCCGGAAGCTCGGCAAGCAAAGGTGTGATATTCAGAGGATAACCATTAAGGTCAACCCGACGGCCATAGGGGGTGGTGGCAGTCTTCATACCCTCGAGTGTGGTGGGGGCCATCTGGCCGCCGGTCATGCCATAAATGCCGTTGTTGATAAAGATGATGGTGATGTTTTCACCGCGGTTGGCGGCATGAATGGTCTCGGCCGTACCGATCGCGGCGAGATCGCCGTCGCCCTGATAGGTAAACACAAGGCGGTCGGGGTTAAGACGATGGGCGGCAGTCGCCACAGCCGGCGCACGACCGTGGGCAGCCTCAATCCAGTCTATGTCGATATAGTTATAAGCAAACACGGCACATCCCACCGGGGCAACGCCAATGGCATTGTTGTCCAGTTTCATCTCGTCGAGCAACTCGGCAATCAAGCGGTGAACGACACCGTGGCTGCATCCGGGGCAGTAGTGCATGTGGTTGTCGTTGAGCAGGCGTGGCTTGCAGGCAACGACGGTGCCTTTTTGTTTAATCTCTTCAGGTGTCATCAGATGTTTACATTAAAGTGTTTTTTAAGAGCTTGAATTACTTCACCGGGGTTGGGCACATTGCCGCCCATACGTCCGTAGTGGAACACGGGCACCCGACCCTCTACCGCCAGCCTGACATCCTGCACCATCTGCCCGGCGTTGATCTCGACTGTCAGCATCCCCTTGACCTGACCGGAAAGACGCGTCAGCTCGGCGTAAGGGAATGGCCAAAGGGTGATGGGACGAACAAGGCCCACTTTCAGTCCGGCCTCGCGCGCATCCTCAATCGCCTTGAGACAGATGCGCGCTATCGATCCGAAAGCCACAATGAGATACTCGGCATCGTCGGTGTAATAGCTTTCATATCGCACCTCGTTTTGCTCTATGTCGCGGTAGGTCGCCTGCAGGCGGTGGTTGATCTCCTCCATCTTGTCGTCTTCAAGCTCGAGGGTGGTCTCGATGTTGGCGTGCCCGCGGGAGGCGGCACGTCCCGTGACGGCCCAGGGGCGTTGCTCGGCAATCTGCTCGTCGGTCAGGCGCGGGCGATAAGGGGGCAAAACCACCTTTTCCATCATCTGACCGACAACACCGTCGGCCAGAATCATGGCCGGTGTACGGTACTTGAAGGCGAGGTCAAAACCGAGCCCCACAAAGTCGGCCATCTCTTGCACGGTGGCCGGTGCAAGCACAATCAGGTGATAGTCGCCGTGACCGCCCCCTTTGGTGGCCTGAAAATAGTCGCTCTGTGAGGGGTGGATGGTACCCAAGCCGGGACCTCCGCGCATCACGTTGACAATCAGCGCCGGCAGCTCTCCGGCAGCGATATAGGAGATACCCTCCTGCATGAGGCTCACGCCGGGGCTTGACGACGATGTCATCACTGCCTTACCTGTCGACGCGCCTCCATAAATCATATTGATGGCAGCGACCTCGCTCTCGGCCTGAAGCACAACCATTCCGGTTGTCTCCCAGGGCATAAGCTCCTCGAGGGTCTCCAGAACCTCACTCTGAGGCGTGATAGGGTACCCGAAGTAGCCGTCACATCCATAGCGGATGGCGGCATGGGCTATCGCCTCGTTGCCTTTCATCAATTTCACTTCATTGTTTTGCTCGCTCATAGTTCAGTTCTTTTCCTTATCAATGTAACGATACACTGTTATACACCCATCGGGACAAACCGCGGCACAGGCGGCACACCCTATGCAGGCGCTCTCGTTGGCGGGGAACGCAAAGTGATACCCGCGGTTGTTGACCTCCTGAGGTTGCAATTCAAGCACACCGCAAGGGCAAGCCACCACACATAGGTCACAGCCTTTGCAACGCTCGGGGTTCACCTCGACTGCTCCATATACTTTTGCCATAGATTTTATTGTTTTATGTTTTTGACTCTCACCGCGAGACGTTAAGCTCGCGGCCAGTCATGATTGATATTTGCAAATATAATGAATATTTGTCAGAACACATCACATTGTCCCAGTTTTTTCTCACTTTTGGTTGACCATGTCATAAAGCGCCGTCAGCATGGCCCGGCGTGGATTGAGGCGGCTGAACTGCTTATTGTCGCGGGTCGGATTGACACGGTTGCACAGGAAGATGAAAATGATGTCGTTGGTGGGGTCTACCCAAAAGACAGTCCCGGTGAAACCGGTGTGGCCGAATGTCGAGGGCGGGGTGCCACAGAGAGTCGTGCCGTTTTTCACATCCCACTTGTCAAAACCCAGACCGCGGTTGCACGTTGGGCTGACGGTTGTGGTAAACTCTTTGACCGTTGCCTCCGACAAGAACCGATGACCGCCGTAAGTGCCACCGTTGAGCCACATCTGCATCAGCTTGGCCAGGTCGTCGGCATTGCCAAACAAGCCTGCGTTGCCCTGCAAGCCACCCGAGAAGGCCGCCAGCTCGTCGTGCACATAGCCATGGACGGTTTGCCGGCGCAGGTACTTGTCACTCTCGGTGGGAGCGATATTGTTGAGACGATACCACTCGGTTGGACGGTAGCCCACACGGTAGGCGCCAAGGGGGCCAAACACCTCCTCGGCTACAAACTTGTCGTGGGGGGTTTGGGTGAGACGCTGCTCGAGGTCCATCAGCAGGCAAAAGTTGAGACACGAATAGTTGTAAGCCTTTGTGGGTGACAGCGGTGACCGATAGATATTGGCCATAATGGTGTCGTAGGCCGCCTCGTTGACATACAGGTCACGCCCTATGGCTATGTCATAGCCATGACCGGGGGTCGACGAGACGATGTCGTGGCGCAACTTAGCCCCGCTGTGCCCCCACAGGCCGTCCTGAATCTTGACCGAATAGACATTGTCGCGCTTTGACTTCATGATGGGCTTGGTATAGGTCGCCGAGTCCATCGCCACGTCATACATGTTGAGCGACGGCTTGATGCCTGTCTCGTGAAACAGCAGCTGACGTATCGTGATATCCTCTTTGTCGGTCCCCTTTAGGCCCGGGATATAGTCGGAAGCGCGATCGTCAAGCTTGAACAGCCCGCGGTCATACGCCTCCATGATGCCCGAAAGGGTGCCGGTGGCTTTTGAGACCGAAGCCAGGTCGTAGATTGTCACGTCGCTGACCGGTATCTTATTTATAAAATCGGTGTATCCATAGTTTGAGTCGATAATCACGTCACCCTTTTTGGCAATGAGAATCTGGAGTCCGGGCACCGCGTTGGCCTTCAGGTTGACCGCGGCAATCGAGTCGATCACTGCCTGCAGGCGGGGAAATCCTGCCGCTGCCGCCGTGGTGTAACCCAAACGTGTCTTCTCGAGGGTGACGCCATCGCCCGTCTTTGCGACACCGGCAATGTTGACCGGCACCCGTCCCGAGACCTTGATTCCGCCGAATATAGCCTGAGGAGCCGTCTTGCGCAGCTCGGGGGTGTCGTCCCATGCCATCACCAACGTGGGGCACTTCTCAAGCGACTTGTCAAATGATGCGATTTTGTAAGGATTGATAAAAAACACCGGGATGACATTCTTGTGGCTCATCAATGAGGCTAAAGTAGCTCTGGTTGTCCCCTTTTTATCAAACACACCGACAATCACAACGTCGGCCTTGTCGACAGCCTTCTGCTGAGCCGCAGTCAATGTGCCCGATACCGACGCCAGATTGTCGACGCGGGCATACTTGGCACAATAGCGGGCAAACTCGTTGTCGGCTCCGTCTCCAAGCGACACCACGGCGATGTTGCGCTTGTCAAGGTCGGTGAGCGGCAACAGCGAGTCGTCATTGCGGGCCACGGTCATCATCGCCGCGGCGAGACGGTGATGGATAGCCTCGGCCTGGGGCGAATTGATTGCGCGCTTGAGAGCGGTTCCACTCAGGTTATCTTTTGGAGCCGCGGCATTTTCCAATTTCCACTTGTAGGCAAGCACTTTCCTGACGGCTGCCTCAACTGTCTGCTCTTTCACCTTACCGCTTTTGACAGCGTTATAGACAGCCTCGATATCTTTTTCGGGATTGGCGCTACCCAACAGCACGTCGGCGCCGGCATTGAGAGCGGCGATGCAATTGTTCACACCCACGCCTGCCGACGCTCCTTTCATGGCCAGGGCGTCGGTGAACACCAACCCCTTGAAGCCCATGACATTCTTGAGATAGTCGCCGGTAATGACCGGTGAAAGCGAGGCGGGAGTTCCGCTCTTGTCAAGCGCCGGCACCTTGAGGTGACCGACCATGATGGCCGAGAGGCCCGCATCTATATATTTCTTGAAAGGGACGAGGTCGACACTCTCAAGCGTTGCCATGTCGTGAGTCACGGTGGTCATCTCCTTGTGAGAGTCGGTCGTTGTGTCGCCGTGGCCGGGGAAATGTTTTCCCACCGACATCACACCACCATCTTCAAGCCCCTTGGAATAGGCCACCCCAAGAGCGGCCACCCTCTGGGGATCCTCGCCAAAAGACCGGTTGCCGATCACAGGATTGGCCGGATTGGAATTGACATCGAGCACCGGGGCAAAATTGACATTGATGCCCAACAGACGGCACTCGCGGGCGGTTTCAAGCCCGTAGTCGTGCATCACCTCAGGGTCGGTGATAGCTCCAAGCCCCATCGTGACAGGGTATTTGGGGGCATCACTGAGACGCATCGTCAGCCCCCACTCTCCGTCGAGAGTCACCAGCAACGGCACCCGCGACAAGCTTTTGGCATATTTTATCAATGCCTCGTAGGTGGCAATATTCCCTTTTCCAAGCAGGATGCCCCCCACACCGTCGGTAGTGACAAGGGTCTTGATGCGCGCGCGCCACGCGGCATTGTCAGTCGCGTCAAGCCGGGGGCAAAAGAGCTGGGCAACCCTCTGGCGCCCGCTCAACGAGTTGTAGACCGAGTCGACCCACATCTGCATGGCCTGGCTGTCATTATCTTTGGCGGGAGCAGTTGAAGCCGGCGATGACGCTGCCGGGGCGTCAACCGGCCCGGTGAGAGCCGAGAGCGTTGGAAGGATTTTTCCGCCGGGCAACAATGCCGCCACAGCGATGGCCGCCCCTACGGCTACCGTCGCGACAGTCGCGATCAATACGTTTTTTTTCATGGTGTGATATTTGATTGGTATTTAATATTCTTTAATGTGTCACTTGGCCGGTTTTAGCCTAAGCTCACCTTTTGAGTTTAGAGCCACCCCATGAAAGGCACCGCCGGGCTCAAACTCGTTGATGAGGTCGCGATAGAGCAGATTGGGACTTTTCACCACAAGCGTCGACTCGGTGAGAGGCGTCATGCTGTCACCCCCGCGCCACAGGTAGTCGATGGTCGAGATGGTATATATCTTTTCAGGGTCGATATCTTTACCGTTGATTTTCAACGTCTTCATCTTGGAGGCCTTACGGTCAAACGTTCCCTTCACCTGGCGGCTTACAGCCTGACCGCTCTGAGAGGCGATTGTGTCCATCAACGCCAACAGCCTGTCGCCTTTAAGCTCAACGACCACGACACGGTTGTTGAAAGGCAACATATTGATGATGTTTCCCTGTGTCAAAGTCCCTTTGGGCAAAGAGTTTCTGATTCCACCCTTGTTGAGCAACGCAAAGTCAACCTTGCGCCCGGCAAGACGCTCGCCGACCGTTTTCACCCAGTCGCTCAGCAGATTGCGCAGCTGCGGCGAGTCCGATGGCAATTCAATGGCACTCTCTCCCACCCTGATGGCGCTTATCGAGTCGACGCGCCAGCGATAGGGCGCCAGCAGCGCCCGGTCGGCCTCGGTGATTTGTGAGTCCAGCCGATTGTCAACCGGTATTGCCCGGGCTGAGATACGCTCGCCCTCAGGTTTATCAAAATCAATCGTTATCTCGCCCAACAAGAGCCCTGATTTGCCCATCTGAGCAATCTGCACGGGGTGAACGAGCCGGTTTTCAAGCACTGTCTCATAGCCTCTTGGGTTGCCGGGATAGACAGCATCGTGTGAGTGACCGCCAATAATGATGTCTATGTCGCTGCTACCTGCCGCCACCTCGCGGTCGTCGGTACCCTTTTCATATCCATATCCTATGTGGCTGAGGGCGATCACCAGGTCCACACCCATGTTCTCCTTGAGATAGCGCGCCATAGCATTGGCGGTGGTGAGCTCGTCAAAATATTTCATCCCGGCAAAATTATCCCTATCAATCAACCCCTTAGGGTCGACGTTGACAGCAAGAATACCGATGCGCTTGCCGGCTATCTCCTTAATTATATATGGGGAGAACATTCCCTCGAGCGGAGTCCCGGTAAAATCATAGTTGGTGGCGAGCAGTGTGGCCGATGCACCTTTATATTGAGCGGCGAGCTTGTCAAGACCATTATCAAACTCGTGGTTACCGACAATCTGCACATCATAGCCAAGCTCGTTGAGCATCTTCTGCTCCACCTCCCCGTCAAAGAGAGTGAAGAACAGCGAGCCCTGAACGGCATCACCGGCATCAAGCAGCAGCACGTTAGGCTCAACAGCCCTGACGCTGTCGACGAGCACCTTGCGGCGCAAAATGCCGCCCTGATCCTTATCGTTCGGATCAATTTGTGAATGAGTGTCATTGGTGTGCAGTATGACCAACTTCTCGGCCGAGCTGTCAGTGACACCTGCAAAAACCATTGCCGCAACAGCGGCACCAATCAGCAAACAATGTTTCATGGTCGGGCTAATTATGAAACCGGTATGCTTGAGAAACATTCGGAGGCATAACCGGTTTCCTGTTATCTTTCTATCAACCCACGAATTTAAGGAAAAATTTCTTTAAATCACCAACATTTTTTGAATTTTAACTATGGCTGAATTTTTTCATTCAAAAAATGCGCAAAAATTTTGCAGTTTTCAAAAAACAATGTAACTTTGCACTCGCAATACGGCAAGACGCCTGTTGAGAACGGCTCCTTAGCTCAACTGAATAGAGCATCTGACTACGGATCAGAAGGTTACAGGTTTGAATCCTGTGCGAATCACTTTAAAGACCGTTGTATCATTCCCTTACAACGGTCTTATTTTTTTGTCCAACGTTAATGACCCGCGATCCCCCCCTATAGATTGGGCCGGAGGATCGGGAGCGCAACGATACGAAAGAGCCGCAAGAGCGGCGAGGCAAGTTTCACTCGTCACTTTCTGTTCCAATCCCAATTATGGTCTGTCAGACTGATGTAGACATTCACATCGGCATTTTCGGGCAATTTAGGCACCAACAGCGCGTAGCGCGAGAATATAACTTTTTCTATATTGTTGTCATCCTCATTAAGTTTCCCGTTTATGCCGATCTGTATACTCCAGTAATAGCTTTTTTCAATATTATTACGGTAATACCTGTTTTGGTAGGACACTATATTATAAAAGTCAAGGTCATAGTATAATAACAGGGTATTATTGTTGAAATTGATTTTATAATAACTTTCGTTGAAACCTAACGGGTCGTCGGGCATCTCGTCTACCGAATTAACAATCAGCTTTTTATTAAGCCAGGGCTTTACCGTTTCCTTAAAATCGGCATCGGTGACATCAAATATCACTCCACTTGGCAGATACTGAGTGTTAATTGGCAGATTAACCTCCATTGGCGGCTCATCGTTATGGTTACAAGCAGTGAGGCAAATGCTTAACGCGACCAAAAGCAGACTTATATATTTCATCTTGTCAATATTATGTTTGCAATAATAACGACAAGTTTGACGATTTTATTATCTGCCCTTAAATAAGCCCCATCGAGTGGACGAAAATCAGGATGATTGACAAAGGAGCGACCCATCTGAGCGAAAATATCAACAGCCCAAGGAAATGGTTTTTAAGCGCACCATTGTTTGTCATCTGGTTGACCAGTAGCTTGCGGTCAATCTTCCACCCAACAAAGAGTGAAATCAACAGTCCGCCAAGAGGCAATATCACATTTGACGAGACATAATCAAACAGGTTGAAGAATGTCATTCCAAACACTTTGCACCCTGCCAAACACCCAAAGCTGAGGCAACTTAAAACGGCCAGAATCAGCACAATCACACAGTTGACCACGGTGGCTTTCATTCGGTTCATGCCACAGTCTTGTGTGAAAAATTTGATGACAGTCTCATGCATCGACACCGTTGAGGTGAGCGAGGCCAATATGAGAAGGAAGAAAAACAAGGCCGACCATAAAGCACCCAGAGGGAGCCGATGGAAGATGTCGGGGAGCACCTCAAAAGCCAGCCTGGGACCGGCTGCCGGCTCGCCCCCAAACGAAAACAGCGCCGTGAAGATAATAACGCCGGCAAGGATGGCCACAAGGGTATCAAGCAGCGCTGTCGTGACAGCATTGCCGCCAAGCGATGTCTTGTCTTTGAAATAGGTGGCGTAGGTTGTCATTGTGCCCAACCCGATGCTTAGCGAGAAAAACGACTGCCCCATGGCCGAAAGCAACATCTTGCTGTTTACATGCGACAAGTCAGGGTGAAAAAGAAAATAAAGTCCTTCGCTTGCCTTATCGAGGGTCAACCCATTGATACAAAAGGTTATGAGCAGCACTGCAAGCACCGGCATCATTATGTTGGCCGAGCGCTCGATGCCGCGGGCTCCCTTGACAAGAATGATGAAATTTAGCAACAGGAAGATGACAGTCCACAACAATGGGCGCCAGACACCGGTGGCAAAGTAGTCGAAATGCTGATGGTAGCCGCTGACGTCTTCATAGTCGAGAGCGCCAAAGAGCGACTGCACAAAATATTCTATTGTCCAACCGGCCACCACGGCATAAAATCCCGGGATAAGGATAGCTCCTATGACTCCTATCCAACCGGTCATCCACCATTTGGTGCCGGGAGCGAGATGCCTGAAAGCTCCTATTATGTTACAGCGTGTGCCTCGGCCTAAGATAAACTCGGCACAGATGAGCGGAACACCAACAAGCAGAGTGAACAGCACATAGCACAGCAAAAACGCGCCTCCGCCATTCTCGCCGGCTTCAAATGGAAAGCGCCATATATTGCCCAACCCCACGGCCGATCCAACAGTGGTTGCAATAACTCCTACACGTGTGGCAAACAACGCACCGCTTTTCTTATTGTCTTTTTTCTTCATTATCTTTTTCACCTTAACTGACTGCCTGCAGGCATCTTAAAAAATATTCGGCAAAATTAAGCATACATATATTTTATTGCAAATATTTTGTGAAAATTGAGGCCTCCCGGTTTAACCTATACTTTGCCGGCGCTGATTTTTCAGCCATATAGCGCCAATCTCACGTATTGTTGTTTGTTGAATCAGCCACCGGTAAAACAATTTTCTTTTTCTATTGTTAATTAATTATAATATTCATCCACATTCGATTTGCTATGCATCACATCACTCCACGCTTGCTACTTACTGCCGCTGCCGGTGTCGCCATCTCCATCAGTGCCATGGCGACACCGCCGGCCGAGATCCAAATGGACTCTCTCATCAACGACCACCACTACATCTTCTTTGGCGATGGTGACAATCCTGAGCGCGACTCGATCAACTCACTGATCGTCGGGTTCTACTATGACCAATTCCGTCATTTCCAAGACCCCGCCGCCCCCTATTTCCTGTTTATGAGCAAGGATGCCGACCTGGCGATGGGTATAGGCGGCTGTGTCAGGATGAGGGGTTATGGAGACTGGGGCGGCGCGCTCCCCTCGTCGGGGTTTGCACCCTACCTGATACCCACCGGCGGCAAAGACCCGCTGAAAGACAAATCGATGGGCACAACCCCGGCCGGGACATGCCTGTTTTTCCGCGTGATTGGCCGCAATAAGAAATTAGGCAACTACCAAGTGTATATCGAGGCCAATTTTAACGGCTACGGCAGCCGCGATTTCCACCTCAAGAAAGCCTACGCGACCCTCAACGATTTCACCGTTGGCTACGCCACCTCGACATTCAGCGACCCGTCGGCCGTTCCTCCGTGTATCGACGCCCAGGGTCCCAATGTCAAGATGTCAAACACGGCCGTTCTTGTCCGATGGATGCACACATGGCGCAACCGCTGGACAGTCGCCGCGTCGGCCGAGACCCCCTCGATGGCTTCGATAAACGGCACCGAGGCCGTCAAGCGCGACCAGTATATCCCAGATATCGCTGCATTTGTGCAATATCAGTGGGACAACACACAACACGTTCGCCTGGCTGCAATCACCCGTCAGCTCCCCTATCGCGACATGGTGACCGGAAAGAACTACATGCCATGTGGCGTGGGCGTGCAGCTGAGCACAGTCTTCCGCCCGGTTGATCCTCTGACGGTCTATTTCACCGTCAACACCGGCAAGGGCTATGCCGGCCTTGGCGGCGACCTGCTGATAGGCAACTATGACCTCGTGGCCGACCCCGAGCACGTAGGGCGCGCCTACGCGCCGGCCTCGTGGGGATATTACGCCGGCCTCCAATATAACTTCAGGCCCAACCTGTTCCTTGCCACAACCTTTGGTCAGGAGCGCTATTGCCCCTCAAAAGCGGTTGCCGGCCCGGAGTATAAATATGGATTATACAGCTCGACCACCCTTATGTGGAACCTGACACCTCGCATCCAGGCCGGCGCCGAGTTCAACATTGGCAAACGCCAGAACTTTGACGGCACACACGGTTGGGCACGTCGGGTTGGCCTGATGGCACAGTTCTCATTTTGAGAGCGCAAGGTCGATGACCTCCATGGCACTCTTGACATAGTGGAATGTGATTCCCTCAAGATAGTTACCCTTTATCTCGGCCACATCCTTTCTATTGTCCTCACAAAGAATGATTGTATTGACACCGGCACGTTTGGCCGCAAGAATCTTCTCCTTGATGCCTCCTACCGGGAGGACACGACCGCGCAGAGTGAGCTCGCCGGTCATGGCCAACGCCGGTTTGACCGGACGCCCGGTGTAGGCCGACACCAATGCTGTCAGCATCGTGATACCGGCCGAGGGGCCATCCTTGGGGGTGGCTCCTTCGGGCACATGGATATGAACTGCCTGAGTGTCAAGTTTCTCCCGGTCTATTCCAAGCTCCTCGGCATGTGACATTATGAACCGGTGGGCTATCATGGCCGACTCTTTCATGACATCGCCGAGCTGACCTGTCAGGGTGAGCCGGGGCTCTTTTGCCGGCGACAATGATGCCTCGATGAAAAGTATTGTTCCACCAAGGGCAGTCCATGCAAGACCGGTCACGACACCCGGCTGCTCGGGCAACTCGTAACGCTCGGGGGTGTAACGGGGAGCTCCAAGCAGGTCGACAACCGTCGAGGGTCTGATGACCGATATTTTCCGGCCTCCGGTCATCGAGCGGAGCAGAACACGGCGCAACACCGTGGCCAATTTGTTTTCAAGCTGACGCACTCCGCTCTCGGCCGTGTATCCCTCAATGATGGCGAGCAAAGCCGCCTCAGTGAATCTGACCTTGCTCTCTTTCATACCAAGCTCTTCCAACAGCCGGGGGATAGTGTAGCGTTTGGCAATATCAATCTTCTCCTCAGGCAGATAGCCTGAAATCTCAATCACCTCCATGCGGTCGAGCAGCGGCTGTGAGATGGTCGACAGAGTGTTGGCGGTGGTGATAAACATCACCTGCGACAGGTCAAAATCGATGTCTATATAATTGTCATGAAAACGGCGGTTTTGCTCAGGGTCGAGCACTTCAAGCAAGGCTGCCTGAGGGTCTCCGCGAAAGTCGCTCGAGATTTTGTCTATCTCGTCAAGCAAGATGACAGGATTGCGTGTGCCGGCCTTGATGATGCTCGAGATGATGCGACCCGGCATCGCCCCGATATAGGTGCGCCGGTGACCACGTATCTCCGATTCATCATGCAACCCGCCAAGCGACACACGCGCAAACCCGCGCCCCATCGCTTTGGCTATCGACGCCCCAAGCGAGGTCTTGCCGACACCGGGAGCTCCCACCAGGCAAATGATGGGTGACTTCTGCCCCGAGGTATTGATAGAGACGGCAATCTGCTCGAGGATGCGCTCCTTCACCTTCTCGAGGCCCGAGTGATTGTCGTTGAGAGTCTCGCGGGCCATAGCAAAGTCGGAGTTGGTCACACTGCTTTTCTCCCACGGCAGCGTCAGCAGGGTGTCAATATAACTGTAAAGCACATTATAATCAGGGCTTTGGGGGTTAAT
This sequence comes from uncultured Muribaculaceae bacterium, assembly GCA_964394205.1. Taxonomy (GTDB): domain Bacteria; phylum Bacteroidota; class Bacteroidia; order Bacteroidales; family Muribaculaceae; genus HGM05190. The sequence continues at coordinate 8,517 of CAYMVS010000017.1, read as the reverse complement.
GCGGCCAAGTCGGACAATCTCGCGGTCAAAAGTCTTGTGCAGCTCCTCATTGCTCGTGCCAAGCTCGGCAAAACGCTGCTTGAGGCCTTCAATCTCGCCGTCCTCACCATATATCTCATGCTGCAGCGCCTCGAGCTGTGCCATCATGAACGCCTGCCGCTGGTTCTCGCTCAGCCCCTCGCGTGTTTTGCGGCGTATGTCTTCAAGAATCGATGCTTTATCGGAAATCTCGGTCAGCTTGCCCAACAGGGCCTCGGCGCGAGCCGACATACTGTCGATGCTCAACAGCGCCGCGTGATCCTCGCTGGATAGCGGCGCCCGGCAGCTCACAAGATTGACAATCATATCGGGATCGGTGGCGTTGTCAAGATTGAATTTTAACTCGGGGGGCACCATGTCGCCCCCTTTGTTTATTATCTCGGCGACCGACTCCTTGATGAGCTGCACCAACTGCCGGTCGCGGGCATCGCCGGCAAAAGGCTGCTCGGGCACGCGCTCGACAGCGACCGAGTTGCAGCCGGGCAACACATGACCTGCACCTTTGCCAATCAACTTGACGCGCTCAATAGCGTGAACGATAACGTTATGGCTGCCGTCTGGCAAGTCAATCAGCTTGACGATGCGGGCAATGACGCCATATTCAAACAGGTCTCCCGGTATCACGGGATATTCTGTCTGTGAATCGCGTTGACAGGCGATGACAATCGGCTGATCCTGCTCCTCGGCACGTGTCACAAGCTCAAGCGACGACTTGCGGCCAATCTGTATCGGCATCGCGATATCGGGAAAAAGCACAAGGTCGCGTGTGGGTAAGACAGGCAGGTCATTGGTGTCTATTGATTGTGTTGAGCCCGAGGGCTCTTCTTCTATCCGCTCAAGGCTCACAACGGTGTGATGTTCGATATTCATGCTAACTAAAAAATGTTCTTCTTTTTGACTGTTGGTAAAGTCAAAACAACAAAAAGGATGCCAAAATTACTTATTTTTTTGCAAACAATGAGTAATTTTGCGTCAAAATTGGATAAACACTCAATGAGTACTGTAATATTAGGTATAGAGTCGTCGTGTGACGACACCTCGGCAGCGGTCATTGTCGACGGGTTGCTTAAATCAAACATTATCGCCTCTCAGCAGGTCCATGCCGAGTTTGGCGGCGTTGTGCCCGAGCTGGCTTCCCGCGCCCATCAGCAAAACATCGTGCCGGTGGTCGACACAGCCCTGCGCCGTGCCGGTGTCGACAAGAGTCAGCTCAGCGCCATCGCTTTCACCCGGGGGCCGGGGTTGCTCGGCTCGCTGCTTGTGGGCACTTCATTTGCCAAAGGGATGTCGCTTGCCCTGCGTGTTCCCATTGTCGATGTCAACCATCTGCAGGGGCATGTATTGAGCCATTTTGTGAAAACCGGCATCGACGACCGCGTGCCTGAGTTTCCTTTTCTGTGCCTCCTGGTCTCGGGTGGCAACAGCCAGATCATCTATGTCAACAGCTATAAAGAGATGGAGATTCTGGGGCGCACGATCGACGACGCTGCCGGCGAGGCATTTGACAAATGCGCCAAGGTGATGGGACTCCCCTATCCCGGCGGCCCACACATTGACCGGCTTGCGGCGGTCGGTAACCCCTCGGCGTTCAAGTTTGCCAGGCCCCACATCCCCGGCCTCGACTACAGTTTCTCAGGGCTCAAGACCTCATTCCTCTACACCCTGCGCGATGCCGTCCGAACCGATCCCGATTTTATCGAGCGCAACAAAGCCGACCTCGCCGCCTCTCTCCAGGCTACAATAATTCAAATCTTGCTCGACAAGCTCGACAAGGCGGTCAAACAGACGGGTGTCAAGACCGTTGCGATCGGAGGCGGAGTGTCGGCCAACTCGGGGTTCCGCGACGCCGTGGCCAATTATTGCTCGACTCGGGGGCTGGAGGCTTTTATACCGGCCCGGGCTTTCACCACCGACAATGCAGCCATGGTGGCAATGGCCGGATATTTCAAATACCTCGACGGCGACTTCTGCCGATATGACAGCGCCCCTTTTGCAAGAACCCAAATATGAAAATCTATCTTATAAATATTGGCGACGAGCTCCTTATCGGGCAAGTTGTCAACACGTTGGCGGCCGACATTGCCAAGCGTCTCGACCGCGTCAACGCCGCGCTGTCTCGCGTGGAGGTGGTTGGCGACGGCGAGCGTGAGATTTCCGATGCCGTAAGGCGCGGGTTAGATTCCGACGCCGATGTCATAATCACCACCGGGGGGCTCGGCCCGACACGCGACGACATAACAAAGACTGTCATGGCGCGCCTCTTCGGCGGCACGATGATAGAGGACGCCGCGACTCTTGAAAATGTCAAGCGGGTGGTCGAGGCCAGAGGCCTCAGGCTTAACGAGCTGACACGCGCCCAGGCCATGGTTCCCTCCGTCTGCCGTGTGATTCAAAACCGTGTCGGCACTGCCCCGATTATGTGGTTTGAAAGCGGAAAAAAAATTATTGTGTCGATGCCGGGCGTACCGTTTGAAACACTGACCATGCTCGACGAGCGTGTGCTGCCCGATCTTGTCAGGAAGTTTCCCTCGTCCGAGGCTTTCGCCCACGCCGTACTGATTGTTACCGGATACACCGAGAGCGCTTTGGCCCAGGAGCTTGCCGATATTGAAGACGCCCTGCCCAATTACCTCCATTTGGCTTACCTTCCACGCCCCGGCATTGTCAGGCTGCGCCTCGACGGGTTGCACCATGACGCCGGTTTCATCAACGATCAGGTAAACCTTTGGGCCGACAGGATTGCCGCCCGGTTGGGACAGGCGGTCAAAGCCCGCCAGGACCTCAACGATGCCCAGATTCTGCTCAAGGTGCTCGGGGAGCATAACATGACGGTGGGTACCGCCGAGAGTTGCACCGGCGGCAACATCGCCCATCAGATTACAATGATTCCGGGCAGCTCGGCATCTTTCATGGGCTCTGTCGTGTCCTACGCCAACGATGTCAAAATCAGGCTGCTCGGCGTCGACCGCGATGCGGTCGACGCAAACGGCGTGGTCAGCGAACCGGTTGTAAGACAGATGGCTTTGGGCGCATGCCGCGCGCTGGATGTCGATGTGGCCATTGCAACATCGGGCATCGCCGGCCCCTCGGGCGCCGTGCCGGGCAAACCGGTCGGAACGGTCTGCATCGCTGTGGCTGTCGGCGACAAGGTCATCACCTCGACACACCATTTTCCCGGCTCTCGCGACAGGGTCATCGACCGGGCCACCTCGGCAGCCATCATCATGGCAGTTGATGCCGTCACTGAGGCTCGGTATTCCCGGCATGGCTATCAGGACTCGCCGCTATAGGCTTTCCCGACAGCACATTGGTTATATAGACAGTAAAGACGGGAAACAAAATCAGCCCGACGCTCGACAACACGACGGCAATCGTTTTACCCGTCGGCGTCACGGCGCTGATGTTGCTGCCACAGGTTGTCATGTTCATCACCCCCCACCACAAGGCGTCGCCAAACGATGTCAGCGACGGGTTGATGAAATGTTCTTCGACAAAAAACAGCAGGCTGCCAAGATAGAGCGTTGTCACAAACACAATGACATAGGTCGAGAAAAGCGACGAGATCCAGTTGCGCGACATCATCCCGGTGACTATCAGGAAAATATAAGCCGTCCTTATAAGCGGTATAAGCTGAATGAAATAGGTCGCCTCGCCGGGCAGCCTGATGTTGAAAGCCAACATGATTGGCAGATAGGGAATCGACACCAGCAAAAAAACAATATGCCCGCGCCAATATTCCCGCTTGTCGTCGGCGAGAAGCCACTCGATTATGATATCTCCTATAAAAAAAAGGCAGACCCACAGCTGCATATTCATGTAGCCGCGGTCGGTAAGAAAAGACTCGTTTTGCAGGGCGTCAAGTGTGATCAGCGCTATCAGCGCCACCGACACTATCAGCACCATCACGTGGAGCGTCATGATGACCACACGCCTGGCGCCGTGCAAATCAATGGAATTGTTGAAGAAACGTGGTAGTAGCGACATAAAAAATTCATCTCTCTTTCCAATTATAACAACCGCCGTTTAACATTTGTTTTATACCTTTGCACCCAATATGGAAACAAAAGCTCGATCGGCCCTCATTTTCATCATCCCCGTTATCGGGATGTTCATCAAAGTGCTCACGTTTGACCTCGTGTGGTGCTACTACACCACATTCTCGGCCATGTCAAGACTCTCCACCTACACGACCGCCTTGCTCCTGACTCTGGTGCTGTCGCTGCCCTACATCCTCTCCCGCCGTCAATGGGTGGCCTTGACAGTGATGGCTCTGACCGATATATGGTTTATCTGCAACCTGATGTATTTCCTCACCTACGCCACCGCCATCCCTCCGTCAAGCTATTCACTGGCCGGCAATCTGGTCGACTTCTTGCCGAGCGTAGCCGACTCGGTGCGTCTCAACGACCTTTTGATTCCACTGTCGACAATTATTTCCGGGCTGCTCATGCACCGGTTCAAAGGGGAAAAGCAGCCATCGGTAAACCGGCTCCACTACGTCGGTGTCATTGTCATCGGCGCCCTGGCTGTTTACCTGCCGCTGAGACCCAAAGGCGGTTTTATCAAGGAATATACTGCCCTGCGCTCGTCGGCCTATCTCCATTCAAGCTGCACTCCGATGTTCACCCTCGCCGGCACCCTCATCTATGACCTCTCGCAAAGCTCGCCGACACCATCGGCCGACGACCTTGAAACCGTCGCCCGTTACCGCCTCAGCCAACCGGCGCCGGCAGCTCTGGGCGACTCCTCATCGATCGACAACGTGGTCCTCATTATGGCCGAGTCGCTCGAAAGCTGGGTGATCAACACCACGGTCGAAGGAGTCGAGATAACCCCGTGCCTGAACAAACTGATCGCCGACACCACTACCCTTTATGCCCCGCACGTGCTGTCACAGGTGGGAGGAGGACGCTCGATTGATGCCCAGCTGCTCATCCTGGCCGGGCTCCACCCCGTTCAGACGGGAACTTACAGCACTCTTTACCCCGACCACACCTATCTCACTCTACCCAAAGCACTTAAAGAAATAAAAGGAACACGCAACTATCTTTTGACCGTCGACAAAACCAAAGTGTGGAATCAGGGAGCCGTGGCCCGCGCGTTTGGCATCGACACCATCATCTCCCACCCCGACTGGCAGCACACCGAGATGTTTGGCACACGCGGCCACCTCAGCGACCGGGCTTTCCTGGAGCAGTTGCAGCAAAAAATCGAGAACAACCAGATATGGCCCGTCGGCCAGAAAGCATTTCTGCAAATTGTCACCTACTCGGGCCACGCTCCGTTCAAACTGCCCCAACAGCTCAAGACAGTATCATTCAGCCCACGCGTGCCACAGGTGATGAACGACTATATGACAACAGCACGGTTTACCGACAGCGCCATTGGCAAATTCATTGACTATCTGAAAAGCCGCCCCGACTATGACCGCACTATTGTCATAATAACCGGCGACCATGAGGGACTCGCCAACTATCGCGACGAACTCACCAAAAGCGACGCCGGTCGAGGCATCGTCTCAACCGACCAGTTCACACCCTTGATAATACTCAACTCGCCCGTCAAAGGACTCAAGCCAGCCACCATGGGCCAGATTGACATATACCCCACCATAATGCACCTTGCCGGACTGACCCGATACACCTGGCAAGGCATCGGCAACTCCATCGCCGACCCCCGTCACCCCGGCGCCGCCGTTTATCGGCAAGGGACACAGGTAATCCCGGCCACGACCCCCGACAGCATCCGCTCACGCCTCATCCAGGCCCTCACCGTCAGCGACAACATCATCCGCTTCAACCTCCTCGCCCCCCATTTCCCCCAATAATCCCAATCCCCCCAATCATCCCAATCATCCCAATCTTCCCAATCCCCCCAATAATCCCAATTCTCCCAATCCTCCCAATCCTCCCAATCCTCCCAATTCTCCCACTCCCAATGGGACTACACTCTCCCATCATACACGAAAAGAGCCCGACGTTGTGTCGGGCTCTCAAGAGGTACCTAGCAGAATCGAACTGCTGTAAACGGTTTTGCAGACCGGTGCCTAACCACTCGGCCAAGGTACCATTTTCCTTTTTGCGTTGCAAAGGTAAACACAATTGTCCAACTATGCAAATTTTCCATCAATTATTTATAAATTTACCCGTAAAACATTAATATAAAACTCCATAATAATTTGTACCTTTGCCAAAACCCGATTGGCAATCATAACAAACAATATCCCGTAAACACAAAATTCACATGTCAACGACACCTCACGACATCCCTCCACTGCTCCAAGAGATCAAGACCGGCAAATGGGTCTTTGGCGCCGCCTCAACTCACTCCGACATTGCCCATGCACTGACAGCCGCCGCCGACAAATGCCATTTTCTCAACACCCTCCCCCCCTCTCAAAGAGACATTCGCCAGAAAATTATAAAAGAAATAGTCGGGTCTATAGGCACCGGCTTCACCATCCACTCCCCTTTCCGCTGCGACCTCGGCTTCAACATCCACATCGGGCAAAATTTCATGGCAAACTTCAACCTCACCATACTCGACGAAGCCGAAGTCAGCATTGGCGACAATGTCATGATAGGGCCAAACTGCACCATTATAACCATCACCCACGCCCTCAACCCTGACCAACGCAACCGCGGACTCATGCAAGCCAAACCCGTCAGCATAGGCAACAACGTCTGGATTGCATCAGGCGTCACCATCCTCCCGGGAGTCACAATTGGCGACAACACCGTCGTTGGCGCCGGAAGCATCGTCGCCAAAGACCTGCCGCCCAATGTCTTATCCATGGGATCCCCCTGCCGCGCGACCCGCCCCATAACCCAAGACGACATCATCTCCATGCCCTGAAACCACCTCATCTCTCCAACTCCCAAACAATGTTTGTGAAACCATATTGTCACAAAAAAAATCAAAAATAATTATCAATATTTTGCAGATTCAATCAAAACCCTTATCTTTGCACCGCAAAAGAAACGAGACCATAGTATATAAAAGGTCCACGCCACCGGTCCCATAGCTCAGTTGGTTAGAGCACCTGACTCATAATCAGGGAGTCCTTGGTTCAAGCCCAAGTGGGACCACCCAAAGCGAAAGCAAATCGCTCAAGAATCCTGAAAATCAACGATTTTCGGGATTCTTTCTTTTTACCCGACACCGCAAAATCCGGCAAAACGAGGCATTCCGCGTTGGACTATCCGTTGGACTTTATTTTTGTCCGACAATGTCCAACGATTGTCCGATAATCCGCTGACCCACTTATTGTTGCGCGCAAATTTTCTTCACTTGTCAAAGAACTATTATTTAATCAAAAATGTTTATTTGACATGCAACAAAGAAAATCGACTTTCAGCATCCTCTTTTACATCAAGAGGAAGAAGCTGTTGAAAAACGGCGATGCGCCGGTGTATATGCGCGTCACCGTCGATGGCCGTTTCCTTGAAGCGTCCCTCAAAAGAGGTGTGAACCCGAAGACATGGAACGAGAAGAAGCAACGCTCTACTGGCAGAGACCGCCTTTCGCTCGAACTAAACGACTACCTTGATGACACTCTCACGAAACTCCTGAAAATTCATCAGCGTTTCGTTGACGAAAAGAAAATCATCAACCCTAAGACCATTCTTGATGAATGGGCAGGAAGAATGGAGAAGCCCAAAATGCTCTGCGAGGAGTTCCGAGCAGACAACGAGAAGTATCGCCAGCGACTTGAAATCGGCGATGTGGTGCTCAACACCGTTCTCCGCAACGAGAGAGCCGAGCGTTATCTGGGAGAATTCATCCGCAAACGCTTCAATGCCGATGACATCCCCTTCTCTTCCATCGACAATGCTTTCGTCCGCGATTTCCATCTCTTCCTCAGAGTTGACAAGCAGCAGGAGCAAAACACTGCCAACAAATACTGTAAGATACTGAAGCGAATCGTAACGCTCGCGCTTGACAACAAATGGATGGAGATAAATCCGTTTCAAGGCATACGGTTTCAGGCAAAAGCAACCAACAGGCAGTTCCTCACCGAGAAAGAACTTTCTACCATAATGAATAAGGCCTTCACTCTTGAACGGCTGAACGTGGTGCGCGATATATTCGTTTTCTGCGCTCTGACCGGATTGTCATTCTCGGATGTTGAAGGACTGAAGCCGGAACATGTGTCACTGGACGATGAAGGGAACTATTGGATTCATAAAGCTCGTCAAAAGACAAAGAATGTATGTAGCATCCCCTATCTTGAATCTGCAAGAGCTATTGCGGAAAAATATAAGGGGCACCCACTCTGTGAAAAACGTGGAGTACTTCTCCCCGTCATCTCCAATCAGCGCATGAACTCTTATCTTGGCGAAATCGCAGGGATATGCGGTATCAACAAACCTCTTACCATGCACATCGCGCGCCATTCCTTCGCCTGCCTCGCACTCGCCAATGGCGTATCAATGGAAATCATTGCCCGTATGCTCGGACACTCCGACATCCGCACGA
>CAYMVS010000016.1:0-40191 GCA_964394205.1 uncultured Muribaculaceae bacterium | reverse complement strand
GGCTATACCCCTGACAACCAAAGGTATAACCCTCAAAACTGACAAAGATGGAAAGATAGCTTATTTTGGGTAAAATCCCAACCCCGGGCCTGAAAAAAATATCCATTACACATATATAGATACAATATTGACAATCAATCTTTGATAAAGGCGTAAAAATGTTTTGTGATTAACAAAAAAAAGATTAACTTTGCGGTCGCTTTCTGAGCACCCCCACTTTGCATGTTTGGCCTCGATGGGAGATGGCCTTTGCCATGCCGTGTGATGGGAAATTAAGAAGCATAACTTAATTTTTAGTAACACAAAAAACATTAAACCAATGAAAGTTTATCAACTCACTGCCGAGCCCCGCATCGATCTGGGCAAGAAGGCTGCAAAACTGCTCCGTAAAGAAAACAAAATCCCCGTTGTGCTCAACGGCGGCGCTGTGACCGATCTTCCTTATGCCGGCACTCTCGAGCCGGGCGAGAAGATTGTTGAGATTGGCAATGGCAAAGGCTTGATTACAACTGACCTCGCTGTGACACAGGAGGCTGTGCGCAAGCTCATCTATACCCCCGACATTTTTGCTATCGAGCTTGATGTCAATGGCAAAAAGCGCATGGCTGTGCTCAAGGACCTCCAGTTCCACCCCGTCAAAGACACCGTGCTCCACATGGATCTCCTCGAGGTTAACGACACCAAGCCCGTCACCATCGAGGTTCCCGTCAAGCTCGAGGGTCATGCCGAGGGTGTCAAGGCCGGTGGTAAGCTGTCGCTGTCGATGAAGAAAATCAAAGTTCGCGCCATCTACACCAGCATCCCCGAGCGCGTTGTTATCAATGTTGACAATCTTGGTCTTGGCAAGACACTGCAGATTGGCGACCTCCACTTTGAGGGTCTCGAGCTCGTCAACGCCAAGAACGCAGTTGTCTGCGCCGTTCAGCTGACCCGCGCCGCCCGTGGTGCACAGGCCGCTGCCGCCGCCGGCAAGTAATCACCCTGACACTGATAGATGAAGTATCTTATTGTAGGGCTTGGCAACATCGGTCCCGAATATGCCAACACCCGTCACAATATAGGATTTAGAGTATTGGATGCCCTTGCCTCGGCATCCAATACTAATTTTGTGACTGAACGCTATGGTGACGTGGCTGCCATGAGGCTCAAAAACAAGAAGTTGGTGTTACTGAAGCCCTCGACCTACATGAATCTGAGCGGCAACGCCGTGCGCTACTGGCAGCAGAAGGAGAACATCCCTCTTGAAAACATTCTTGTGGTGGTCGATGACCTGGCCCTCCCTTTCGGCGCGATACGCATCAAGCCCCGGGGAAGCGATGCCGGCCACAACGGGCTTAAGAACATTGCCGCCATGCTTGGCACCGATGCCTATCCGCGACTGCGTTTCGGCTTGGGCAACGACTTTCCGCGCGGTTGCCAGATTGACTATGTGCTCGGGTCATTTACTCCCGAGCAGGAGCGGTTGCTCCCCGAGCGTGTCGACATTGCCGTCGATGCCATCAAGACATTTGCTCTGGCCGGAATCAACATGGCCATGAATCAATTTAACAACAAATAAATGGCTAAAAGCGAAGTCAGAATCGACAAATGGATATGGGCGATGCGCCTGTTCAAGACCCGCACGGTGGCTGCCGAGGCTTGCAAAAAGGGTCGCGTGATGATCAATGACGTCGTGGCAAAACCCTCGCGTATGGTCAAAGTTGGCGACACGGTGAGCGTCAGGCGTCCGCCGGTGACCTATTCATTCAAGGTGTTGGCGTTGACCGAAAACCGGCTCGGTGCCAAACTGGTGCCCGACTATATGCGTGACATCACGCCCGAGAGCGAGCTCCATCTGCTCGACGTCGTGAAAATAAGCGGCTTTATTGACCGGCGCAAAGGTCTCGGTCGACCCACAAAACGTGACGGACGCGATCTGGCCCGATTTAATGAAGAGTCGGTCGGATGGGACTTTGACTGGGACTCGATCGACGACGACGATGACGATGATGATGACATCGTCTCCTCCGACTATACAGATTGAAACACGCTATCTTTGAAAGAACGATATGTTTAATTTCTTTACAAAAAAATCAGGCTCACGGCTGCCAATGCCAATGAAGGTCGACATCCACAGCCATCTCCTGCCGGGGGTCGACGACGGGTCGCCCGACGTTGAGACCTCGGTCGAGCTTGTCGGGCGAATGGCAGCTCTTGGTTTGGAGCGCATTATCGCCTCGCCCCATGTCACCCAAGACACGTTTGAAAACAGCCCCGAGACGCTCGACGCCGCCCTGTCTCAGCTCCAGGAGGCCCTCAAAAAGAGTGGCGCCGGCATAAGGGTGGACCGCTCGGCCGAGTATCGCTTCGATGAGTTCTCGTTGGCACAGATAGGTAGCGGCGCTGCCAAGACATTGCCCGAGGGGTACATTCTGGTTGAAAACTCATTCATTCAGGAACCCTGGGGGCTCGAGAACATCCTTTTTGACCTTAAAATCAAAGGGATGAAGCCCATCCTTGCCCACCCCGAGCGATATGCCTACTATCATGTCGACAAAATGGCGCGTTACAAGCAGTTGCATGATGCCGGCACGCTGTTTCAAATCAATCTCCTCTCGCTGGCCGGCGCCTACGGCAAAAAGGAGAAGGCGGTTGCCACCGAGATGGTTGAGCGCAAGTGGGTCGACTTTATCGGAACAGACGTCCACAATCGCGACCATGTCGACATCATCGAGCAATATCTTGCCAGCCGCGACTATCGCCGGATTCTCGAAAAGTTGGATATTGGAAACGATATCCTATTTTTGCATTAATTAACATCAGTGTGCTTTAAGGTCGCTTTGGTCTCGCTGTAGTTTTGCAACAAATAAAAAAAACTACAGTCATGATGCCGTCAACCTATCAATTTTCCGATCGTGTAAACAAGTCGCTTAACTCTCTTCCCGCCGATATGAAAAGCCCCATTGAGGAGGCTCTCATCGCCGAGATGACCACGGGGGAGTCGCCCGAGAGTGTTCTGACCCCGGTGCAGATGATAGTCTATCTGATGATACGCGACTACGCCCGTCGCGACAGCCGCCGGGCGGCGGTATAAAAAGAAAGAGGCTGCGTCACAATTGGCGCAGCCTCTTCGGTATCAGTCCTGAATCAATTATTGTGTGGGGTGCCGATGCTGCAGGTTGCATCAAAAATTGAAGTCAGATTATCTAAACAGTTTATAAACGAATGTAAACGAACGTTTATTCAGGTCATGAGCGCCCTCACTATCCTTAATGCTTTTTTTAGCCCTTTCAATGGCCAACTCAAGTTTGTTGTCTGCACAAAGTTTTTGAACCCAAGATGAGTCTCGTAAGTGTTTCTCACTTTTCAGAAGCTTTTTCAGTTTTTTGCCTGAGCTGTGAAAATAGGTCTTTATATGTGGTGCCAAACGGTTTGCAACTTTAGAATAGTTTTTCAGGAGACCGGTATATTCCTCAAAGTGAAGTAGTAACCAATATTCAAAGCATGGCATGCTTGGGCACAGCGTTACAACCCCACTTGAAATCTCGTGTTTAAACTGTTTAATGAAATTGTTATGTTTTTCCTCTAATTTCTTATACTTGGATTTATCGCCATAAACCGTATCCCAATCAAACACACAATAGATTTTAGCTTCAGCATTGGAGCCTAAAATTTCTTTGATTCTTTGTGGAAACAGTTCGGTATATTTTGACTCATCAGAAAAATATCGGGGTATTATGTTAAATTTGTAATCGGTAATATCAGTAATGTGAATGAAATAATAACGTTCAGTGTTTGTGCCGCCACTGATCAGGAATGGATACAGCGGCCCCATCTCTCTGCTCCCTTCTTCGGGTGGAGTAGGGGGCAAGGCTTTTTCAAAATAGGGCGGTGTTTTAACATCAGGCGCGAGTTCCCTCTTTTTCATAATCTCATTTCATTGTTGCACCAAACCGTTTATTCCGATAAGCCTCTCTTATTGAAGACAATCGATTCAATCCTCTGAAATCAGTCAGCTTATAAAGATCGGTAACGCCGTCTTTGCCTTTGTCTGTAAACCAAACGGCATCTTTTCTGATAAGATCATCAACCAAATCCAACAGTCCATCTTCATGTGTGGCGATTAATATTTGAGACCTTGCGTTTACACGTAAATATTCATAGAGTACTTTTTCCAATAGCTTTGGATGCAGCGACGTCTCAATTTCATCGATAGGTAAAAAGCCTTTTTCTTTCATTACAACATATAAGGCGGCTTCAAGACCAAACACCCTTAGGGTTCCTAATGATTCATCTTTCCCAAGAAACTGATAAGTCTCCTCTCCATTTTCATTTTCAACAGTATGTTGAAATAATGTCCGAAGCTGTCTTATTGTTTTTTCTTTTTTGAGACGCTCCTTTTCACTTTTGGGTATATCATCATCTTCAAGCAGAAGTTTCAGTGTGCCTTCCGATATATTTCGATTGACAACATTTGTGGATATCTGTGTGACATTAAAATCAGCTTCCTTAAGGAACGATAGGATATGGTCATTTATATTATCATCCTCGGTTGTCTTTCTTTGAGCGTATGTGGTTAAACTGGTGGATGGGAAAATGGCTTGCATCAAACCATTCTTTAACCAGTCTTTTGCAGCATCAATAAGTGGAAGGTTAGCATTGACTTGATTCCTTGCCACAAAGAATGACATATTCTTTAGGCACTTTACCGTAATTTCCTCCTTTATGACATTGCTTACCTTGTCAACATTACTACTGGAGTTGTTGAAACGTATGACCGATTGCCCATTCTCGAGAGTCCTCTCAAACAGCAAGATTGGTTGGATACTTTTATAATAGGACAATTTTTCCAGATAAACTTGATGTTCATCCAGCTCTAATTGATAGCAATATTTAATCTCACCGACATAAAATATTATTTCAAAACTTGACGGAAGTTTACGCGAGTCGCCATCGAGTTTGAATGGAATCACACCTGTGTTCTCATCCATATCCTGTGGCTTATAAGACCAAAAATCTTTCAGAAAGTCAAATGCACTCAACAGGTTGGATTTGCCGGATGCATTATACCCATATACTATGGCATATCGAAGCAGTCGGGTGTTGTTAATTACAACAACTTGAGAATCTTCGGCAAATGAATCTTTAGAAGCCTCAAAACTGAGTGTCGTCTGATCCTTGAAGGAACAAAAATTTTTAATCTTAATCTCTTGTATCATTTTATCTGATTTTTTACAAAATTAAAGAAAAAACAGATATTGGCCAAATATAATACTAAAATTCACAGTTTTTATGCTGATTTGGCAAATAGATAGTTGGAATATGTTTGTTTTAGGCCCGGAAACATTGTGCGATAATCGTTGGATGCCGGTTTCTTGTGGCATGTCTTCATGACTGATGTCTGAAATTGCTTGCTCCAAAATCACACCGAGAGATGCGAACTCAGCGTTAACATATATTATGGGACAGGCTCTTAATCCATTGCTCAGGTATGATATTCATGGTGATAGCAGTAAAGGCTGTGTCAATTTAGAACTGACACAGCCTCAACTACATTATGGGGTTGGCTCTCAGAGCAGTTTGATAGAGCGGGCGATAAAGTCGCTCAGCTCGCGCCCTTTAAGGAGACCGTTGGCCAGCAGGGCCAGGTCGATCACTTGCTTTACAAGAGGTTGGGTGGCGGCATAGTCGCCAATGATTTTCTTCTCGCTGTTGCGTGCAGCCTCAACAAGCTCTTCAAGCACTTTGACCTCCTTTTGCTGATCCTCGTCAAGTTTGCCATCTTTGGCTGCATCGCGGATGGCTGTGATCTTGGCGTTGTTTTCTTCAATCTTGGCCGACTCGGGAGCAACCGTTGCCGCGACGTCACTGTCGGCCTCGGCGATGATCTTCTTGATTACGGGGCTCTCGGTGTTGATTATCAGGTTGTAACTGTCGGGCAGCTCGCCATAGAAGTTCATGCCCGGCTGCATGGCGGCCATCTCTTTCATGCGTCGCATGTATTCGTTTTGAGTGATCAGCACCGGGTTGGCATCGGCGTTGAGCGCCTCAAAGGCTACGATGAAATCGGCTTTTTCAACCTTGGGCACCTGAGTGTGAAACATGGTAGTCAGAATGTTGCGTTGAGCCGGGGTGATATCGACGCTCTTTGTCTCCTCTTTGGGGATGAGACGGTCAACGATGTCACTGTCGACACGAACAAATCTTGTCTTATCAAGCTTTGACTCAAGCATCTGGATGAAGTGGCTGTCGAGCTGACCGTCCATCAGCAATACGTTGTAGCCCCGGTTTTGGGCCGCCTGGATGTAATTGTATTGGGCCACGGCGTCGGTTGCATAGATATAGACCACATCTTTGTCTTTGTCGGTCTGCTCGGGCTCAACCAGGGCGCGATACTCGTCAAGGGTGAAATATTTGCCCTCGGTGTCTTTGAGCAAGGCAAACTTCATCGCCTGGTCGCGGAACTTGTCGTCGGTCAACATGCCATATTCAATGAATATCTTGATGTCGTCCCATTTTGCCTCAAAGTCGGCGCGGTCGTTCTTGAAAATCTCCTCCAGGCGTGAAGCCACCTTCTTGGTGATATAGCCTGAGATTTTCTTGACGGCGGTGTCGCTCTGCAGATAGCTGCGCGACACGTTGAGGGGAATGTCGGGCGAGTCGATCACGCCTTGAAGCAGCATCATGAACTCGGGCACCACTCCCTCGACCGAGTCGGTCACATAGACCTGATTGCAATAGAGCTGGATGCGGTCTTTGCGTATGTCAAGGTTGCTCTTGATTTTCGGGAAATAGAGGATGCCGGTCAGGGTGAAAGGATAGTCGACGTTAAGGTGAATCCAGAACAAGGGATCCTCCTGGCCGGGGTAAAGCTCGTGGTAGAAGTTACGGTAGTCATCGTCGGTCAGGTCGGCCGGCTTCTTTGTCCATGCAGGCTCGGTGCTGTTGATGACATTGTCGCGGTCGGTGTCGACCATCTTGCCGTCTTTCCACTCCTGCTCTTTTCCCGAGATTACGGGAACCGGCAGGAACCGGCAGTATTTCTTAAGCAGAGCGTCAACGCGGGCCTTGTCCAGAAATTCCTTGCTCTCATCGTCGATGGTAAGGATGATGTCGGTGCCGCGGTCGGCCTTTTCAATCGGCTCCATGGTATACTCGGGCGAGCCGTCACAGGTCCAGCTGACAGCCTCAGCCCCTTCTTTATAAGAGAGCGAGCGTATCTCGACCTTCTTGGCCACCATAAAAGCCGAGTAAAAGCCGAGGCCAAAGTGACCGATGATCGAGTTGGCTTTGTCTTTATACTTGCTCAGGAACTCCTCGGCCCCCGAGAAAGCTATCTGATTGATATACTTGTCGATGTCTTCAGCGGTCATGCCGATGCCACGGTCGCTAACCGTCAGTGTGCCGGCCTCCTTGTCGATTGTCACCTTGACGTTCATCTGGCCAAGCTCACCCTTAAACTCACCAAACGACGAGAGGGTTTTCAGCTTTTGGGTGGCATCGATGGCATTGGACACGAGCTCACGCAGGAAAATCTCGTGGTCGCTGTAAAGAAACTTCTTGATAACGGGAAAAATGTTTTCGGTGGTTACACCGATGTTGCCTTTTGTTTGACTCATAATTATTTATGACTTGATTTGGTTGATTTTATTTTAGCAGTGACATCAATTGGTGGTCGATGTCTTTCCACATTATTATATAACAAACAGTGTGCCATCGAGGTTCAAACTGACAGGAACTGACAGAAATGGTGTTAAAGAGTGTTAAATGTGTAAATTTGACACAAAACAATTTGCGTAATATTGACACAAATTTTAACTTTGCGTCAAAATAACACAAATGATAAAATGATAAAAAAGATATGAATACCGACGGGAAATTTTGCTACCGTTATCCCCACCCGGCAGTGACGGTTGACTGTGTTGTGTTTGGTTTTGACGGCAACGCGCTCAAGGTTTTGCTCATCGAGCGTGGCATCGAGCCCTACAAAGGGATGTGGGCGCTCCCCGGCGGTTTCATGAAGATTGACGAGACGGTCGAGCAGGCGGCGGCACGCGAGCTGCGCGAGGAGACCAACCTCGACAACGTGTTCCTGCAGCAGTTCAAGGTGTTCAGCGCCGTCAACCGTGACCCGCGCGAGAGGGTGGTGACAGTCGCTTTCATCGCTCTGCTGCGCCCCGACGACTGTCAGCTCGCCGCCGGCGACGATGCCTCAAACGCCCTTTGGTTTGACGAGCGTTATCTCCCGCCAATCGCTTTTGATCATGTCGAGATCATCAGTCAAGCCCGCCGGTTTCTTTCCGACAAGCTCAAGCTCGAGCCGGTGGCATTTCAGCTGCTCAACAAAAGTTTCTCCCTCAGCGACCTTCAACGGGTCTATGAGGTGATAACACGCAAGACCTACGACCGACGTAACTTTCAGCGCAAGGCTCTGCAGAGCGGTGTCATCGAGGAGGCCGGCCCCGACGTTTACTCAGGCGCAATGGCCCGGCCGACTGTCAACATGATGTCAACATCTTGTCAGGATGAACTTTGTGAGCCGGAACAGGAGATGTCAAAAAGGTCGTCACGACGCCAGGCCGGACGGCCCGCCGGCAGGCTGTTCCGATTCAAAGATCTGTTTAAGCCGAGACAGAGCGACAGCTCTAACGAAGAGGGCTCGACAAAAGACTTGTTTGATTTCTAACGGTTTTCTCTAACTAATTCCCTTGATAAACACACGCACACACGTTCTAACAATCAACTCAATTATTTTTTTACACTAACCATTTTTAGAAGATGAAAGAAGAAAAAAACACACCGATGACAACAACGACCGTTTTCAATCTGATTATCCTCGACGAGAGCGGCTCGATGTCCCACCTGACCGATGCGACCATATCGGGGTGCAACGAGACCCTCAATCTCATTCGCGAGACAGCCAAAGGCCCCGGGTCGGCAAAAATGCGCCAGCTCGTGTCAATCTATGCCTTTCAAGACGGGGGGAGCATCAAGTCACGTTATCTTGTAAAGAATGTCAAGCCCGAGCAGGTGGCCGACATCACCAGGGCCGACTATCGTCCTTTAGGCAACACACCTCTGCTCGACGCCGTGGGTTCAACCCTCACCGAGCTCAAGGCCGTGGCGGCGACCCACGAGGATGCAACCGGCATCATCACCATCATCACCGACGGTTATGAAAACTCGTCGCGTCAATACTCGGCTGCCGATGTCGCCCGGTTGATCAGTCAGTTCAAAGAGATGGGGTGGACTGTCAATCTCATTGGCGCCAACATTGATGTGGAGAGTCTCGGTGCAAAGCTGCACATCGACAACCGCATGTCGTTCAGCCACAGTGAAGCCGGGACAAAAGCAATGTGGGACGACTTCAAAGATAACAGTCGGGCGCGCTACTGTGAGATGGCCCTTGAGGCTGAGGCCCCGATGGAGGAGCGTAACTCGATGCGTGTGCGCAGCTCAAAACGTTTCTTTAAAAAATAATTTTGCGGCCGCGGTAGATGTAGAGTGTCCCGCTCGCGGGATGCTCTACCCGCCGCCCCATCATGTCGTAGTAGGCACCGTCGGTCGACACCGCGGCCGGTTTTTCAACACTGACATTCCCGACACCGCTCTCAGGCTCGAGGGTCCGGGCCAAGGCATGCACCTCGCCGGCTCCCCACAGCCAGCACCCCACGCCAAAGTCTTCAAAGTCGGGAGTAGAGTCGTAGGTGATCACTCCGCCATGCTCGGGCGCCGAGCCGGTGCCTTGCAGGTAGCCAACCTTTCCGCTCTCGGGGTGAACGGCACGGAGCATAGCCTCCCATCCTTTTATGACCACGGGGAGATAAGTCTCGGCATCAAGCAGTCCGGTGTTGACACCCCAGGCCAAGCCGCCAACAAAGAGCGACGTGCCGGTCATCTCAGGGCCTTCGCTGCCTTGTTGACCAAAATTGGAGGGCGCGGCAAGGCTGACGTTCCACGAGCCGTCGGCGCGCTGACATTTGGCCAATGCCTCGCTCATCAGCGAGAAATCCGACTCATACAGGGCACGATGTTCCTCGGACGAGGGGGTGAACTGCAGGATGCGCGCCAGGGCCATGTAGACCCATCCGTTGCCGCGGCTCCAGTAGCAATCTTTGTCGGGCTCCACCAGGTCGCGGTAGGGCGGGTCAAACTGATAGTCGCGATACCACAGGCCGGTCGAGGTGTTGAACAGCGGCGAGCCGCCACCCTTTGACTTGCCGCCCTGCTCGTCGCGCGTGTAGCGATACATCCTGTACATGTGCTCGGTGTAGCGAGTGTCGTTTTCAGTCTCGCCCAGCAGGGCCATCACCGGCGCCGACATCTGGATGGCGTCGACCCACGACCAGTAGTCAAGACGGTTTTGGCTTATCATGTCGTCGATACGCATCCTGATGTGAGCCTTGCGCTCGGTTTTGTCGGGCTCCATCATGTAAAGCTGCAGGTAAGCCTGACCGCAGCATTGATAGTCGGCATTATGTTTTTTGGCCTCGGCATCGGTGCTGCTCTCCCATGAGTGAAATTCACCCCAGTCCACACAGTATTTCAGCCAGTCGGGCCGTGGATTCTCGCGATAGGCGTTGAGCAGACCCTCATAGAAAACGCCGCGGGTCCAGATCTTGCTGTTGCGCTCTTTGCCCCCTACATAACTTTTGGCCCCGACATCGGGGTTGTTGGCTATAAAATAGTCGGCCACAAGCTCGGTGGTAGTCATGATATCATTTGGGTCAAGCATCGGCTCAGCGGCCATTGAAGAGAGTGCCGCGCCGGTCAGCACCATCAGTGAAATTCGTTTCATGGAGATTTAATTTTTTGCAAATATACAAATTTTCAGCTTATCGCGGTTTGTTGCTGAACTCCCACGTCAATATTTTTGTTCTAATCAAAAGAGGAATTTTCAACATCATTCAATTTTTACACTATGAAGAAGATATTACTACTGATGCTCGTGGTTGTGACATCACTCGCGGCTCAGGCACGCGATGAGATTATCCATGATGCAAAGGCTCTCCCTACGGCAGCCTACACCACCATTAAGAATAATTTCAAGAGCGACATCAGCTTCATCAAGGTTGACCGCTCGCTCGGGCGTATCACAGAGTATGAGGTTGTGTTGACCGATGGCAGCGAGATAAAGTTTGATGCCGCCGGCAACTGGAAGGAGATCGAGTGCAGCCGCGCCTCGTCGGTACCGGCCTCGTTTGTGCCCAAGGCTATCATCAATTATGTCAACAAGTTCCATCGTGGCAACAAGATTGTTGGCATAGACAAAGAGCGCAACGGTTATGAGGTCATGTTGTCAAACGATATTGAAATCAAATTTGACAAAAACGGCAACTTCAAGAAATATGATAAATAATCTGTCGGCCTCTCATAAAAGCCCCGTGAAACGCATTGTCTCACGGGGCTTTTAGAGCCTGTTGAGTATGGTCAGAAGAGGACGGTGGCCAAGGTGTCGCCCGAGGCTTTGATGCCGTCGGTGAAGCCCGCTTCATAGTCGGCAGCCTGCCGGTTGCCATAGCGTCGTTGCAGCAGAGAGATGATCGCCCGGGTCTCGAGCAGGCGGTCGTGAAGCTCATCGCGCGAAAGATTGTCGTCGAGCATGCGTCGCGCGGCGTCGCGCCCCATGGCGTAGGCCTCGGTGGTGGTGTCGGCTTTGACCGATGCCGACACGTTATCGTTGGTCGAGCCGCTGTCTTTGTCGGAGCTGCATGAACACAGCGCCGTGGTACATAGCACAATAGCTGATATCAGTGTGGTTGGGATAAGTTTCATTTCAGGTCTTTTAAAGCAATGGCAATTTTGGCGCAGGCCTCGGCGTCGGCCAGCGCGTTGTGATGATTGTCAAATGGTATGGCAAAAAAGTCACACACCACCGGCAGCGAGTATGACCCGATCATCCCCCGGGGGATGAGGGCACGCGCCGTTGAAAGAGTGCAATAAAAAGCGGGGTCGTGAAAGTCAATGCCATAACACCGGCAGGTGGCTTTGATGCACCTTTGGTCAAAAGCGCGGTTATGGGCAACCAGGGGGAGGTCGCCCATAAACTTGACAAACTCACGCCACACGACGTCAAAGGTCGGCGCCCGGTCGGTGTCTTCGGGCCCGATGCCGTGTATCTGCTCGGTGAAATAGCGGTAGTAGAAGTCGGGCTCGGGTTTTACCAGCGAGTAAAAGGTCGAGTCGATTTTTCCATCAATTACCTTGACGGCTCCAAGCGAGCAGATGCTTGTCGGATATTTATTGGCGGTCTCGACATCGACCGCGACAAATGATTTCATTGAAGTAATTGATTGACAGCGTTGCTCACCTCTTCCATCAACCATCTCGGGGTCGATGTGGCTCCACAGATGCCTATTGTCTCGGCCCCGACCATCAGATCACGCTTCAGTTGCCCGGCATTTGACACCAACACCGAGCGGGGGTTGACGCTGAGACACTCGTTGTAGAGCACGCGCCCGTTTGAGCTCTTGGCTCCCGACACAAAGATGATGACATCGTGGGCGGCGGCAAACCGGCGCAGGTGATCCACGCGGTTGGCCACCTGACGGCAAATAGTGTCATGGTAGGTAAACTCGGTGTGGGGCGCCTTGCGTCGTGTTATCTCCTCGATCATCGCGCGGAAGCCCTCGAGGGGCATCGTTGTCTGGCTGTAGAGGGCAATGTCGCGGTTGAAGTCAACCTTGTGGAGCGAGTCGACATCTTCAACCACAATCGCCGTCGAGTCGGTCTGCCCGACAAGGCCGTTGACCTCGGCATGGCCGCGCTTGCCGTAGATGACAATCTGGGTCGCCGGGTTGTTGGAGTAGGTCTCCTTTATGCGCCGTTGCAGCATCAAGACCACCGGGCATGTGGCATCGACAATGTTGATATTGTTCTGCCGTGCCAGAGCGTAGGTGGCCGGCGGCTCGCCATGGGCACGAAGAAGCACGTTGGCCTCGTGCAGTCGGCTCAGGTCATCGTGGGAGATGGTCACGAGCCCCTTGCGGCGCAGGCGCTCAACCTCGTCGCTGTTGTGCACGATGTCGCCCAGGCAGTAGAGGGTCTTGTCGCTGTTGTCAAGCATCTCTTCAGCCTTGCGTATTGCCGAGACAACACCGTTGCAAAATCCCGAGTGGGAGTCGATCTCTATTATCGGCCTCGGTTGGCTCATCGGCGGGTGATTTTGTGATAGAGATTCAGGAGCACCCGGTTTTGCTCGTCGATGGTCATTGTCGAGTTGTCGAGCAAAAAGGCGTCGTCGGCCTGGCGCAGGGGGCTCTCGGCGCGGGTGCGGTCAATGTGGTCGCGCTCTTTGATGTTGGCCAGCACCTGGTCGTAGGTGACATGTTGTCCCTTACCCTCGAGCTCGGCCACACGACGGCGGGCACGCTCCTCGGGGGCGGCGGTGACAAACACTTTCATCTCGGCATCGGGAAACACCGTTGTGCCGATGTCACGGCCGTCCATCACGATGCCTTTGTCTTTCCCTAACGACTGCTGCATCGCCACCAGAGCGTGACGCACTGCCGGAATGGCGGCAACGGGCGACACATTGTTGGAAACGTCGAGCGAGCGTATCTCGCTCTCGACATTCTCGCCGTTGAGTGTTGTCGACTGAGTGCCGTCGGCATTGACAAGGAAGTCAATCTTGATGGAGGGGAGGGTTCCGACAATGGCCTCGGCGTCAACGACACCGTTGGCCGCCATGCCGTGGCGCATGGCGTTGAGGGTGACGGCCCGATACATGGCGCCCGAGTCGATATAGCGGTAGCCGATCTCGCCGGCAAGCCGGCGCGCCATGCTGCTTTTGCCTGACGAGGAGTAGCCGTCAATTGCGATTATTATTGCTGAATCCATTGGTAGTGCTGTGACAGAGAGAGGCTTTAAATCATTGTTATCTGATGAAATCGCTAAGAGCCATCGACAGGTTGACCATGAATGTGGTGGCTCCCGTGTGGGGCTGGGATAAAGCGAGGCCCACGCCAAATTTTCCCGAGCGCAGCCCGGCGCCGATTGAAAAGCCCGACAGAAAGCTGCGCGAGTAGGTCGACATGTCGGTCCTTGTCTTGTAGTTATAGCCTATCCCTACATGAAAGTTTGACGAGGCGATATAGTCGGCTCCGAAGATGAGATGGCGGAACAGGTTGGAGCCAAACGAGTCTTTGAGCACAGGGTCGGCGGTCCCGTCACCGTTGTCATAGTAGGGTAGATGCCACTTGGTGAGGTTCCACGCGGTCACTGAAAAACGTATTGGCAGTGACCCGAACGATTTGGAAATGCCCAGACGCAGGTCGATGGGGAGACGGTCGTAGGTCTCATTGAAGCGCTTGATCTGGCCGCCAAGGTTGGCGACAACGGCCGAGAGCGACAGGTCGCGCTCGGGGTCGTAATAGTTGATGCCCAGGTCGGTGGCGAGAGCCATTGCGTTATACTCGCCATAGTTGCTGTAGACCCACTTGAGGTTGATGCCACCGCGCAGGCGGTCGGTGATGTCATGACTGTACATCACGTTGATGGCAATATCTTTGGGGGAGAACTCGCCGGTCAGATTACCGCTGATGTCGGCTCCCTTGATTTCACCATAGCCGAAATACTGGACTCCGGCAGCCCACGCGCTACGCTCACCCCCGCTCAGGGCCATTTTAGCCCCCGCAAAATTGGAGCCTCCGACATAATGCATATAGTTGACGCCGATCTGCTTGTCATATTCAGGTCCGAGGAGGGCGGGATTTTGGTCGATGGTGTTGACATCGTCAAAAATGCTCGATATGTTGATGCCCCCCAGGCCGTAGGAGAGTGATGACGAGGGTATATTCAAAAAATTGTAGGCCGGAGAGCTGTCCGAGGCTCGGGCCCCGGCGCTGACGCCGACAATCATGATGAACAAAACTATTGATTTATACAGTTGGGCTGACATACATTCAAAATTTCTGCTAACAGTAAAACGGCAATATTGTGTTATTATTGCCTTGCTCGCAGCTTATTGCTCTTTCTTGAAGATGTCTTCCTCCTGTGACTTTTTGAACCAGGCCGACAGTGTGGCTATGAACCGCGATATTTGCTTGACGGCATTTTGGGTCTCGGGGGTGATCTCTTTTGAGCCGAGCCTGAGCATCAGCATGCCGTAGAGTGCATTGAAACAGGTCTCGATCTCGCCAACCTTGTTTTCGCCCGACTTGGCCCGCAGCTCGACAATGTAGGGGAGTGTCTTGTAAAACTCGGCGGTGTACTGGCTGAACCGCGGGTCCTCAAGCAGGGCCTGGTGCAGCTCGACAAGCTGAAGGATGACATTTTTGTTGAGCTGAAGGTGGCCCGTCTTCCCGATGCCCTCGCGGCGCATCATGTCGATGAGCGACTCATACCACTCTTTCAGTTGCACCCGTTGGCGGTCGTCAAGACCCTCAAAACGATCTATCACGTTTTTCTCGATTTTGTCGATGTCAAGGTTGTTGGCACGTATAATATCCTCTATCTGCCACATATAGAGCAGATATTCGGCGATGTTCTCTTTGCGTTTCTGTGATGCTATAAACATGATCAATCTATATTTATGACAAAGGTAGCGATTTGAGTCTGAAAAATCAATTATCTGTGCCTGCAGGTGTCTGTTTTGTCACAATTTGTTTTGCAGGAGTCTCTGAGACCGCAGTTGGCGCAGCCTCGGTCGACGTCGTGCCTGAGGCGTCTTATCCCTTTGACTACGACGATGACCACGGCGGCGCCGACAATGACACCCACGACAATGAGTTGGAGATCGATGCTCATTTGCTGAATCTTTTTTTAATCGCCGCGTTGAGCTTGCCGGGGGTGAGCTCGGCGGGGTAGTCGGTAAAGGGCAGCAGCAGGTCACACCCCTCGCGATAGCGGCTGCAACCGTAGGCGGTGCGCCCTTTCAGCAGGTGCCCCTGGCCGCAGCGGGGACAGACGATCTGCTCAAGCCTGGTGACACGCGGGGCGCGCGGTTTGGCAGGCGTGGTCTTCTTAACGGGCTGTTTCTCAGGGCTCTCCCCGGCAACGGTGATGACGCGCCGGGTGTTGTCGCTCAACACATTGACAACTATCTGTGAGATGAGCGTCTTGAGCTCGTCGATGAAAGTGGAGGGCTGATAGGTGCCCCGCTCGATTTGACGCAGTTTGCGCTCCCATAGCCCCGTGAGCTCGACACTTTTGAGCAGATTGACATTTATGGTGGCGATCAGGTCAATGCCGGCCTGAGTGGCCATTATGTTTTTACGCTCGCGATAGATATAGTGCCGTTTAAACAGGGTCTCGATGATTGAGGCGCGGGTCGACGGGCGGCCGATGCCGTTCTCTTTCATCGCTTCACGCAACTCTTCATCGTCGACGTTTTTTCCGGCCGACTCCATGGCGCGCAAGAGGGTGCCCTCGGTGTAATATTTGGGGGGCTGAGTTGTCTTTTTGAGCAGCGACGGCTCGTGGGGACCATGCTCTCCGACGGTAAACGCAGGCAGAATGCCGTCGTTGTCGGGGTCTTTATTTTTGTCGTCATCGGTGTCTTTGTCGGCCGATTTGGCGTAGATGACACGCCACCCCGGGTCTTCAATCACCTTGCCTGTGGCCTTGAATCCCTGTTTGTCGACCGACCCCAGCACTGTTGTTGCCAGAAAACGGCAGTCGGGATAGAAGGCTGAGATAAATCTCAACGCGATCAGGTGATACATCTTGCGCTCGTCGCCAACAAGCTGTGAGGGAGCCTCGCCGGTCGGGATGATGGCATGGTGGTCGGTTACCTTTGAGTTGTCAAACACCTTTTTGCTTTTGGGGATGCGTTTGGCAAGCACCGGCGCGCTGAGCCCGGCGTAGGGGGTCATCTTCTTAAGTATCTCAGGGATTTTGGGATACAGGTCGTCGGTGAGATATGTCGTGTCGACGCGGGGGTAGGTGGTGACCTTTTTCTCATACAGCGACTGGATGAGCCGCAATGTCTCGTCGGCGCTCCAACCCCATTTTTTGTTACATTCAACCTGAAGCGAGGTCAGGTCAAAGAGCCTCGGGGGCGCCTCGCGTCCTTTCTTCTCTTCAATTGAGGTGATTGTCATCTCCCGGCCTTTTATGGTCTCGAGAGCCTCTTGTGCCTTAGCCTGGGTGGTGAAACGGCCCGACGTGGCGTTAAACAGTGTGTCGCGATAGATGGTCTTGAGCTCCCAATAGTCCAAGGGCACAAAGTTGGCAATCTCGTGGTGACGTTGCACGACAAGAGCCAGGGTGGGGGTCTGCACCCGCCCTATCGAGAGCACGTTGCCCGGCGACGAATATTTGAGTGAATAGAGACGGGTGGCGTTGAGCCCTAAAATCCAGTCGCCTATGGCTCGCGAGAGACCGGCGTGATAGAGGTTGTCAAAGTCCGACTGGGGCTTGAGATTTTTAAACCCCTCGCGTATCGACTCGTCGGTGAGCGAGGAAATCCACAACCGTTTCACGGGACACTTGACACCGACTTTCTGCATCACCCAGCGTTGTATCAGCTCACCCTCCTGGCCGGCATCGCCACAGTTTATCACCTCGTCGGCATGGGCGGTCAGATGGCGTATCACGTTGATTTGTCGTCTCTTGCTTGCCTCGTCAATCTCCTTTATGCCAAAGCGCGCCGGGAGCATGGGCAAAGCCCCGAGCGACCACCGGCGCCACAGGTCGGTATAGTCGGCCGGCTCCTTGAGGGTGCAAAGATGACCGGCTGCCCATGTGACACAGTAGCCGTTGCCTTCAAAATAACCGTCACGACGGGTCGTAGCCCCAACAATCGAGGCTATATCCGAGGCCGCGCTCTGTTTCTCGGCAATGCAAACTTTCATCTCTTTTTCTGGCTCACGCGCGTCACCGACTCGCCACGCGGCGTGACGCTCTTTATTTCAAACTTCTTGAGCATTTTTTTCAATGCCGGGAAGTCGATCTCTACCTTGATGTCGGGGGTGTCTTCCCACTGGAAATATCGCTTGAGGTCGACGCCGTCAATATCGGTCGACGTGTAAGACTTCCCGCCAATAACCAGAGTGATGGCGTCAACGCGGTTTGATGTGTGGGGCTGACCGACAAAGCGGGCGTAGACACGCGTCAGGTCGGGACGACATTCAACGGCATCAACAACGACCTTGAGCGGCGTGTTGACGCTGTTGGCACTGGTGAATCCCTCATAACGGGCCCCAAAGGCCACGACTGACCAACATATCGCTATAAAAAGGGCAACTATCAGTTTTTTCATTGATGGTGTCAATTAACCAGTTTACACTGCATTATAGAAGTTTGGCCTCGTTCCACAGCCGGTCCATCTCCTCGAGGGTCATCTCTTTGAGGTTTCGGCCTTGGCGGCGCGCCTCGTCTTCTATATGATTAAACCGCTTGATAAACTTTTTGTTTGTTCGCTCGAGCGCATTGTCGGGGTTGATGCCATAGAGGCGGGCGGCATTGACAATCGAGAAGAGCAGATCGCCCATCTCGGCCTCCAGTCGGTCATGGTCCATCGAGTCAATCTCGGCCTCGACCTCTTTCATCTCCTCCTTAACCTTGCCCCACACATCCTCTCGGTTTTCCCAGTCAAAGCCAACGTTGGCAGCTTTCTCCTGAATACGGTCGGCCTTGATGAGCGAGGGGAGTGTGGCCGGGACACCGGCGAGCACCCGCTTGTTGCCATCTTTCTCTTTGAGCTTGAGCTGCTCCCAGTTGAGCTCGACCTCGTGGGAGTCTTTCACTTGGGTGTCACCAAACACATGGGGATGGCGGAAGATGAGCTTCTGGTTTAGCCTGTTGGCCACATCGGCAATGTCAAACTCCTCTTTTTCCTCGCCTATCTTGCTGTAAAACAAGATGTGCAGCAAAACGTCGCCAAGCTCTTTGGTGATGTTGGCCGTGTCGTTGTTGATAAGGGCGTCGGCCAGCTCAAAAGTTTCTTCAATGGTGTTTGGGCGCAGGCTCTCGTTGGTCTGCTTGGCATCCCAGGGGCACTTGACGCGCAGGGTGTCAAGGGTGTCAATCACGCGTCCGAGCGCTTCAAGTTTCTCTTGCCTTGTATGTTGCATAACGTTTTTTACTTAATTGGTGGTACAAAGGTACATAAAAATGCGATTTTTTATGTACCTTTGCCCAAAATGTTTATTTATGAGCCTAAATAAGTTTTTTAAAGATGCCATTGTTGAAAATTGGGAGCGACTGTCGATGACCGATTTCAACGGTGTCTCCTATCAATATAAAGATGTGGCGCGCAAGGTTGTAAAGCTGCATCTGTTATATGAGAACGCCGGTATCGGCAAGGGTGACCGCATCGCTATCTGTGGCAAGAACTCGTCACAGTGGGGGGTGGCTTTTCTGAGCATATTGACCTATGGCGCCGTGGCGGTTCCGATTTTGCACGAGTTTAAGTCCGACAATATCCATCATCTCGTGAGTCACTCTAAAGCAAAACTGCTGGTGGTCGACGAGGCCATCTGGGACAATCTCGACCCCGGCGCGATGCCGGGAGTTGAGGGCGTGTTGCGTCTGGGTGACTTCTCGCTGCTTTTTTCAAAGCTCGACTCGCTTGACAATGCCCGCGCCCATCTGAATGAGTTTTTCGGGCGCCGGTTCCCCGAGCGCTTCACGTCGGCCGACATCACTTTCCACCATGATGAACCCGACGAGTTGGCTCTGATCAACTACACATCGGGGTCGACCGGTTTCTCAAAGGGTGTGATGATAACCTACCGCAATCTCGAGAGCAACCTGCAATACACCATAGATAAGCTCGAGTATCTCAAGCCGGGCGATGCCATTGTGTCAATGCTTCCGCTGGCCCACATGTATGGCCTGTCGGTCGACTTCATCCAGTCTTTTTGCAAAGGCGTGCAAATCTGTTTCCTGACGAGGATGCCCTCGCCCCGGGTTATTCTTGAAGCGTTTGCAACCGTTCGTCCCCGCATCATTGTCACCGTCCCGCTCATTCTCGAGAAGATAATCAAAAACAAGGTCTTCCCCCTGCTTGAGAAACCCCTGATGAAGATATTGATGCACGTCCCCTTTGTCGACGACCACCTGTTGGCGCGCATCAAGGAACAGCTCGGCCAAGCCTTTGGTGGCAACTGTGCCGAGATAATCATCGGCGGCGCCGGGCTTAACAAAGATGTCGAGCAATTCCTGAGAAAAATCGGGTTCCCCTACACCGTGGGCTACGGCATGACCGAGTGTGCGCCGCTCATCAGCTATGCGCCCTGGTATGAAACACGGTTAGGCTCGTGTGGACGGGTGGTTGACCGCATGGAGATTAAGATCGATTCACCCGACCCGGCCCGGGTGCCCGGTGTGTTATGGACGCGCGGCGACAATGTCATGGCCGGATATTACGAGAACCCCGAGGCAACCGAGGCGGTGATGAAAGACGGGTGGATGTCGACCGGTGACATCTGCAATCTTGACGAGGACGGTTTCCTGTATATACGCGGCCGCGACAAAAACATGATTCTCGGACCGTCGGGACAAAACATCTATCCCGAGGAGATTGAGGGCAAGCTCAACAATATGCCCTTTGTCGGCGAGTCAATCGTTATTGAGCAGGAGGGCAAGCTCGTGGCCCTCATCTATCCCGACTTTGAGCTTATGAGAGACCAGGGCCTGACCGAAGAAAACATCGCGACGACCATGCAGGAAAACATCAATACGCTCAACCGCGAGCTCCCGGCCTACAGCCAGATATCGCGTTTCAAGCTGTTTAACGAAGAGTTTGAAAAGACCCCTAAACGCTCGATTAAGCGCTACCTTTACCAGAACAGTTAACACATGTGTTTATGCAACAAAAAATTATAATTCTCGATTTCGGGTCGCAGACCACACAGCTGATAGCGCGCCGCATACGCGAGCTTAACATCTACTGTGAGATCCTGCCCTACAACAAGTTTCCGGCCAATCCCGGCGATGAGGTCATCGGCGTCATTCTGTCGGGCTCGCCGTTCTCGGTCTATGACAAAGAAGCATTCTCAATCAATCTTGACACCATCCCCTCGCGGCTCCCGATATTGGGCATCTGTTACGGCGCCCAGTTTATGGCCTACAAAGCGGGCGGCAGCGTAGAGCCGGCACCGTCGCGCGAGTATGGACGGGCGCGACTGACCATGGTCGACACCTCCGACCCCTTGATGCGCGATATTGAGCCCGGCTCACAGGTTTGGATGAGTCATGGCGACACCATCACCACTCTCGCCGAGGGATTCACCATTGTGGCGTCGACCGAAAAAGTTGCCGTCGCTGCCTATCGCGTGGACAACATGCCTCACCGCGCCTGGGGCGTCCAGTTTCACCCCGAGGTGTACCACAGCGAGTGTGGCCTGACATTGTTGAGAAATTTTGCCGTCGGCATTTGTGGCGCTCGATGTGACTGGAGCGCGGCCTCGTTTATCGACACCACGGTGGCCGCCCTGCGCGGGCAGTTGGGCGACGACAAGGTGGTGCTCGGCCTCAGCGGCGGGGTAGACTCGTCGGTCGCAGCAGTGTTGCTCAACCGTGCCATCGGCCACAACCTCACCTGTATCTTTGTCGACCACGGCATGTTGCGTAAAAACGAGTTTCACGACGTCATGCGTGACTATGAGGGTCTGGGCCTTAACGTGATAGGCGTGGATGCCTCAGAAGAGTTCTTTGAAGCGCTCAAGGGCGTCACCGACCCTGAGAAAAAGCGCAAAATAATCGGCAAAGGGTTCATCGACACATTTGACCGCGAGGCCCAGAAGCTGAAAGATATCAAATGGTTGGCCCAGGGCACCATTTATCCTGATTGCATCGAGTCGCTCTCGATAACCGGCACCGTCATCAAGAGCCATCACAACGTTGGCGGTTTGCCCGACAAAATGAATCTTAAGCTGTGTGAACCCCTGCGCCTGCTGTTTAAAGATGAGGTAAGGGCCGTTGGCCGCAGCCTGGGCATGCCCGAGCATCTGATTACGCGTCATCCCTTCCCGGGGCCGGGACTGGCGGTGCGCATCCTCGGCGACATCACCCCCGAGAAAGTGCGCATACTTCAGGAGGCCGACCACATCTTCATTCAGGGTCTGCGCGACCGAGGCCTTTACGACAAAGTGTGGCAAGCCGGAGCCATCCTGCTGCCGGTGCAAAGTGTTGGAGTGATGGGAGATGAGCGAACCTACGAGCGCGCCGTGGCCCTTCGCGCCGTTACCTCCACCGACGCCATGACGGCCGACTGGGCACATCTGCCATACGATTTCCTGGCCGACGTGTCAAACAGTATCATAAACCACGTCCGCGGCGTCAACCGCGTTTGCTACGACATCTCCTCCAAACCACCGGCAACAATCGAGTGGGAATAACCAACCCACTCTGACACGATCGTAATAATGGGCAGTCGTTTACTATGATTACACAAATAGATAAACGACTGCCCATTATTCCCATATTCCACATTTTGGTCAAATTGTCAAATTGTACCCCATATTTGTACCCTACACAAATTATTACTATATTTGCGTAGAAAAAACACTCTATGGCAAAGAAGAATCAATCAGGAAGACTTACTCAACAACACAAAACCACTCATGGTGTTGTTGGTATATTTGGCTCTGAGGCGAAATTTCATGATATGACGGTTGGTAAAGTCGCTCACTTGGTTCTGAATCAATTGAAGAGTGAATTTCCCAAATTATCGTTCAGATTTAGAGATAGTATCCGTAAGGAAGAGATTAATTTAGCACTACAAAGGATTGACCCGGAATTGGGTCAAACACTATTTGTATCAAACTCCAATATCATACCTGATGGTGGAATTGTTGAGGTAAAAGATGACTCAGGTGAATGGCGTGTCATTTTGGTTTCAGAAGCCAAACATCAAGGAAAAGATATTGAAAATATCAAGATTGGCAAATTAGTTGGAAAGAATAATGACCAAGACCTGATGGCTGCCGGAAATGCTATTGAGAGATCACACAAAAATGTATCTGAAATTGCAAATTTAATGCTTGGTGAATCTCACTTTCCTTATGTGCTTTTTCTTGAAGGTTCCAATTTCTTGACAGAAACGATTAAGATCACACGTCCTGATGGGCGTGAAGTCGTTTTGGAATATAATTCGGGGATGCTTAACCGATTGGACCGCTTGACAGCCGCCAATTATGGGTTGCCTATAAATACGAATTTATGCAAAAATAGATTTGTCCATCATAAAGACAAAACAATAATGCTTCAGGCTGCCTCAATATATACACAGGGGAATGGTGAGTGTTGGGCGGCTGACCAAATGTTTCATATTATGATGCAAATTGCAAGGACATCTTTGCAAGTTTTATATAGTGATCTTTTCAATCAGGTTTCAATATAATAAAGGTCATTTATGGCACGTAAAGCGACTAATAATACTTTACATAAAGCAAAAAGTTCTAAAAGTGATGAGTTTTACACGCTTTTAGAAGATATTGAACGTGAATTGGTTTTCTATAAAGAAAAATTTAGAGGAAAAACTGTCTATTGCAATTGTGACAACCCTAAAGAAAGCAACTTTTTTAGATATTTCTTTGACAATTTCAAGGAGTTAGGTCTAAAAAAGCTTATAGCCTCTTTTTATGTACCTGACAGCCGGGATTTATTTACCGATTTTTCAATCGATTCAGGAGGATATGTAGAGTGTGTAATAAATGACACTGTTTGCGATATCTCAGAACTGTCTAATAAAAAGTTTCAGGGTGATGGCGACTTTAGAAGTCAAGAATGTATTTCATTATTGCAAGAGGCCGATATTGTTGTGACAAATCCTCCATTCTCTCTTTTTAGAGAATACATCGCTCAATTAATCCGATATAATAAATCATTTTTGATTATTGGCAATATTAATGCTATAACATACAAAGAGGTTTTCCAACTAATCCAATCAAATAGGGTGTGGTTAGGAGTCCATCTTGGTAGGGGTATTTCAGGGTTTAAGGTGCCTGACCATTATGAGATGTATGGGACCGAAACCTGTATATCAGATAATGGCGACAGAATAATTTCACCTAATAATTGCTTGTGGCTGACCAACTTAGATGTCAAAACAAGACATGACTATATTAATCTTACAAAGATATATGAGGGAAATGAGCAGTTTTATCCAAAATTTGATAACTACGACGGGATAAATGTGAATAAAACTAAAGATATTCCAATGGATTATGATGGTGCAATAGGGGTTCCCATAACTTTTCTCCATAAATATAATCCCAGTCAATTTGAGATTATCAGGTTTAGAAAAGGTGATGACGGTAAGGATCTCTCTATAAATGGCAAATGTCCCTATTTCAGGATATTAATAAAAAATAAGCAGCCAGTCAAAATTTCAGCATCTGTATTAGCTTAAATTTTATATATCGTTTAAAAGGGGTAGAAGTGTTTGCGGTGTTTGAGGTAGTAGTCGACCAGAATGTTGCGTCGGGCGCCGGGATGGGTGGCGAGGAGGTCGACGGCAGGGTGGGATGTGTAGTCTTTTCTCATTTTTGAAAAGTCGCGGTGGGCTTTGACAATGGCCTGTGCATCGCCCCAGTTTCCCGAAAGAATAAATTTGGCCCATGCGATCGTGTCGAGCAGCCGTCGGGTCAACAAGCGGCGTGAGCGCGTGGCGTCAGGCAGGTTCTTGTGTAACATCAACAACGAGTTGCGGAAGTTAAGATAGGTCTTGCGCGGATTGGATGCCGGCAGACTCCCGCCACCGAGATGATAGACAACGCCTTGTGGCACGACAACAACGCGTCGCCCGGCCAGATGTATGCGCCAGCAGAGGTCAATCTCCTCCATGTGGGCAAAAAACCGTGTGTCAAGTCCTCCGACCCTGAGATATAGCTTGGTGTCGACCATCAGCGCGGCGCCGGTGGCCCAAAAAATGTCGGTCACGTCGTCATATTGACCGCGGTCTTGCTCTACGGTGTCAAACACTCGGCCGCGGCAATAGGGATAGCCGTTGGTGTCAAGAAAACCTCCTGAAGCGCCGGCATACTCAAACATGTCGGGACTCACAAGCGAGCGCACTTTGGGTTGGACGGCGCCCACATCTGGGTTGGCCTCCATGTATTGCCAAAGCGGTGTCAGCCAGTCGTCACTCACCTTTACATCGCTGTTTAACAGCACGGTGTACTTATATTTTGTTTGCTCAATGGCAAGATTGTAACCGCCGGCAAACCCGTGATTGGTGTCAAAAAGCAGCGTTTTCACCTGTGGAAACCGCTCGGCAAGCAGTTGGCGTGAAGAGTCGGTCGAACCATTGTCGGCCACAATCACGTCGGCAATCGATGCCGGAGTGTGGGCGATGACGCTCGGCAGGTATTGCTCGAGCATTTTTGCGCCATTCCAGTTGAGGATAATGACGGCCACGTCGGGGTGTCGTTGTTGTGGTTTATTGCTCATGACAGGGTAGTTGTACGGGATGTTTCCAGCGTTTATGGCTCCACAACCATATCGATGGGTTGCGCTCGATGGTTTCTTCAAGCATCCTTGTGTATGCATCGGTTACCGACATTTTGGGCATCTGAGTGATGTTGTCGGTGATGAGCCTCACCTTAATTTTGTAATGTCCGCGCGAGGTCTTGTACATATCCCAATAGATAACCGCGTTGTCGAGTCGTCTCGACAGTGTCTCGGTACCGGTGATGATGGCGGTCGGATGGTTGAGAAACATGACTATGTGGTGGTCGGTGTCGCCGTGGCTCGGTTTCTGGTCGCTCATAAATCCGGTTATGGCGGGCAATCCAGTGCGTTTCAGTCTAATAAGGTCGCGAAACACTGTCGCCTTGGGAAACGACAGGGGGTTGAACCGTGAGCGCAGCTTGAGAAAATACTCATCAAAATGCTTGTTGCTCAACGGCCGGTAGACCTGACAGAACCAAGCCTCGCTTCCCGCTTTGAGCGATGACCATAGGGTGACCGAGGGTGCCCACTCCCAGTTGCCGCAATGGCTGAAGTAGGCGGTGATCGAGCGCCCTTGCTTCATCAGGTCATCGATAATCTCGATTCCGTCAAACACCATGCGTTTCTTTATCTCGCGGTCGCTTATGTGTGACAGTTTGATGGTTTCAACAATCAGGTCGGAGAAATGGCGGTAGAACTGCTTTACGATGTGGCGGCGCTCACGCTCGCTCCTGTCGGGAAATGACGAGTCGATATTGTTTCTGACCACGCCACGGCGATAGCCTATCACATAGTAGATGATAACAAAAATGATGTCGGCCAGGGCATAAAGCATCCAGAAGGGTAGATGTGCCAATCCCCTGAGCATTGCAAAAAGCAGTTTGTAGCCAAGGCCGCTCATAGTTTCACCTCCCCTCGCGACTCTTCGTTGGCCGGTGAGTAATCAATGATAGTGGCGGGCACCACGGTGTTTGGTCGGGCCGCTCGTGGTGGCAGCGCCACCCTCAGGTAGTTGTCGGTAAATCCTGCCATCATCCCGTCGCGCCGCGTGTGCTCGACCAATACCGGGCGGGTTGTGCCGACAAATCGCCCGGTAAACTGTGCCAGTTTTCGCTCGCTGATGTCGAGCATCAGGCGCGTGCGCCGATGTTTCTCGGCCTGGTCAACCACCGGCTCGATCTCGAGGGCGCGAGTGCCGGGGCGCTCGCTGTAAGTGAAGACATGCAGCCGCGAGATGTCAAGCGAGTCTACAAAAGCGCGCGATGACTCAAACCGCTCGGGGGTCTCGCCGCGTGCACCTACAATCAGGTCGACGCCGATAAAAGCATCGGGGATGGCTCGTCGGACAAGCTCGACCCGCGAGGCAAAGAGCTGCGTGTCATAATGGCGGCGCATCAACTTGAGCACCTCGTCGTCGCCGCTTTGCAGCGGTATGTGAAAACTTGGCATGAAACGGCGCGAGCCGGCCACAAAGTCGATTATCCCTGGGGTCAACAGGTTGGGCTCGATCGACGAGATGCGGTAACGCTCAATGCCTTCAATGCCGTCGAGAGCTTTGATGAGGTCGAGAAAAGACTCCCCGTTTCTTTTGCCAAAGTCGCCAACATTGACTCCGGTCAAGACGATCTCTTTGGCTCCGTCGGCAGCTGCCGCTTGAGCCTGAGCCACGATAGACTCAATTGTGCCCGAGCGGCTGCGTCCACGCGCCATCGGGATGGTGCAGTAGGAGCAGAAGTAGTCACATCCATCCTGCACCTTGAGGAAATAGCGGGTGCGGTCGCCCCGAGAGCATGAGGGTGAGAAGTCATGTATCTGCTTGAAGTCAACATGATGCACAATACCGGAGCGCTCATTCAACCATCGGTCAATAAACTCGGGGATGGCGTTTTTGACATCGTTGCCAACCACGATGTCGACCCCCTCAATCTGTGAAACCTCGTCGGGTTTGAGCTGAGCGTAACAACCGGTCACTATCACGGTGGCATCGGGGTATTGTCTTACCAACCGTCTGATAATCTGCCGGTCTTTCTTGTCGGCCAGGTCGGTCACGCTGCAGGTGTTGATCACGACAAAGTCGGGGTTGTCGCCCCGTTGGGCGCGCATGATGCCACGCTCGGCGAGCAGCCGGGCCACCGTCGAGGTCTCGGCAAAGTTGAGTTTGCACCCCATTGTGTGAAACAGGGCTGTCGGCATTCCAAAATTATCGCGGTTGGTCATCTGTTGCTTGTTTTGGCTGCAAAATTAGCTGTTTTCACCGGGATTTGCAACCACTTTCATCAGGC
Organism: uncultured Muribaculaceae bacterium; assembly: GCA_964394205.1. GTDB lineage: Bacteria > Bacteroidota > Bacteroidia > Bacteroidales > Muribaculaceae > HGM05190. The sequence goes on along the minus strand of CAYMVS010000016.1, from coordinate 12,589 downwards.
AGTCACGACAATCAAAGTTGAGCTTGAAGCGTGTTGCCGCCGATTGCAGGTACAGATCATCAGGCCAAAGTTTCCCTTGAGGCGTCTTGAGACACCGGTTCATCTCGCGGCGCAGACAGTAGCGGGTGGTCATCACCGTCAGGTTTGGTCGGCTACACGCCTGCGGGTCGACCTCAAGCGCCTTGGCCTGAGCCTGTTTAACACCACATTTCTCATAAAAGCGGCGGGCAAGGCTGTTGGCGATATTGTCATGACGGGTCAGCTCCCACTCGGGTGGCGCATATTGCCGGGGAGCCGGTTTCAGTATCTTAAAGGTTGACCGGTGGGCCTGCTCAAGTGCTTCCAAGGCGGCACGACGCAGGGTGGCGAGCGAGGAGGCGGGCACAAACAGAGCGCCGACAGTGTCGGTCAAACTGTCGAGACGATAAATCGTGCCGCCGAGTTTTGCCAACACCCGACGCCGTGATTCCTCCTGGGGAGACCGCGCCGCGTCGAGGGGTATCGGCATGGAAACAGACGCGCGGCAGTCACGTTCATCGGCAATGTCGAGGGCGAGGCCGCCCGGGATATTCCTGAGACTCATCGAGAGGCCGATTGATCGGCGTGCGGTAGCCTTCCGGAGCTCATCGTCCCACTGTTTGTCACGGTTGCGATAAATGGTTATGCCCGGCTTTATATTGACCACTCGGTTGAGATAGAGTCGTTTGCTATCGACACGGTTAATGGCCGCACCGGCAAACATGCCGTTGCCGTCCATAAACCCGATACCATCACCGTTGTGCAGCCCGAGGGCGGTTTCCACCTTGATTGTGTCACCCTTTGACTCTATGACGCGCCCAACACGCTCTCCAACCATCTTTGGAGTGTCGGCCGATGCCATTTTGCCGGCATTTTCCGGTCCATCAATGAAATAGGAGGTGAAACCGCGGTTGAAACCCTTGCCGAGCGATGGCTCAAACGAGCTCTCGACACGTCCGGCCGAGGCTCGGCAGTATCTCCCTGGGGTGTCGGCAATAATCCGGTCAATAATCCGGCGATAGGCCAGCACGGCATTTTTCACGTAGGCGGTGTCTTTCAGACGCCCTTCGATTTTAAACGAGCTCACTCCCGCATCGGCCATCTCTGCTATCCTCGCCGAGAGGTTGAGGTCTTTCAGAGAAAGCAGGTGTTTCCCCTTTATTATACGGTTGCCTTTGCCATCGACCAGGTCAAAACGGTAGCGGCAAACCTGGGGGCACTCGCCGCGGTTGGCACTGCGCCGCGCTGTCACCCATCCGGCCTGACAGTCGCCGCTGTAGCTCACACATAACGCACCATGAACAAAAGCCTCGATCTTTGCCTCGATGCCGCTGTCATAGACCGCGCGGATGTCGGCAAGCGACGACTCGCGGGCCATGACCACTTGTGAAAAACCTATTTTACTAAGCCAAAGGGCTTTTTGCACCGAGCGTGTATCCATCTGTGTAGACGCGTGGAGCTGAATGGGGGGCAACGGCATCTCCAGAAGGGCCACATCTTGCACAATCAGAGCATCGACACCCGCGTGATAGAGCTGCCGGACAAGCTCGACAACCTTGTCGATCTCGTTGTCATAAACAATAGTGTTGACCGTTACGTAGACACGCGCGTCAAAACGGTGGGCCGCCTCGACAACGCGCTTAATGTCGTCAACTGAATTTCCGGCTGCCGAGCGCGCTCCGTGGCTCGACGCGCCGATATAGACAGCATCGGCACCATGCTCGATGGCCGTCATAGCTGTGGCTGCATCACGTGCCGGTGCCAAAAGTTCAAGTGCTCTCGGTTTGACTGTTCTGCTCATAATTTGCCGCAAAGATACAACAAATTGAGCTACCTCGCCATTCCTCAGCCGCTTTTATCGTCAAAGAGACTCGTCGTCATCCTTATTGACGGGGGCCACAAGCCCCAGGATCCACAGCAGAAGACCCGAGACTATCAGTGCCGTTACCAGCGACAAGATCTGCATATTCTCGCTGTCGCCAAAGAAATGGACACACAGCCAGCCACCCGCTATTGCTCCGACGATGCCGACAATAACGTTGAGAGCCGTTCGGCGCCCTTCGTTAATGAGGCGCCCCGTCATGTAGCCGGCGATAATCCCGATCACGGCCCAGACAATCCATGTGGTTATAGTGACAACACTGACAAACATAACACGTTAAATTAATAAAAGATTAGTAGTTCCGGTAACCATGGCGGCAACGTCGGTATCGCCCCAAAGGTCGGCGATTGTCAGCCAGACAAGCAGCAAAGCGATAAGTATCAACACACCGGCAACAAGCCATCCATTAACCTTTGATTTCTTTTGATCTCTCATAATAATTCAGTTTAATCTGAATTTAAAACAACAGATGGTAAACAAAGGTTCACCGGCCGCCGAGAAAATGTTTCATATTTTTGCGGTCAATTCAACTTTTATGGTTAACTTTGCCGTTAAACAACGGCTCAGCGCGTCTCTTTGAATAAATCATTCTGACGATCGTTTGCAAACCGACAACTACTTTACTGTAATATCATAACCATCAATTAAATCTTAATAATCATGAGCCTTATAGACAAAATGATTGCCAACGCCAAGGCCAACCGCCAGCGCGTTGTTCTCCCTGAAGGCACCGAGTCACGCACCCTGACCGCCGCCGACCGTATCATTGCAGATGATATTGCCGACGTGATCCTCATCGGCAATCCTGCCGAGATTGGCAAACTTGCCGAGGAACTCAAGCTCCCCAACATATCAAAAGCCACCATCGTCAACCCCGCCGACGAGGCTGTGATTGACAAATATGCCCCCTTGTTCTTTGAGCTCCGCAAAAAGAAAGGCATCTCGATGGAGGAGGCCCGCAAGACGACCGCCAATCCCCTCTACCTGGGTTGCCTCATGGTCAAGAGCGGCGATGCCGACTGCCAGGTGGCCGGCGCCCAAAACACCACCGGCAACGTGCTTCGCGCTGCCTTCCAGGTGATTAAGACCCAACCCGGCATCGACGTGGTTTCAGGCGCTTTCCTGATGCTGCTCCCCGAGGGTCTGCCGTTTGGCGACGACGGCGTATTGGTGTTTGCCGACTGTGCCGTTGTTCCCGATCCCACCGCCCCCGAGTTGGCACAGATTGCCGTGTCGGCAGCTCAAACCGCCCGCGATATTGCCGGCATCGAGCCGCGTGTCGCCATCTTGAGCTTCTCGACAAAGGGTAGCGCCAAGCATGAGCGCGTCGACAAGGTGATCGAGGCCACCAAGATTGCACGCGAGATGGCGCCCGGGCTCAAGCTTGACGGCGAGCTCCAGGCCGATGCCGCCCTCGTGCCCGGTGTCGCCTCTTCAAAAGCTCCCGATTCAAACCTGTCGGGTCGCGCCAACGTGCTCGTCTTCCCCTCGCTCGAGGTTGGCAATATCGCCTACAAGCTCGTGCAGCGCCTCGCCGGTGTTGAGGCTGTCGGCCCCATTCTGCAAGGTCTCGCCGCTCCCGTCAACGACCTTTCACGCGGCTGTTTCCCCGAAGACATCTACAAAACAATCATCATCACTTGCAACCAGGCTATCGGCCTAAAAAAATAAGACAATGAAAATACTTGTGTTAAACTGTGGCAGCAGCTCAGTCAAATATAAACTCATCGACACTGCCAACGAGCAGGTTCTCGCCGAGGGTGGCGTTGAAAAAATCGGTCTGCCCGACGGCTTTTTGAAATACAAGGCCAAAGACGGCTCAAAGAAAATCATCGAGCTTGGCATGACCGACCATCTCGGCTCGGTAAAAGCTGTTCTCAACTTGCTGACCGACCCCGCCGAGGGTTGCATCAAGTCATACGACGAGATCGGTGCCGTTGGCCATCGCGTGGTGCATGGCGGCGAGAAGTTCAACAAGAGCGTGCTGATCACCGATGAGGTCAAAGAGATGATACGTGAGTGTTACGACATCGCTCCGCTTCACAACCCGGCCAACATGACCGGCATCGAGGCTATGGAGGCCCTCATGCCCGGCACTCCTCAGGTCGGTGTGTTTGACACCGCGTTCCACCAGACCATGCCCGCCAAGTCTTATATGTACCCGCTGCCTTATAAATATTATGAGGAAGACGGAGTTCGCCGCTACGGTTTCCACGGCACCAGCCACCGCTATGTGTCGGCACGCGTCTGTGAGGTGCTTGGCGTCAACCCCGAGGATGTGAACATCATCACCTGCCATGTTGGCAACGGTGGCTCGATCACCGCCGTCAAGGGTGGTAAGAGCGTCGACACCTCGATGGGTCTCACCCCAACCGAGGGTCTGATGATGGGAACACGCGTTGGCGATGTTGACCCGGGTGCTCTGACCTATCTCATGACCAAACACAACCTGAGCGCAGCCGATATCCAGCGCATCATCAACAAGGAGAGCGGTATGCTTGCCATAAGCGGTGTGTCGTCGGATATGCGCGAGGTCGAGGCCGCTATTAAAGAGGGCAACGAGCGCGCCCTGTTGGGTCAGGAGATGTATGAACAGCGCATCCTTAAATATATCGGTGCTTACGCAGCCGAGATGGGCGGTGTCGACATTATTGTCTTTACCGGTGGTGTCGGTGAAAACCAGGCATCGCTCAGGGCCAACGTTTGCGCCCCGCTCGCTTTCATGGGCGTGAAACTCGACACCGAGCTCAACGCGACCGTTCATGGCTTGGAGACAGTCATCTCGACTCCCGACTCAAAGGTGAAGGTTGTTGTCGTTCCGACCGATGAGGAGCTGATGATAGCCCGCGATACACAAACAATTGTAGCTGCCCTCTGATAGAGCGAAGATAACATTTAATAACTCAAGAGGCTGTGTCAAAAAAAATTGGCGCAGCCTCTTTCATTTAATCAGGGTCGGCTGACAGTTGGAGGGCGGCGGGTCTTGGGGATTTGTAATGGGGTTGCGACAGAGCGCCGGCGGCGCGTTATTGTCAGGAACCCCGGGCGAAACCTTGGCGAGCCCGGGGACAGGCGGATAGTAGACATGGAGCCTCGCGAGAGGCGATGTCGTGGTAGCGGCATAGGTGATATGGTACAGGCCGGCACCTGTCAGGTCACCGTTCTATCATGCGCGCTGAGCATTATCTGCAACCCGGGCCTCGAGGATGTCAAATGCAGGCAGCGATCTTTGTAAAATTCATGACTACCGAAAAACCATGATTCCCTCAACCGTCTCCCGTGGGTCGCTTAACCAGTCTCTTTCTCCTCAAGATTTTTTATTTTTTCCTCCGATTTATTTGCATCTTAAATTTTTTATCTATCTTTGCAGTGTATTAATGTCCTAATACACTAATAAAGTAATATACCAGTCAAAAATTTAATTTCAAGTATGATTAAAATCGAGTCTGTTACCTTCAGCTATGGGAGAAGAAAAGAGCCCGTGCTCGACGATTTCTCGCTTGATGTTGACAAAGGGGGCGTTTATGGCTTGCTTGGGCCCAATGGTGTTGGCAAGTCCACGCTGCTTTACATCATGTCGGGACTGCTCAAACCCGGCAGCGGAGCCTGTTTCATGGATGGGGTCAACGTCAACCGCCGTCTTCCCTCAACCATGTCGGGCATCTTCCTGGTGCCCGAAGAGTTTGAATTTCCGGCAATGCCACTGAGTGAGTATGTCAAGGTTCACTCTGTGTTTTATCCAAATTTTTCGGAAGAGGAGATGATGGAAAATCTCAGGCTGTTTGAGCTTGAGGGAGACATTAATCTGGGCGCTCTGTCGATGGGTCAACGCAAAAAAGCTCTGACTGCCTTTGCATTGGCTTGCAACACACCGGTGGTTTTGATGGACGAGCCGACCAATGGTCTTGACATTCCGGGTAAAGCGACCTTCCGCCGGTTGATTGCACGGTATGCCGGTCTGGATCGCATCATAATCATCTCGACCCACCAGGTGAGAGATGTTGACTCGCTGCTTGATCACATATTGATAATGAACCGACGCCGCGTGTTGCTCAACGCTACGGTCGACGAGATTCAGTCGAGATTGAAATTTGAGACCACAACAAGTATCGCGGCCATAGAGCATGCTCTGCACTCTGTGCCATCGATCGGCGGCACCAACATAGTGACCCTTAACGATGATGACAGTGACACCCGCCTCAATCTTGAGGTGCTGTTTGACTTTGCTTTTGCCGACCCCGAGGTCCTGTCGTCGATATTCAAAAACTCTAAAACGATCAGCGATGAATAAGGAAATATTTGACCGACAACGTTTTGTGAACTATTTTAAGTGTTATGTGGGTGAGAACCGCCGCTCGTTGATGATGTTGGCCATAGTGCTGCTGGTTGTGCCCTCTTTCTTGCTGTCAATTTTCACATGGATGTCTATTGACACATATATGCATGCCGAAAAAATGATGGCAAATTATGAATACCAGACTATAGGAGACCCCCTGCAATGGATGGTGAGTCTCACCCTTTTGGGGTGTGGACTGCTGTTGGGGGCCGTTTGTGGATCCAAAATGTTCTCAGGGCTGTCCACGCGGTTCAGCCGTGTGAATTTCTTTACCACGCCGGCCTCAAATTTTGAGAAATTCGCGACACTGTTTTTAATTTATTTTGTGGGCTTTTTTGTCATTTATTTCTGTTCGGCCAACATTGCCAACTGGCTCAGGGTGGGCATATTCAGCCTCGACCCGGTGGTGGCCCGATATATCAAAGCTCTGTCGATAAGGGAGATTTTGATGTACTCGGTCGACACCGATCATCCCGTAAGGGTTATGTTGCTTTTGTGGGGTTCACTTGTTTCAATTCCCTCGCTCTATGCTTTGGGCAGCAGTCTGTGGCCCAAGAACGGATTTCTGATGACCACGGCTGCGTTGATTGTACTCCAGATTGTCCTGTCAACTTTAGTTTCAATCCCTTTGGTATCAATGAGCCTGTTTGACAGCAGCCTGGAGCCCCGGTTTGAGTTTCTCGATAATGACCTTACGGTTGCCGGTATAATTATCGTCTTTGAGTATGCCTGGGCCGCGTTTTGCCTGGCGCTCAGTTATTTTAGAATGAAAGAATGGGAGGTAATAGCCCGTTGGTAAAGGAGTGAGATATGTTTAACGAAAACACAAAAGCCATCTATCTTCGGATTGCCGACCGTATTGCCGACGAGATAATCGAGGGGGTGTATGACGAAGACACGCGCATGCCATCGGTCAGAGAGTATGCGGCGGCAATGGAGGTCAACGCCAACACCGTGATGCGCACCTACGACTACCTCTCCTCGCGCGAGGTGATATATAATCGCCGGGGCATCGGTTTCTTTGTGTCACAGGGTGCCCGCGAGCTGATCAGGAAGGCCCGACGTGACGAGCTGCTCGGGGGTGGGCTGAATCTACTGTTCAGGCATCTGAAGATGGCAGATATTACGCCAGAAATGCTTAATGATTTGTATATCAAATATCTAAATTCAAGCAAATGAAAACTACAAGTAAAATAATATTAGCTGTACTGGGATGTATGGTTGTTTGCGCTTTGGTCCTGCCCGTAGTGCTTTTCCGCTCGGGCGATGAGCGGGTTAAGCCAGTCATAGAGTACAGTAAAGAGGAGATGACCGTTCAGTTTGACTCAATCGACAGGATTGTGGTCGACATTGACCCGGCGCTGAATTGCTATTTGCATGTTGATGAAGGCACTACATTATTTGATACGCCTCTGATGCTCGAGGTTAAGGAAGACTCAACGGTGACCGGCGTTGAGGTGGTCATGGACAAGGTGTGGGCCGACAATGTCACCCTGTCTCACGATGTCCCCTCCACGTTGACCCTTTATGTTGACATGCACACCATCTACCCCGAGACAGAAGACGGCAGTGAATATCCTTATAAGTCGGTCAACATCAAGGCAAATAATCAAAAGATCGGAACAATAAAGGTCCAGCCGGGACTGTTGACAAAAGGCATCTCCCTGCCAACCAAGCCTGTTGAAATGTTTCTTACCAATATGCACAACGGCTTGACCCTTGAGGGAAATAAAGTCAAAGATCTCAGTGTCAAGGTTGTTGACAGCCACTTGCCGCTCTTGACCATGAGGGTTGATGAAGTCGACTTTTCGCTCTTTGGAAATAGCATCATTGACAGATTGGTGTGTAATAATGCCGACATTAATATAGTCGAGAGTGAGTCGGATTGCAATATTGAAACGTTGGATTATAATCAGATTGGAGACGATGAAGGGTCGATTCTCACTAATACAGACAACTCTGTTCCTCCTGTTGTCAAGACTATAAACTATTATTATGACGAGAACTCTCAACTATTCATTGAGGCCCGGTTACATCCCAAAACAAAGCTTAATCTGATGAGATTAAAGTAGAGGCAGCGATAGGATAGCGCATATTTGACGGGAGTCCCATTGGTCATCAGTCCAACGGTACTCCCGTCGTTATATGAAAAAAACAGAGAGAGACCCTCACGGGCCCCTCCCCATCCATTCATCACATTATGCTTAGTTGCTATTTACTGCAAAGGTATGTTAGTTATTATCAATTGATTAATATCGGCTCTCGACAATCTCCCAGTCGATGATGTCCCACAATGCTTTCAAGGCATCGGCACGGCGGTTTTGATAGTCAAGATAGTAGGCATGCTCCCACACGTCAAAGGTGAGCAGCGGTGTCAAGCCGTCGGTCAAGGGGTTTGAGGCGTTTGACCCTTGGGTGATGAAGAGCTTGCCGTCAAGATCTTTTGAGAGCCACACCCATCCCGAGCCAAACAACGAGACTCCGGCATCGACAAACGCTTTCTTGAAGTCGTCAAACGAGCCAAACTGCTTGTCGATGGCATCACGCAGGCGTCCGTGAGGCTCACCACCACCGTCGGGCGAGAAGGTGAAGAAATAGAAGATGTGGTTCCACGCCTGAGAGGCATTGTTGAAAAGCGCCCCATCGCTGCGTTTTATTACTTCCTCAAGATCCATGTCTTCAAACTCGGTTCCCTCGATGAGTCGGTTCAGGTTCTCGATATATGCTTTCTCGTGCTTGCCATAGTGAAATTCAACGGTCTTGCGCGAGATCGCCGGCTCGAGGGCATCCTCGGCGTATGGTAGGGTGGGTTGAGTGTAAATCATAATTTTAGCTGTTAAAGTTGTTTGTTGTTCAAATTACATTAATTAAACAAAGAGCCGTTTTCAAAAGTTCACGTTTAATACTCGTTAAAAATCAAAAAAAGGGCCGACATCAAAATTGTGGATTGATGTCGACCCCGTGTGTACTGTTCTATAGTATTAGATCAGTAGTTGGTAGTATCAGATCAGTAGATGGTTTGGCGTGTGTCTGTCATGTACTGTTTCAGCGGCGTGTCGTTTCTGCTGAATCACGGTAGATTATAATGCTATATCTATTTGTGTTTCTTGACTTTATGGGAGGTGTGAGATATACTTTCCATTTTGGTTGGTTTGTTATGTTTATGGTGCAAAGTTAAGGGCGGCGGGGGCGGGTTTGCAAAATTTTGTCGTCATTTTGGGTCAAATCGCGGCTTTAAATGACGAGACACCACCCTTTGCTGACGAAACAACTGACCGACCGTAAAAGTGTGGCACCCCCGCGCCCGGGTTTCAAAGTTTTTTGCCAAGTTTTTGCCATACCGGTGCTGGGCGTTTTAAAGAATTATTTGTTACTTTGCAGTTGGAAAGGTTTCTTCCTCTCTTGACAATTTTAGGTTTCTGATTTTGCAAACAAGCATAAACGAATAACGAGAATAACGATATGAGTAGACACCCGTTTCAAAATTGTGTTAGCTATCTGGCTGCGATTATCTTCACAATAGCACCACTGCAGAGTGCCTTTGCAAAAAAAGAATTGACGGCTTATCAGAAGGCTGCGATCGCAACCCGCTTTGCCTCGGAAGTGAAATACAATTTTGCCGGATATGGCAGGTTTGCCCAAAACTACGACAGCATCTGTCGCGCCGAGCTGCCCAACCTGGTCAATACATCGACCGATGAGGAGTTCAACGACAAATTACAACTCTTTGCCAACCTCCTCAAAGACGGACACACATGCATCGACTTCAACGCCGATGTGACTTTTGCTCCGATAAGTACTAAGAGAATCGGGAATAAGGTTTACGTTACAGAAGTGTTTTCAGACGAATTCACTCAAAAGAATGTTTGCCGGGGGACCGAGCTTGTTGCCATAGATGATATGCCGGTTATCGAGTATGGCAACAAATATGTCGTTCCTTACGTCCCGTCGTCGACTCCACAATGGTCGGAGACATATCCGTTCAATTCAGTGTTACTGACAAAAGGTTATCGTGGTGTGCCTGTCAAGCTGACTTTCAAAAACAGCGATGGCAAACCGTTTGATATAACCGACAACCGTCAGTCTCCGCTGAGTATTTTCAAGCAGGATCTGTCTGTTAAGTTTGACACCCTGCCCGGAAATATCGGACTGCTGAGAATCCCGAGTTTTCAGCAGAACAGAGCTGAAATAGAGGCTTTAGGTGATCTCTTTGAGCAAAAAATTGTTTCGACCGACGGCTTAATAATAGATATACGCGACAATCCTGGTGGAAACAGCATGGTTGGAGATGTGATTATGATGTTGCTTGCCACCGACACTATTCCGCAAGCGTCATGGGAAACACCTAAGTATGAAGCCGCCTACGCTTCCTGGGGCAGGAAATGGCAGCGGGAAACAATTGAGTCAAATTCTATTGTACCTTTCTATATCTCACAACCCGGAGAGATTCAGAAATACGATAAGCCCATAATACTGCTTGTCAATGGCTCAACATTTTCAGCGGCAGAAGATTTTACCGTGCTTTTCAAAAATGCCAAACGCGGTAAGGTCATCGGAACTCCTACCGGCGGAAGCACCGGCAACCCAATCATCATTGATTTGGGATGGGGATATTACGGGAGGATATGCACCCGACACCAAAGACTTGCCGATGGGACCGAGTTTATTGGAGTGGGTATTCAGCCCGATATCATCGTTGAAGAAACCGAAAGTGTAATCTTAGGCAATGACAACGTGATTGAACAGGCCCTCCAACTCTTAAAGGAATAAATTAACTCCCCAAAAACGATAAGAAAATGTGGATAGTAATTCTCGTTGTCTGTGTCATCTTTGGTTTAATAATTCAGCCGGTAGATAAAATCATTAATAAGAGAGTGTCCTCTAAATGGCTTGCTGTAATCCTGCAACTCATCATTTACTGGATAATCTTTATGGCACTCTATGGTATTGCCGCTCTGCTGGGCTTTAACATCTGGGAAAAATGATGGCACTGACCCAATATTTCCACATTGTCCAGGTCGTGAGGTATGAGTCCAAAATATCGCCCGTGCCAAAAGCCGGGAAGGTGTCGGAAAACGGGTCAGCGGACAGGAGCGGTGGTTGGAAGAGCCCAAAGGAATGGGGAGCAATGTAACGAGAAAGCCGCGAAGTACAGTAATAGCACATTGTCGAGGACGCGGGGGTATAGAGCCGGCAGGCGTAACACCCCGCCGCCCGAGGCTGTGTAATCAACGTCGATCTCCCTAATGGGCCTCGAAGAGGTCCATTAGGGGCGACAAACTCGCCGGACGGCGGTTGTTCGGTGCCCGGCGCTCTGTCGCCGCCGGCCCGAAAAAGATGAATCGGCAACTTGAAAGAGCTGCCGATTCATCTTTTTGGCATAATGCTTATCCTCGCGAGCCGAGGAAAATAATTTTATTTGATGTATTTGTCTTTAAACTCGACTTGTTTCTTGAGAAATTTATTGTATTGAGCTTTCTCCTTGTCGCCAAGTGGAGCGTCGGGCAACACGCGCTCAAACATCAGGCACTCGTTGATCATCTTGACAAACTCGGGATTGCCGCCAAGCACTTTCATGGCCGAGTCAAAGGACTCACGCGATGTTATGTTCATAGTGTCGAGAGCGGCCTCATAGATGTTGAGGCCGGCGATGGCCTGCTCGATCATGGCTGAATAGTCGGCTGCGGTCAGTGAGTCTCCATTTTGGATTTTGGCGACCAACGTGGCCGATTCTTCATTGTTATAAGAGGTTTTTGAACAGGCTACCACTGCTATAAGCGCCGCGAGAAGCGGTATTATCAAGCAAATTTTTTTCATAGGGCAGACTAAAATATAAGTCCTGTCGCGACAGCGGATGATGTCGCGACAGGAGATTATTGGATAATGATGTTATTCTTCAGTGTTTTTCTCGGCGTACTCTTTAAGCAGCTTTTCCTGAACGTCGCCGGGCACGAGTTCATAGCCGGCAAACTTCATGGTGAACGATGAGCGGCCACCGGTGATTGAGCTCAGAGCGGTAGAGTAGGACGACATCTCTTTGAGGGGCACTTTGGCCTGTATCTTCTCAAAGCCGCTGTCGCTCGACATGCCCATGATGATGGCTCGGCGTCCCTGAAGATCGCTCATAACATCGCCCATAACGTCGCCGGGCACCATGACCTCGACGTCATATACCGGCTCGAGAATCTTGGGATTGGCGTTGCGGAAGGCCTCGGAGAAGGCATTGCGGCCGGCCAGACGGAAGGAGATTTCGTTTGAGTCAACCGGGTGCATCTTGCCGTCATAGATGCAAACGCGCACGTCGCGGGCATAGCTGCCGGTGAGCGGACCCTGCTCCATGCGGTCCATCAGAC
>CAYMVS010000015.1:0-41353 GCA_964394205.1 uncultured Muribaculaceae bacterium | reverse complement strand
GGGCCTGTTCCAACTATGATAGAGGTGCGATGAATTCCCCTCTTTTCTTGTACCCGAACCAACCGCCGAATTAGGGAGTCAGGAGGCACAAATCCGCTAATATAATGGTGACTACGCAAAAGAATCTTTTAATTTGGGTCATAGGACTCTTACTTATGGGGTTATGTTCATGTAGCAAGGTTTCGCAAAGTGAAACAGATGAAGACAGGGCGTTGCGAACGGCTGTTGAGTATCTTGACACAACGTTGACCATGGATGAGATGAGCGAAAGGGGGAGATATAATCATAGTCGAGCTGCAGAGCTTTATCCAAATAGCAGTCCTTGGTTTTTTAAAATTAAGGGTATTGGAGATTTTAAGGATGCGACTGTCAAAAAAGAAGGAGATAAATTTATTGTCTATGTATCAGACGATTGTCTCTTTTATGTGGAAAAGAAAGATGAAGAGTTCATAATATCAGATTCTAAGAACATAATTGATCTTACGCTCTTCAGTGACCATGAATTGCGACCTATACTGCATGCGACAGGTGTATATGATTACTTCAAAGAAGAAACAGACCAGACCAAACTGAAACACCTTCGTGAAATTGAGAAGAGTGGTTTTATTGATTATCTTAAGGATAAGTATCCTGATGCCCTGACCGGAGGTAATAAAACCATTAGCATCAAGCATAGCCCCGTCATGAGCATTTATCGAGTAGATGTTCTCTTTGAAAGTAACGGAGGAGAGGGAGTCTATGTTACTGTTACTCTCTATAATAAGGCCGGTAAACAGGTGGGGCAAAAGACTAAAACTGTTGGCCCAATGGCAAAAGGAGAGCGAGAATCGTTGCTGTTTACCTTTAAGACAGACGTAGTTGGTCAGGTAGGCAAAATTGATGTAGCCTATCGCCCTTATGGCTGTGGAAGTGATAAAGAGTCGCTTTATAAATTTGCGCCTCTCTCAACAAACGATTATAATGAATTTTTGAACTCAAAAGAGAAAGACAAATAGAAATTGGAGCAAATAGGCCGCCCCGGTGAGAGTCGGGGCGGCCTTGTTATATATGGTTTGGTTCTAAAACGGAAATCTGTATTTGGGGGGGCGGGTTTTGATTGTGGGGAAATGCACTGAAACAGAGGGTGGTCTTTGCAAAAAATGAACTATAGCGAGGAAAGAATCAGGGCGTTGGCCTTGTCGACAACCGAGGTCTCGAGGCTGGCGAGATATATCTGGGTTGTGGCCTCGCTGTCGTGTCCCATCCCTTGGCTGATCACGCTCAATGGTATGCCTTTTGCTTTTGCTGCCGATGCCCAGCTGTGACGGGCAACATACATGGTCAGCGGGAGGTTGGTGTCTATCATATTGGCGATGGTTTTGAGGTTATGGTTGATGTTGTAGCTGGCGTTTTTGTATGCCCACCTTTCATTGCATCCCGCGGTTTTGATAATGGGCAGGAGGTATTGAGTCGGATTGACGGGGTATTTGTCCAGAATCCTGCGCATCTCATTTGTCCATTCTATCGTAAGCTGCTGGCCTGTTTTTCTGCGGCGATATATGACATATCCATCTTTGAGGTCTGTCTTTTTGAGGTAAGCCATGTCAATGAAGCTCATTCCTCTGAGCATGAAGCTCAACACAAACATATCCCTGGCATACTCCAATGATTGTGTAGCCGACAAATCCATATTCTTGATTTTCTTTATCATAGCCAACGGTAGCGCTCTTTTGGCCGTTTTGTCGACGCCTGTATAAACATGACGGAAAGGATCGCGATTCTCAATGGCATCATCTTCAACCGCCCGATTATAGGCGGCGCGAATGATGCGGATATAAAATGATGTGGTGTTGGGCACAACGCCTCTGCTCAGTAGCCAAGCTTCGTATGCTTCCATTGTTTCTGAATTTAGGCTGTCGAGCATGATGTCTTCACCGTTACGGAACTTTTTGAAACTGTTGAGCGCCGCGGTGTATGTTTCCGAAGTGCGCACCTTCCCGTTCTGCATCAATTTTGAGATTATGCCTCTCATATAATTGAAGAGGCTGTATTTGCTTGCATAGTGGCGGAACTCGGTGATCACATCATCGGGGGTATACGCTAACCCGCTGTCATCAAGTTGCCGGATAATCTTTGTGAGTCTCTCTAAGTCCATGCGTATGCTCTCACGCGTGGAGATGATAAACGACCGTCGGTCGCTACTGTTATCAACAACTATCGTTGACCGTGATTCATTCCACTCATCCTGAAACACTTGATAATTTGTAAGAAGCTGCCGGTGTTTCCTTTCGTGAACTATCTGATAGAAAACCGTTCCCTCACGGTATGAGACGGCCGAGGGGCTAAACTTAACTTTTATTGAAGCCATAATGCGTAAAAATTGGGATATACTCCAATAAACGCATTGACAAAATGAGGGGCTTTGGCCGGGGGTGGTACAGTTATTGGATTTTTTATTAATTTTGCGGCAAAATTTATGAAAAAATGAACGCCTGGTTGACAGTCATACTTCTTGTTATATCAAATATCTTCATGACGTTTGCATGGTATGGGCATCTTAAGTTGCAGCAAATGAAGATATTCACGTCCAATACGCCTCTCTACATCGTCATTCTTGTGTCGTGGGGCATCGCCTTGTTGGAATACACTTGCCAGGTGCCGGCCAACAGAATCGGTTATCAGGGCAATGGCGGCTCGTTTTCATTGATGCAGCTGAAAGTCATTCAAGAGGCGATAACACTTATTGTGTTCACTTTGTTTACTGTGGTTTTCTTTAAAGGGGAGCCTCTTCACTGGAACCACTTTGCTGCCTTTGTGTGCCTTATTCTGGCTGTTTACTTTGTGTTTATGAAATGAATTTCAAAGCATTGCGTTAAACCGTGCCACGAGCGAGGGGTCGGTTTCAAAAACGCCGGCCATCTCAATGGTCGCTGTGGCCGAGCTTTGTTTCTCGACACCGCGCATCTGCATGCACAGATGGCGTGCGTCACACCTGGCGATGGCTCCTTTGGCACCGGTGACCCTCATCACCTCGGCCACGACCTGGGCTGTGAGCCGTTCCTGCACTTGCAGGCGTCTGGCAAAAACATCGACGATGCGGGCCATTTTGCTAAGTCCCAACATCTTACCGTCTGGGATATATCCAATGGAAATACGGCCGAAAAAGGGGAGGATGTGATGCTCACACTCCGAATAAAATTCAATGTTTTTTACCACAATCATTCCTGAACCGTCGTGGTCAAAGATTGCCTCGTTAACCTCTTGGTCGATGTCGGTCCGATAGCCGTTGGTGATATAATAGAGCGCTTTGGCGGCGCGTACCGGTGTCTTTTTCAGGCCCTCACGCTCGGGGTCCTCTCCAAGAAGTCTTATGATTTGCTCAATGTGGGTTGCGACGGCGTCGACCGTCGCCCGGTCATAATTACATTTCATCACTCGCCACCAACAATGTTTACACGGTCTTTAACCACTCTTATCTCTTTGGAGAAGCCCGGAAACGCTGAGCGGATCTGTGAGGCTGCCGCGTCGGCCTCGGCGCGTGTCCTGAAGTCTCCCACACGCAGTCGCCAATAGGGGGAGGTGAACATCACGTGTGTCTGATATTGGGGAAAACGGCCTCTCACCTGACGCGCCTTTGCGTTAGCCTCGGTCTTTGCCTTGGGGTTGTTGGCCGAGAAAACCTGCACCCGGTAGCCGGCCATTCTTCCGGTGGCGGGGCGAGTGTCGCGAACAACTTTCTCCTCCATCGGCACCTCGGCACCCGGCGCTATGCGTTTGAGCAACTCATCGGGCATATATACCTCATTTCCCTCTTGGGCGGTGATATGCTCGGTGATGACAACCTGATCGACGACATCGGCTAAGGCTACGGTCGGCACAAACAAAACGGTCAACGCGAGAATCGGTGTAAGAATAGGTTTAGACATTATAAATATAATTTGGCTGCAAAAATACACAAATATATTTTTGCAGCCAAAAAAACTTTAAACGGATGTTGATGCTGAATCAAAATGCGTTAACAATGCCCATGAATGACTCGGCCTCAAGCGACGCGCCGCCTATAAGGCCGCCATCGACGTCGGGTTTGGCAAAGAGGGCGGCGGCATTGGAGGGCTTGCAGCTGCCACCATAAAGGATCGAGGTGTTGTCGGCGACCTCTGCACCATACTTGTCGGCGATCGTTTTGCGGATAAAGGCGTGCATCTCTTCAGCCTGGTCGTCGGTGGCGGTTTTGCCTGTTCCGATGGCCCAGACCGGCTCGTAGGCGAGTATCAGCTTGCCAAAATCGTCGGCCGAGAGGTCAAACAGAGATTCCTCGATCTGTGCTTTGACAACGTCAAAGAAGGTGCCGTCCTCGCGCTGGCTGAGCACCTCGCCGATACAGAAGATGGGGGTGAGCCCATTCTCGAGGGCGAGATTTACTTTCACCTTGAGGGTCTCGGCAGTCTCGCCGTAATACTGACGACGCTCGCTGTGACCGAGAATGACATATTTGGCACCTGTCGATGCAACCATCGGGGCCGACACCTCACCGGTGTAGGCGCCTTTGAGATGATCGGCGCAATTTTCAGCGCCAAGGCCGAGTATGTTTGAGTCGATCACATTATCGATCGAGGCAAGATGTGTGAAAGGAACACAGATGATTACATCACATTTTGGAGTGACACTTTTGAGTGCCTCATTAACCTCTTTGGCAAGCTTTACACCCTCGGGCAGAGTGGTGTTCATTTTCCAGTTGCCGGCAACAATATTCTTTCTCATACCTAAAAATATTTTTGATAATTCAATTTATACCGCAAAATTACAATTTTCCCCACAGTAATTGCAAAAAAATGACTAATTTTGTAGCTTGAAATTTGGTAAGGCGACCGGTTGTCGTCACTTAAACATTTGATAAATAAAACAGTAATAATATTTAGAAATGGGCTTTTTTAAACGTCTGTTTTCAAAAGAGAAAAAAGAGACCCTCGACCGTGGTCTTGAACGCACCAAAGAGGGTTTGCTGGGCAAGATACGCCGTGTGTTGACCGGCAAGAAGTCGATTGACGATGATGTGCTCGACGAGCTTGAGGAGGTGTTTGTGACCTCCGATGTCGGTGTCGACACCACCATAAAGATAATTGAGCGGCTGAAAGAGCGTGTTGGCCGCGATGGTTACGCCGGGGTTGAGGAACTCAACCGGTTGCTTTGTGAAGAGATTACCGAGCTGTTGGCCGAGAATGTCGACGACTCGACTTTGCCCGACTTTACGCTTCCCCAGGGAGGCCGTCCCTACGTCATAATGGTTGTCGGTGTCAACGGCGCCGGCAAGACCACGACAATCGGCAAGTTGGCGGCACAATATAAAAAGGCCGGAAACAAGGTGCTTCTTGGCGCTGCCGACACATTTCGCGCGGCGGCCATCGAGCAACTGGAGGTTTGGGCCGGTCGCGCCGGTGTGCCCATTATCAAGCAGGCTATAGGAAGCGACCCGGCCTCGGTGGCTTTTGACACTTTGAAGAGCGCCGTTGCCAACAATGTCGATGTCGTCATCATCGACACGGCCGGTCGCCTTCACAACAAGAAGGGACTGATGGATGAGCTGACCAAAATCAAGCGGGTGATGCAGAAAGTGGTGCCCGGAGCGCCCAACGAGGTGCTTCTGGTGCTCGATGGCTCGACAGGCCAGAATGCTTTTGAGCAGGCCCGCCAGTTCATCGCCGCCACTGACGTCAATGAGCTTGCCATCACCAAACTTGACGGTACCGCCAAGGGTGGAGTGGTGATCGGCATCAGCGACCAGTTCAAGATTCCCGTCAAGTATATCGGTCTTGGCGAGGGAATAGAAGACCTTCAAGTGTTTGATAAACGCGAGTTTGTTGACTCTCTGTTTGGTAACAAATTGTAAATAGGCGCCGTGGCTGAACCTGAGAGAAAGCGTGTGTTTGTCAACACCATGGGTTGCTCAAAAAATTTAGTGGACAGCGAGAGGCTCATGTGCCGCCTCGCCGCCCATGGCATGGATGTACACTTTGAATGGGATGCCGCGATGGGAGTGCCCGATGCTGTTGTCATCAATACATGTGGCTTCATCGGAGATGCCAAAGAAGAGTCGATTGAAGAGATTCTGTCGTGGACCAGGTTGAGGCGCGACGGCTCCCTGAAAGGACTTTATGTGATGGGATGCCTGAGCCAACGGTATGGCACCGACTTGAGCGATGAAATACCCGAGGTTGACGCCTGGTATGGAAAAACAGACTGGAACGGCATCGTTGACGCTTTGACCGATGGAGAAGGTCAGGCCCAGGTGGCTCCCTATGACCGCCTTCTGTCAACCCCCTCCCATTATGCCTATCTCAAGATAGCAGAGGGGTGTAACAGGTTTTGTGCCTATTGTGCAATCCCTTTGATAACAGGTCGTTACAAATCAAGACCTGAGAGCGAGATTATCGAAGAGGTCAAGATGTTGGTTGCACGGGGGGTGAGAGAGTTTAATGTCATTGCCCAAGACCTCACCGGTTATGGTTATGATCTGACCGGCCGTAGCGAGATCGCGTCACTGGTTGACGCGATATCCCGGGTCGAGGGTGTGGAGTGGATCAGACTCCACTATGCCTATCCGACCGATTTCCCGATGGATCTTCTTGACGTCATGGCATCGCGGCCAAATGTGTGCCGTTATCTTGACATCGCCCTCCAGCATATTGCCGACCCGGTTCTCAAAAACATGCGCCGTCACATCACCTCTGCCGAGACCCGTGAGTTGTTGGCCGAGATACGGAGGCGTGTACCCGGCATCCATCTACGAACAACGCTCATGGTCGGATTCCCCGGAGAGGGGGAGGCTGAGTTTGAGCAACTGAAAGAGTTTGTCAAGGAGCAACGGTTTGAGCGGATGGGGGCCTTTGCCTATTGTGAGGAGGAGGACACGTTTGCCGCCCGCCATTTTGAGGACTCTATACCCGAAGAGGTCAAGCAAGAAAGACTTGACAGCCTGATGGCGGTCCAGGAAGAGATTTCTCTTGACATCCAAAGACAAAAGATTGGTTGTCAGCTCAAAGTAGTCATTGACCGCGAGGAGCCCGAGTATTATGTCGGACGCACCGAGTTTGACTCGCCCGAGGTTGATCCTGAGGTACTGATAGACAAAAACAGGGAGTTGAAGGCCGGCGATGTGATCGATGTTGAAATTGTCGGCGCGACAGCCTTTGAGCTGATGGCAACACCTATATTAAAGAATTGAAGGGTAATGGAAAAGCAGAATGTAGAGAATGAACAATTTGCTCGGGCTGTCGACAAAGCGATAGCCCGGGGGTTGTCGTTTTTTGCAGTAGCAGAGCCACAACAGTCTCTACCGACAATCTATGTCGCCTGTGCTGATGGTGAAGGGGAGGAGTCGATGACTTTTGCTCCTTTTGACAGCTCGGTCCACCCGAAGGTTGCCATAAACGGCCGACCTCTTGCCGAGGGTGATCTGGATAGGAGGGAGGCGTCAACATTGAGCAATCGGCCCGTTGACAGAGCGACCGACAAGGAAACATATTTGAAATGTGTGTCGGGCGTTATCTCGGCTCTAAAGGATAAGCCTGAATGGTATAAGACCGTTGTCTCACGCGTGATAAAGTGTCGGTCGGGTGAGAGTGTATCGACTGTCGCGTTGCGTTACTTCGATCAATTTCCCGAGACATTCCGTTACATTTGGAATCATCCGTCAACCGGGTTGTGGATAGGTGCTACCCCCGAGCTGTTGCTCGATTATCGCGACAGGCAGTGCCTTAAAACCATGGCTTTGGCCGGAACGAGGTTGATGGGCGAATCCGGTCCCTGGGACAGGAAAAACCGGCTGGAGCACGACGCGGTCACAAGATTTATCGTCGACACGTTAACCCCTTGTTGCAAAGAGGTTGTCGTGGGGGCCGAATGTGAATTGCCTTTCGGGAAAATCTGCCATCTCTGCACCCCGGTCGCCGGGATCGGCCTTAAGCCCGATATAGAGATTGACAGACTGATCGACACCCTCAGCCCGACACCTGCTGTCAGTGGCTATCCGCGCCGGGATGCGACGACGATGATCAGTGCTGTCGAATGTCATGACCGCCGTTATTATGGCGGATATATACAATTTAAGGGTCGGGCATGGGTTAACCTGCGCTGCGCTATGGTAAGTGTAGAGGCTCACGAGACTGAATATACCGTTATCAGTGGCGGTGGTGTCACGGAACAGTCAAATGCCGAGGATGAATGGCATGAGACCGAGTTGAAGTCGCGACCTTTGGTCAATGCTGTCGCCGGCCCGTCGGATTATCATAATGAAGAGTTTGAATTAAAGGAATCTACAATTGTTAAATAACAGATCGAAAGATGGAAAATAACGATAAGTTGAATCAAGAGAAAGATGAACAGAACACCGGGGTGACCGATGCCGAGGGCTCGGCCGCAAATGGTTACGGAGAGGAAACGGCACCCCGTCGCCACCGGGCCGGCAAAGCGTGGTTGGTTTTGTTGATAGCTTTGGGCGTGATTTTCGGTGCGTCTTTTGTTCCATGGTCCAAACTGACCGGTGGCAAGATCAAAGATTTCAATTTGTTCAGCGATATCCTGACAACGGGCCAAGATTCTATCGACGGCGACGGCGATCAGGAGGGTATCGACCCCGAGCTGTTGAAGGCGCAGAAAGAACAGGAACTTCACCGTCAGGGTCTTGCCGATGCTTCCGACACTGTGATTCAGCCTGTTAAACCGAGTCTTGAAAACGGAATGACAATTATTGAGGACTATACCTCAGGCAATCACGGGTTGTCACGATTTAAAGCCGCTCTCGAGTCGGGCCGAACGGCGCGTGCAGCCGTGGTTGGCGACAGTTATATCGAGGGCGATATTATGACTCAGGATCTACGCGCCAAGTTGCAGACAGCCTACGGCGGCGCCGGTGTGGGCTATATGAATATGCACAGCGATTTCCCGGGGTTCAGGCGTTCGGTAAAACAGGGGGGTAACGGATGGAAGAGTTTCAACGCCATCGGCAAGTGTAATCACGACTTTATGTGGCTTGCCGAGCAATATTCAAAGCCAAGCGGCTCGGCGACATCAACCTATGACGGTGTGACCGCCCTCCCCAATCTCGAGAAATGGAACACATCAAGGTTCCTCTTCATCGCCCCGACCGATACCAAAATCAGCATCAAGGTGGCCGGCGAATGGCAGGATCATCAGGTGACCGGCAAGCCTGGAGTGCAATGCCTTCAGATAGACAGCGTCACCTCGACATTTGCCGTCAAGACTTCCGACCCGGGCCTTGTGGCTCTGGGCGTGTGGCTGGAAAACAATACCGGCGTGACTTTAGACTGCATGTCATCGCGCGGATTTTCAGGTATAACCCTTACCCAAATCAACAAAGACCTTTGTCGACAGATGTCACAGTTTGTTGATTATGACTTGATTATACTTGAGTTTGGCATCAATGCCATGAGTTCGAAGCAAACAAACTACAGCGTTTACACCGATCGCATGGTGGCTGTGATAAACCACGTCAGGGAGTGTTATCCCAAGGCCGACATCCTGTTGATGGGTATCGGCGACCGTGGAGAGCGCGTCGGTGGCGACGTGCACTCGATGAAAACATGTGTCAACATGATTGACGCACAGCGCGATGCAGCCCGTCGGGCCCACTGTCTGTTCTGGAATACCCGTCAGGCAATGGGTGGCGACGATGCCATTGTCGAGTGGTCGCGCGACGGCTATGCCAACAAGGATTATATCCACATGACCCACAAGGGGGGCGACCGTCTGGCTACACTGTTTTTCAATGCTCTGCAACACTCACTCAAGAAATGAAAAAAAGACAGCTTCATCTTAAACCCTCTTTGCTGCTGATTGCTGCAATGTTGTTCTGTTTGCCGGCATCTCGACCGATGTTGGCCCAAAACAGCACGACAGGAGTGGAGGATGATGAGGATGTGACCGCTGTCAATGAGCCTATCGACGACAATGACGAGTCGGTGAGATTTAACCCGGTGATTGACTATGACGACGACGATATTGACATCCCGGTGCCACCGATTATCAACACTCAGGCAAACCACATTACAATGAACGGTGCCGACTGGAGTAAGGTAAGGGCAGCCGTTGCCCACAGCGGTGAGAAACCGATGTCGATAGTTCACATTGGCGACTCTCACATTCAGGCCGACATCGGCACCGGTACCGTGCGCGAGCTTATGCAGTATGACCTTGGAAATGCCGGACGCGGATTGATCGCCCCTTTGAAGATGTCGGGAACAAACCAACCTCTCGACTATACCTTCAGCTCGACAAACCACTGGCAACCGGCCAAGCTGATGTCTTCAAACTGGAATCAGGTGATGGGCTTTACCGGCACCTCCATCAAGTTTGGCGGTACAGAGGGTGAGCTGACCTTTGCCACATCGGAGAAAGATGACTATAACCCCTTTGGTGCTCTCACGATATTTCACAGCGGACGCATGACCATCGATCGCGTGACAGACGCCGCGGGCAACAATATTCAGTTCCGCTCGATTCCATCGCGCGACTACACGCAGATTCTGCTGTCAAATGCCCACACGCTTGTCCATGTTTATTTTACCAGTGCGGGCGACCTGACAGTCTTTGGCGCGTCTCTTTCGGGCGAGCGCCCCGGGCTGTTCTATCATGCCATAGGCAATAACGGAGCAACATTTGACACCTATAACCGCATTGGCAATGAGGGAGCCGGTATCGCTCCGCTAAAGCCAAGCCTGGTGATAATATCATTGGGCTGCAACGAGGCTTTCGGCAATATCTCGGAGAGCGCCTTCTACCGTAGCATAGACCGCCTCGTCAGCAATATCAAGGCTGCCAACCCTGACGCAGAGATTCTTCTCACCACCCCGATGGAGTGTCATAAGAGTTATTATAAAACAGTAAGCAAAACTGTCAAGGTCCCTGTCAAAAGACGTTCACGCAAAGGTAAGCGCTCGGGCAAAACAACCTATACAACAAAGACGGTGTCTCAGCGTGTCAAATATTACGGTATCAACAACAATGTAAAGCCGTTGAGAGATGTGATTCTTAAATATGGAGCCGACAAGGGAATTGCTGTTTATGATTGGTATGACGTAGCCGGGGGCCAGGGAGCCTCCGACCGATGGATAGCCAACGGACTCTTCAGCCGTGACGGCGTGCACCACTCGGTGAAAGGTTATTATCTGCAGGGGCGATTGCTCTATGACGCACTCGTTAATGCTCTTTATCCAAAAAAATAATTGTATATGTTACTCAATATAGACTGGACACGGGTTATAGACGTGTTTAAATTTGATGCCTCGACCCCTTTGCTGTTCAACAGCGGCCTTTTCCTGCTGTTGTTTGTCGCGATAGCGGGTCTTTATGCCCTGTTGCGCAAAGCCAGGACATTGCGCATGATTGTGGTAATCCTGTTCTCGCTGTTTTTCTACTACAAATCGTCGGCCGAGTACTGTTTCATTCTGCTTGGCACCGTGGTGGCCGACTATTGCCTTGGCCTGTTGATGGGGCAAAGCGGGAAAAAATGGCAGCGGGTCTCGATTATGGTGCTCAACGTGGTCTTGAACATCGGCATGTTGATCTATTTCAAGTATCTGAACTTGATTGTCGACACCATATCGTCGTTCACATCGGCCAGATTTGACGTCCTCGACATCATTCTTCCCGCCGGTATCTCATTTTTCGCTTTCCGGTCTATAAGCTACATCGCCGATATCTATCGTCGTGAGATCGAACCCTGCCGGTCTTTTCTCGACTATATGTTTTTCCTGACTTTCTTCCCGCCGCTTCTGATGGGACCGGTTGTCAGGGCAAAGGATATGCTCCCACAGATCGCCGCCGACAAGGTGGCGACCCACAGCATGGTGAGCGAAGGTTTTTTCCTCATCATGGCCGGTCTTATAAAGAAAGTCATTGTTGCCGATTTTATAAGCGGCAACTTTGTGGATCGCGTGTTTGACAACCCGGCGCTTTACAGTGGTTTTGAAAATTTGATGGCCTCCTATGGTTTTACCATCCAGTTATACTGTGACTTCTCGGGCTACAGCGACATGGCTATCGGTCTGGCGTTGTTGCTGGGATTCCGTTTTAAGGCCAATTTTGACGCGCCCTTCAAGAGCCAGAGCCCTCAGGAGCTGTGGCACAGGTGGCACATATCGCTCTCTACCTGGTTGCGTGACTATGTCTACATTCCCCTTGGTGGCAACCGACGTGGCCGGGTGAGGACACATGTCAACCTGATGACAACCATGGTTGTCGGAGGTCTGTGGCACGGTGCCTCGTGGATGTATGTCATTTGGGGCGCGATGCATGGCTTTATGCTCGTGGTCCACAAGGAACTCAAGCGTTTTTTCCCTCGTCTTGCGAGTTTCAAAGGAAACACGTGGTGGCGTGTTGCGGTCAATATGTTTTTGACATTCAATCTGGTGACTTTGGCATTCATGTTTTTCCGCTCACCGTCGTTGAGCCACATCGGCGACATGTTCCACCAGATTTTCCATGACTTTCACATCTCGGTGGCGCCACAGTTTGTCTATGGATATATAGGCATTGTTCTCGCCATTCTTGCGGGATACTTCATGCACTTTATTCCGCGGCACTGGCGGGAGGCAGGCCGACGTCGTTATGAGGCTCTACCGCTTGTGGTTCAGGCTATTATCCTGGCAGTTGTGATTTTTGTGATTATCCAGGTGCGTCAAAGCGATATAGTGCCGTTCATCTATCTCCAGTATTAGAGCCTGTATTATGGGAAGAGCTCTTAGTCAAAACTGACCGAGATATTGTCGACATCCATAATGACAGGATGGCCTGAGATGAGGGTGGCCTTTACATCGATCACCCGCTGGTTGGATGAGCCCCTGAAAATTGCAGTCTCGCTTTTGAGGGATTCCACAAAAGGACCGTCGACCACCACGTCGACTTCCTTGATCAAAGATGCCATCTCGGGGTGTGCCATCGCCTGCTCAAAGGTAAAGCCGGTATATAGCCAGATTGTCTTGCCGAGCTTGTGTATCTCGCGGGCAAGAGGAATGAGCGCGGCTGCCTGATACAGGGGGTCGCCTCCGGTAAAAGT
Source organism: uncultured Muribaculaceae bacterium (assembly GCA_964394205.1). GTDB lineage: Bacteria > Bacteroidota > Bacteroidia > Bacteroidales > Muribaculaceae > HGM05190. The sequence continues at coordinate 28,302 of CAYMVS010000015.1, read as the reverse complement.
GACATCAAAATCGTTGTTCTCAATCTCAGTCAAAACGGCATCAACGGTCGTCTCTTCTCCCGCGTCGCGGGCCCATGTCGACGGGTTGTGACAGCCGGGGCAGGCGTGGTCACAACCGGCAAAATAAACGGCTGTGCGAAAGCCGGGACCATCAACAGTGGTCCCGGCTATTATATCAATCACTCTCATTGATTATTCTTTATGATGTTATTTGTGAACCACGCGGTCGCGCAACTCGGCGAGCTTGCCCGAGTTCCATCGGTCGGTCGTGCCTACGAGATAGCCGGTGATGCGCTGCAGGCGGTCAATGTCGTGGCTGCCACAGTGGGGACACTCCTTGAGGTCTTTTGAGGCGTCTTCATAACCGCAGGTCATGCAACGGTTACGGTTATGATTGACAGAACCATAGCCGATGTTGTATTTATCCATCAGGTCAACGATGTCGGAGATTGCCTTTGGATTGTGAGTGGCGTCGCCGTCAATCTCAACATAGAAGATGTGGCCACCGCGGGTCAGCTCATGGTAGGGAGCCTCGATTTTAGCCTTGTGGCGCGGGGAGCAATGATAGTAGACGGGCACATGGTTGGAGTTGGTGTAATACTCACGGTCGGTCACACCTTTAATCTCGCCAAATGTCTTGCGGTCACGACGTGTAAAACGGCCGGCAAGCCCCTCGGCGGGTGTCGCCAGCACAGAGAAGTTGTGGCCATACTTCTCGCTGAAGTCATTGACGCGGGAGCGCATGTGGGAAACGATGCGCAGGCCTAATTCCTGTGACTCGTCGCTTTCGCCGTGATGCTTACCGGTGAGCGCGACCAGACACTCGGCCAGGCCGATAAAGCCGATGCCGAGGGTACCCTGATTTATGACGCTCTCGATGGTGTCGGTCGGACCGAGCTTGTCGGCGCCGTTCCACAGACGTGACATAACCAACGGGAACTGTTTGGCCAGGGCTGTTTTCTGGAAGTCATAACGGTCGTTGAGCTGCTTGGCGGCGATGTCGAGCACATTGTCAAGCTTTTTGAAGAAAAGAGCAACGCGCTCGCCGGTATCTTGAATTGCCATACATTCAATCGCCAGGCGCACAATGTTGATTGTGGTAAAGCTTAGGTTACCGCGGCCAATAGATGTTTTCTCGCCATACCGGTTTTCAAACACGCGGGTGCGGCAGCCCATTGTCGCCACTTCATATTTGTAACGCTGCGGGTCGTCGGCACGCCACAGCTCATGGTGATTGTAGGTGGCGTCGAGATTGACAAAGTTGGGGAAGAAGCGACGCGCTGTCACCTTGCATGCAAGCTGATAGAGGTCGTGGTTACGGTCGGTCGGCAGATAGCTCACACCACGCTTTTTCTTCCAGATCTGGATGGGGAAGATGGCGGTCGCGCCGTTGCCAACACCCTCATAGGTTGACTTGAGAAGCTCGCGTATCACGCAACGCCCCTCGGCCGAGGTGTCGGTGCCATAGTTGATTGAGCTGAAAACCACTTGGTTGCCACCGCGTGAGTGGATGGTGTTCATGTTGTGGATGAATGCTTCCATCGCCTGGTGAACACGCCCGACGGTGCGGTTGATGGCATGCTGAGCCAACCGCTCGTCACCCTCAAGACCATCGAGAGAGACATTGAGGTAGTCGTCAAACTCGCGGTCGTAGAGTTCGCTCAGGTCGCGGCCTGTGAGTTTCTCGAGGTTTTTGACCTCTTCTTTATATGTGGCGCGCACAAAAGGTGCCAGATAGAAGTCAAAGGCGGGGATTGCCTGGCCGCCATGCATCTCGTTTTGGGCTGTCTCCATCGAGATGCAGGCCATCACGCTGGCTGTCTCGATGCGTTTGGCTGGACGAGACTCGGCGTGACCTGCCATAAAACCACCGTTGAGTATCTTGTCGAGCGGATGCTGCACGCAGGTGAGACTCTTGGTTGGGTAGTAGTCTTTGTCGTGGATGTGGATATAGTTGTCTTTGACAGCCTCGAGCGACTCGGGCGAGAGCAGATAGTCGTCGACAAACGGTTTGGTGGTCTCGCTGGCAAACTTCATCATCATTCCGGCCGGCGAGTCGGTGTTCATGTTGGCGTTCTCGCGGGTGATGTCGTTATTTTTGGTCTCGATAATCTCGAGAAACATGTCGCGTGTCTTTGCCTGTCGGGCGATGCTGCGCTGATTGCGGTAGGCGATATAACGTTTTGCAACCTCCTTGCGGGGGCTTTTCATCAGTTCCATCTCCACGCGGTCCTGAATCTCCTCGACGCTCATCTGCTCGTTGCCGCTTATGCTGATGCGGTCGGTTATGCGGTGTATCAACGCTTCATCCTCGCCTTGGCGGGTCTGAAGCATCGCTTTGCGTATCGCAGCCTTTATTTTTTCTTCATTAAAGCCGACTATGCGTCCGTCGCGTTTTATGACAGTCTGTATCATTTTATTATGTAAGGTGAAATTATTTAGCGGGATTGTGCGGGTCTCAAGGCCCAAAAACGACGCAAAGATATGTATAAAAAACATACCCTCCAAGTTTTTTTAGATAAATATTATATATTTGTCAGTAAAATTATTTGGACAACTTTGGAGGATTTGAAATTTTTCAAAACGTTGATAAATAGATAAATAACGGTTTGAAATGGGAAACTTTGAGAAAAATGCCGTTTTGATTGTTGGCTGCTTTGGTCAACGCGGGGCTGTCGGTACACATTAATAAATATCATGTTTGCAGCCCGGATATGGTTGCCCGACAATAGTTATTAACAATCATGTCGTTTTGGTGGATATTAATTTGCTAAGATGAAAAGTTTTTTTGAACTTTGCCACAAATCTAACAATCGTGGAAAAGAAAATCTATACAACAGAGGAAGCCTATAAGGCGTCTTTGGCCTATTTTGACGGTGATGAGCTCGCTGCCCGTGTGTGGGTCAGCAAGTATGCTCTTAAAGACTCTTTCGGCAACATATACGAGAAGACTCCCGAGGATATGCACCACCGCATAGCCGCCGAGCTTGCCCGCATTGAGTCAAAATATCCTAACCCTATGAGTCACGACGAGATCTTTGCTCTGCTCGATCATTTCAAATATGTTGTGCCACAAGGCAGCCCCATGTCGGGGATTGGAAATGACTATCAGGTTGGGTCGCTGAGCAACTGCTTTGTGATTGGTCTCGACGGAAAGCCCGACTCATACGGAGGCATAATACGCATCGACGAGGAGCAGGTGCAGCTGATGAAGCGTCGCGGAGGCGTAGGGCACGACCTGTCACACATCCGACCCAAGGGGATGCCGGTCAAAAACTCGGCTCTGACCTCGACCGGTATTGTTCCGTTCATGGAGCGATACTCTAACTCGACACGGGAGGTGGCTCAAGACGGTCGCCGCGGAGCGCTGATGATGACTGTCTCCATCAAGCATCCCGAGGCCGAGGCCTTTATCGATGCCAAGATGACCGAGGGTAAAATTACCGGGGCAAATGTCTCGGTGCGCATCGATGATGCTTTCATGCAGGCCGCGGTGGCAGGCAAGCCATACCGACAGACATTCCCCGTTGGAGCCGACGACCCGGCAGTGACCAATGAAGTGGATGCCGCCCGCCTCTGGGCAAAGATTATCCACAACGCGTGGCGCTCGGCCGAGCCGGGGGTTCTCTTTTGGGACACAATCACCCGCGAGTCGGTGCCCGACTGCTATGCCGATCTCGGCTTTCAGACCATTTCGACCAACCCCTGCGGTGAGATTCCTCTTTGCCCCTACGACAGCTGCCGTCTGCTGGCCATCAATCTGTACTCTTACGTTGAGGATCCTTTCACTCCACAGGCGCGCTTTAACTTTGAACTGTTTGCCGAGCATGTCGCCAAAGCCCAGCGCATAATGGATGACATCATCGACCTTGAGATGGAGAAGATCGATGCCATCATTGAAAAAATCAAGGCCGATCCTGAAACAGATGAGGTCAAACATGGAGAGCTGGAGCTGTGGACAAAAATACGCAACAAAACACTCAAAGGGCGCCGAACCGGTGTCGGGACTACTGCCGAGGGTGATATGCTTGCCTCATTGGGGTTGAGATATGGAACAAAAGAGGCCACCGACTTCAGCGAAAAGGTGCACAGGGCCCTCGCTCTGGCAGCCTATCGCTCATCGGTCAACATGGCCCGGGAGCGAGGCGCTTTTGAGATTTATGATGCCGGGCGCGAGGAAAACAACCCATACATCAATCGCCTGCGTGAGGCCGACCCTGAGCTGTATGAACTGATGGCAAAATATGGGCGCCGCAATATCGCGTGTCTGACAATCGCGCCGACCGGCACCACAAGCCTGATGACACAGACAACCTCGGGCATCGAGCCGGTGTTTTTGCCGGTGTATAAGCGCCGGCGCAAGGTGACTCCATCGGATGTCGACGCCCGTGTCGACTATGTGGACGAGAGCGGCGATGCCTTTGAGGAATACATTGTCTATCACCCCAAGTTCATCACTTGGATGAATGTCGCCGGCATCCCCGTAAAGAATGATTACTCACAGGAGGAGATTGACGAGCTTGTCAAGAAATCACCTTATTATAAAGCGACGGCCAATGATATCGACTGGCTTGAGAAGGTCAGGATGCAGGGGCGCGTGCAGCGTTGGGTTGACCACTCAATCTCGGTAACGATCAATCTCCCGGCCGACGTGAGCGAGGAGACCGTCGGTAAACTTTATATCGAGGCTTGGCGCTCGGGCTGCAAGGGATGTACGGTCTACCGCGACGGCTCGCGCTCGGGGGTGCTCATCGCTCTCGAAAAAAAGAAGGATGCCTCACAGCCGGCCGTGCAGCCCATTGTCACCAAGCGCCCCATTGTGCTTGATGCCGATGTGGTCCGTTTCCAGAATAATAAGGAGAAGTGGATAGCTTTTGTCGGACTGATGAACGGTCGCCCCTATGAGATATTCACCGGTCTGGCCGACGATGAGGATGGTCTATTCCTGCCAAAGTCGGTTACCCGCGGCCAGATTATCAAGGCCATAGATGAGAATGGCGTCAAGCGCTACGACTTCCGTTTCATCAACAAGCGTGGACATAAAACCACCATCGAGGGCTTGAGCGACAAGTTCAATCCCGAGTATTGGAACTATGCCAAACTGATCTCGGGAGTGCTGCGTTACGGCATGCCTATCGACCAGGTGCTCAAACTCGTGGGTGGCCTCGAGCTTGACAGCCAGTCGATCAATACCTGGAAGATGGGTGTGGAGCGTGCACTGAAAAAATATATCCCCAACGGCATGACAGCCAAAGGGCAGAAGTGTCCCAACTGTGGTCAGGAAACATTGATTTATCAGGAGGGATGTTTGATTTGCACCTCGTGTGGCACCTCTAAGTGTGGCTGAAAACATGTTTGACAACACAAAACGCTCGTTCAGGCAAATTTTTTGCCTGAACGAGCGTTTTTCTGTTGTCGGAATTTATTACCTTTATGGCTCAAACATAATATTATCATACTTACAACAACGATGAAAGTCTCATTAAACGTAGATTATAGAACAAACTGGGGCGAAACGCTCTATGTGACAGGCTCGCCAAAAGCTCTTGGGGCCGACAAAGAGGAGGCTGCCGTGCCGATGACCCTTGAGGGGAATCAGCGATGGGTGCTTGAGTTTGAAACACCCAAAAACAATCGCCGTATAAGCTACCGCTATTTTGTGAAGAGTGACAAGGGCGTGACACGCCGCGAGTGGGGTCCGGCCCACACTCTGTTTGCCGACACTGATGTCGACTCGGTGGTGGTCTACGACCGTTGGCAGGACCGGCCGATGGATCAGCCTTACTATGCCTCGGCTTTTGTGGATTGCATCTGTGCCCATCCCGACCGTCAGTCACCGACACTGTTGAAAGAGGGGATGCTGAACCTGCGTGTCAGTGCCCCTATGCTCGCTCCGGGAGAGTCGATTGCCATTTTGGGCAACTGTGATTCGTTGGGCAACTGGAATACCGACAAGCCGGTGAGACTCTCAAACTCATCGTTCCCCGAGTGGAATTTGACTCTGCCGGTCGAGTCGCTTGTCTTCCCGCTCGACTACAAGTTTGTCATCATCGACACCGCCACAGGCCGAGTAAAAGCCTGGGAGGGGGGTGATAACCGCCATATAAATATTAAACCAGAAGTTGGAGCCGGTCAAGCTGTAGTGATGAGCGGAATGAGATTCATCAACCCGTTGGCACCATGGCGTGGCGCCGGGGTGGCGATACCGGTGTTCTCGTTGCGCAGCAATGAAGATTTTGGAGTTGGTGATTTCTATGATCTGTTCAAGATGGTCGATTGGGCAGTTAAGACAGGGCAGCGTTTCATCCAGATATTGCCCATCAATGACACCACAATGACCCATACCTGGACCGACTCCTATCCCTATAATGCCAACTCGACATTTGCTCTTCACCCCATGTACCTGCGTGTCGAGGCGGTGGGAAAACTCGCCGACGCCGACCGTCAGCACTATTATGAGAATCTCAAGCGGGAGCTTAATCTGAACCCTACGGTCGATTATGAGCGTGTCAACAAGGCCAAACATGACTATGTGGCCGAGATTTTTGCCATGGACGGTGAGGAGACACTCGGCTCGGCCGATTTCAAAAAGTTCTTTGACCGCAACGAGAAGTGGCTCAAGCCCTACGCCGCTTTCTGTGTGCTGCGCGACACCCACGGTACACCGGTATTTCAAGAGTGGGGGGAATATGCTGTCTATGACCCTCAAAAAGTCGATGCCTTCATTGCCGACAATAAAAAAGCTATCGGCCTCATATACTTTGAGCAATATCACCTTGACCATCAATTGAGACAGGTGAGCGACTATGCCCGCTCTCGGGGAGTGGCCCTCAAGGGGGACATACCTATCGGCATTTCACGCACCAGCGCCGACGCGTGGATCACACCCCGGTTGTTTAATCTCGGCTGTCAGGCAGGAGCGCCGCCCGACGATTTCTCGGTGCTCGGGCAAAACTGGGGATTCCCCACCTACAACTGGAATGAGATGTCGCGCGACGGTTATGGATGGTGGAAAGCCCGCTTTGAGAAAATGGCCGAGTATTTTGACGCCTACCGTATTGACCACGTGCTCGGTTTCTTCCGCATCTGGGAGATACCGATAAGCGCCGTGCACGGTCTTCTGGGTGTCTTTAACCCCGCGCTACCTTTCACTCCCGATGAGTTACGCAAAAACTATGACTTCTGGATTGAGCCCGACCTTCACGCTCAGCCCTATATCGCTGAATATATGCTTTCCGACTTTTTCGGAGAGTATGCCGATGAGGCGCGCGCGTTCCTTACGCCGATTGGCGACGGCCGTTACAGCCTCAAGTCTGAGTTTGACACCCAGCGGAAGATTGTCGACCACTTTGCCGGTCTCGACAAGAATGACAGGAACGACCGCCTTTGTGAGGGCCTGCTTGGACTCGCCGACCAGGTGCTCTTTATCGAAGACCCCACTGAGAAAGGGAAATACCATCCGCGCATCTCGGCACAGTTCACCTATATCTACCGCGCTCTCAACGACTATGAGCGATGGTGTTTTGACCGCCTTTACAATGACTTTTTCTATCATCGCCACAATGATTTCTGGTACAAGGCAGCGATGGAGAAATTGCCACCGCTCATCAATGCGACAAAGATGCTCGTCTGTGCCGAGGACCTTGGCATGATACCATCCTGTGTGCCCGCTGTGCTCAACCGACTGCAAATACTCACCCTTGAGATTCAACGTATGCCAAAAGACCCGGCAACCCCGTTTGGGGTTACCTGGAACTATCCTTACCGGTCGGTGTGCACCACGTCGACTCACGATATGGACGGCATACGTCAATGGTGGCAGACCGACAGAGAGGTTACACAACGCTTCTACAACGAGGTGCTTCATTGCCAGGGGGAGGCACCCTTCTATGCCGAGACCTGGATATGTGAAAAGATTGTCGACCTGCATCTGAAGTCACCGTCGATGCTCTGCATCCTGCCTCTGCAGGACTGGCTGTCGATCGACGGTGTGTTGCGCCGTCAGGATCCCCGTGAGGAGCTTATCAACATTCCTGCCAATCCTCGTCACTACTGGCGTTACCGCATGCATCTGACATTGGAGCAGCTGCTTGATGCCGATGATTTTAACGGAAAGATGCTATCAATGATAAATCAAACCGGTCGTTAAACATGACATTTGCCGATGTCCTGCTCCCGTTGCCTTTGCAAGGCACATTTACCTACAGCGTCCCCGACGAGATGGTGCAATCCATCCGTCCGGGATGCCGTGTGATTGTGCCGTTCGGGCGAAAGAAGTTTTACACGGGCATCGTGGTCGGGTTTACGGCAAATGCTCCTAAAGGATACACGGTCAAGCCGATAGGCCGTTTGCTTGACAATGGGGAGCCGATATTGAGGCATCCTCAACTGAAACTGTGGCAATGGATTGCCGACTATTATCTTTGCTCGCCGGGTGAAGTGTATCGTGCCGCTGTCCCCACGAGCCTCAAGGTTGAAAGCGAGACGTGGGTCGAGATTAACCCCGACTATGAGGAAGATACACTCAACCGGTTGACCGACCGCGAGCTTCATGTGATGCATCTGCTTGACCATGCCGGCAAAGGGGTAAGTGTGGCCGAACTTGAAAAACAGTCGGGGATGAACGGTGTGACCCACACCGTGTCGCGTTTGCTTGATCTTGGAGCGGTGGTTGTCTCTGAGCGTCTCGTCGACAAATATCGCGCCCGGCGGGTGGTCTATATTCAGCCGTCAGGCTCTCCGGGCGACGAGGAGTGGGTGAAAAACGCTTTCCAGGCTGTCAAGAACGCACCCAAACAGGAACGTGCTCTCTTGGCTTTGCTTGACCTGAGCGGGTGGATGAGGGGCCAGGAAAAGGAGACGACCCGCGATGAGGTGCTTGAGCGCTCGGGAGTCACCACTTCTATAATCAAGGCTCTTGAGACGCGTGGTATCGTCAAGGTGACAACACGCGACATCAATCGGTTTCAGTATAGCGGACTGACGGTCGGGACGCTGCCCGAGCTGACCGACGCCCAGGGGGGCGCCTTGCGCGAGATTAATCAGGCATGGATAAACGGGACCAATGTCGCTTTGTTGCACGGAGTGACGGGTTCGGGCAAAACCGAGATTTATATCCATCTGATTTCTCAAACTCTCGAGTTGGGACGGCAGGCCCTGTTTCTTGTCCCAGAAATTGCACTGACCACACAGCTCACCACCCGGTTGCAGCGGGTGTTTGGTCCCAAGGTGGTCATCTATCATTCAAAGTTTACCGACAACGAGCGAGTTGACATCTGGCGAAAGCTGTTGACATCCTCCGAACCTTTGGTTGTAATCGGGGCGCGCTCGGCTGTCTTTCTGCCTTTTGCGACTCTTGGACTCGTGATTGTCGATGAGGAGCATGACCCGAGTTACAAGCAGTCAGACCCGGCACCGCGCTACAACGGTCGCGACACAGCGCTCGTGCTGGCAAGGATGCATGGGGCGAAGGCGGTGCTCGGCAGCGCGACACCATCGATCGAGACCTACTACAAGGCAACGACCGGCCGATATGGACTGGTGACGCTCACCACCCGATATGGAGGGGCCACAATGCCGGCTATGCAGCTGATTGACATGAAGTTGGCCCACAAAAAGAAGGAGGTGAAAGGCCCTCTGGCGTTTCAGACGCGTGAGATTGTTGCCGAGGCCCTTTCATCGGGACGTCAGGCGATAATTTTTCTAAACCGCCGAGGGTTTGCCCCGCTGCTGATGTGTGAGCAGTGTGGCTGGATACCGCGTTGTCAAACGTGTGATGTCTCTTTGACCTATCATAAACGTCTCGACCGACTTGTGTGTCATTACTGTGGCTCACAGTATCAGGTGCCTGCCGCCTGCCCGGCATGTGGTGAGCCGGGGTTGCAGCTGCGCGGGTTTGGTACGGAAAGAATCGAGGATGAGGTAACGGCGATGTATCCCGATGTGCCTGTGTCGCGTCTCGACCTCGACTCGACACGTAGCAAGGATGCCTATCTCAATGCCATCAACGATTTCTCACAGGGGAAAACCAGGGTGCTTGTCGGCACACAGATGGTTACCAAGGGACTTGACTTTGACGGCGTCAGTGCAGTGGCGGTTGTGAGTGCCGACATGATAATGAATCAGCCTGACTTCCGAGCCACCGAGCGAGCGTTTAATCTCATAGAGCAGGTTGCCGGGCGCGCCGGCCGCAGTGGAGAGTTGACATCGGCCTCGGTGGCGATACAGACATTCAATCCCTCCCACCCGCTGTTTACCCATCTGCTTGCCCATGACTATCTTTCTTATTACAAAGAGCTAATCGACGAGCGCCGCCGGTTTAACTATCCCCCGTTCACCCGTGTTATCTATATCTATCTGAAACATCGCGACGAGCGTGAGCTCGACTCGTTGGCCACAGTCTATACCGATAGCCTGCGGGCTCTTTTAGGAACACGGGTCAATGGTCCCGACAAGCCGCCGGTGGCACGGGTGCAATCGCTTTACATACGTCGGGTAATGTTGAAAATTGAGATAGGGGCTTCACTGACCAAGGTCAAGCAGTTGCTGCTTGACCTGCGTGAAAATCTGATCGCCAGCCAAGGGCTGTCGTTCAAGCAATTGACAATCTATTATGATGTAGACCCGGTTTAGCCAAGCATGTTTTCTTCAATCTTGGCTATATCTTCACGCAGTTTCTTTTCCAACGGCAGTCTCCCCTCGATGTTTTTGCATGCATAAAGCACCGTGGCATGGTCGCGTGACAATCGCGTGCCGATTGCCGTGAGCGACATGTTGGCATGACGTTTGGCAAGATACATCACCATTTGGCGAGCGTCGGAGACTTCACGTTTGCGTGACTTGGTGAAGAGCTGCTCGCTGTCGATGTTGTAGAAAGCGGCAACCTGCTGTGTGATCATCTCAAAATTGATTGATTTTTTGGTGACCTTAACGGCATTTGCCAGCACGTTGCGGGCCAATTCAATGGTTATCGGGCGATTGAGAACCGTTGCATGGGCAATCAGCGACACAACGATACCCTCAATCTCTCTGATAGAGTCGGTCACATGTCGCGCGATGTACTCGACCACATCTTCAGGCAGCTCAAGACCGTCCTGACGCGACTTCAGCGACAACACCTCGCGGCGCAGCTCATAGTCGGGCCGCTCAAGCTCGGCTGTCATGCCCCATTTGAAGCGGCTCAGCAGTCGCTCCTCAAGACCTTCCAGGAGTGAAGGGCGGGTGTCGCTTGACAATATCAGTTGTTTACGGTTTTGGTGCAACTGGTTGAAGATGTGGAAGAAAGCGTTTTGAGTGCCCGGTTTGTTTCCTGCAAAATCCTGGATGTCGTCGATTATCAGAACATCAATGCTCTGATAGAAATTGATGAAATCGTTTACTTTCTTACGAACCACCGCCGTGGTGTATTGACTCTCAAAAAGACGCGCCGTGAGATAGAGTACACGCTTGGCAGGGTAGAGCTCTTTGATTCGGATGCCGATGGCCTGCATGAGATGGGTCTTGCCGACACCTGTCGGACCGAAGAGAAACAACGGGTTGTAGGTCATTCGGTCAGGGTTGGCGGCAATGGCCTCGCCAATCGACAGCGGGAGCTTGTTGGAGAGACTGCAACAGTAATTCTCAAAGGTATAGCGAGGATTAAGCTGGGTGTCGATATCTTCGGCCTGAGGCTTGTAAAATGGATTGGAAACCGTGTCGTGGCGGGGCATTACCGCCGGGCTTTGGTTTGAGCTTTCCATAGTGACGGCAGTGGAGTCGTCACGCGAGATCTGATTGAAATGATACTGGAGCTTGACATCGGGCCCAAACACTTTGTGCAGGGTCATACCCAACAGCTTGAGGTATTTATCCTCGAGCACGTCGACAAAATAGGGTGACGGAACAGAGAGGGTCAACATGTTGTCAACGTATGACAGACATGTCAACGGCTCAAACCACGAGGTGAACTGCACCTGTGGAATGTTGTCTTTTATTATCTCAAGGCACTTGCTCCAAAGGTGCCGATGAGTGTCTTCAATCATAGCTGTCGGGTTAGTTTTCATGTTACAAAATTCTCCAATTTTTTTTAAAAAAACAAGGTCGTTTTTTTTTGGAATATTTAAAGACAACGCAAGGGTGCTGAGTTTCAAATAATTATCAAAAAAAGTTATCAACAGGTAGTTTGAGATGATGTAAAATGCAGATATATAAATAATTATGAAGTCAAAAAGTTATCAACAGTCTTTGGCGACACTTGGAGTGAAGATAGATAACCCCCGATTTATCAACACTTGTCGCCAGGTGTAAATTTAAATCGGGGGGTGTTGTGAAATTTAGAATAATTCTAAATTAGAAGATTTTGATGGATGGAATGTAGCGTTTGGGCTGACGCTTGAGGTCGATCATGATTGAGTCAAGATGGGCCGCGGTGTTGTTGAGATTGTAATACAGGTTGGGGTCGTAGAGCAGAAGCCCGAGCGATGAGTCCTTACTGTTGAGCTGACCGGTGATCAGGGAGAGGTTTCGGGTGATTGTGTTCAGATTTTTCATGGTGGAGTCGATGGGCATGGTCTTTACGTTTGCAGCGACCTGGGCAAGATCGGCCGATGCAGCTGCAAGACTGGCCGAGATTTTATCGACATTGTCAATCACTCCGGGAATCTTCCGGGAGGCCGGCGCCACCGAGTTCATAGTCACTGCGAGCGACCGTGTGGCTGATTCTATATTTGCCATGATGTCGTCGAGACGGTTGATGGAGCTGTTGATAGCCGGGTTGCTCACCAATGTGGTGACGGCAACCAATAATGAGTCTACCTTAGGAAGCACATCCATTACCTTGGGGATGAGCTCGCCTGAAAGGTTATCCATCAGTCCGGTAGCATTTACACCAACCAGTTTGTCACCTATATCGTGGTAATCGTTATTTGGAGCCATCTCGAGAACGATGGTCGATGTGCCGAGCATATCGGTTGTCAGGACGGCTTTTGTCCCCTTGGTTACACGCAGGTGCTTATCCAGGCTCATCTCGACGAGCACATGGCCTGGGTTGTCATACTCATACTTTATTTCTCTTACCAGACCAACCTTAAAGCCATTGACCGTCACCGGAGCCGACTGTGCCAGACCGGCCACATTGGTATAGGAAACATAATAGTAGTTGGCAGCCTTAAAGATATTGATGCCTTTAAGGTAGTCAATGCCGAAAAAGAGTATTGCCAGTGTTATAAGCACACAGCCTCCAATAATCAGTTCTTTTTTAGCGATTTTATTCATATCAGGTAAGTTGAAACGGTTTTCATTGGTTATTTATCTGACCCTTTTGCCATTTATGGTTTTAATTATAAACGCCTGAGGGAATAATTTTTTTACAGAGGATAGAATCTTTTTTGCCTCAGCGGTCGTCGCGGCCGTGCCGGTTGTGTATTTCACCACACCATCGGTGTCGATGTAGTGTTCGACCGGTGTCAATCCTTTGAACCTGGAATCGCCGTCGGCCAAGACCGTCGGGCCCGAGGTGAGAAACTGCACCTTATAAATAGGGATGTCAGTGTCGGCCACGACCGGTGTGGGCTGCTCTTCATCTCGCGGTTGGGCTACGGTCTCTTTCTTGTCTGGCTTGGTTTTGGTTTTGGTGGTTTTAGGTTTATTGGCCGGAACGGTTGCCGGTGAGCAATTTCTATTGTAGGAAATGACGGCGTTGGCGATAGCGCGGGCCAAACGTGTCGACCCGGCCTCCGAGGCCATGAATTTCTCCTGAGTGGGGTTACAGATAAAATCAAGTTCCACCAGCACGGCGGGCATGGCGGTTTTGACAAGGACGTAAAACGGGGCTTGCCTGACGCCGTTGTCGCGTCTTCCGGCTGTCGTTTTCAGCTCCCGCTGTATCTCGCCGGCAAGACGGATGCTGTTGTCAAGATTGACCGACTGGTCTATTTCAAACATGATGTAACTCTCGGTTGAGTTAGGGTCAAAGCCTTGATATGTCGTGGTATAGTCAGGCTCAAGCATAATAACCGAGTTTTCACGCTTGGCCACCTCCATGTTTGCCTGTGACTTCTCGAGGCCCAGAGTGTAGACCGACGCCCCGTTGACGCTCGTGCGGCCGGGGGTGTTCAGCCCAACCGAGTTGGCGTGAATGGAGATGAAAATGTCTCCTTTAGCCCGGTTGGCGATATCGGCTCTCGATTGAAGAGTGACAAAATAGTCATCATCGCGTGTCATGACGATCTTGCAGTCAAGCTCGCGCCTGAGGATATCTCTCACTTTTTGCGCGACATCGAGATTGATTGACTTCTCGTTGGTAAACGCCCCCAACGCGCCGGCATCGTTGCCACCGTGACCGGCATCAATGATGACGGTAAAGGCGGCCGCATTGAAACTGCATGCAATACAAGCCCACACAACAAAGGCGGCGAGCCTTGTTGTCGGTAGCCCGGGCAGGGCTGTCAGTGAGCGGTATATGAAATACAATGTTTTCAATGCTATGTCAAACTAAATTAATTGCAAAATTACTCATTTTATACCGATAGTTAAGACACTTTAGGAAAATTTCTGTATTTTTGCGCAACAAATGACCAAAATTGACCAATAGCATAATCAGAATAATGAAACATCTGTTATTTTGTGCCTCGGCATTAGTTATCTCTACAAGTCTCATCCCGTTGAGCTCCTGCACCAAGGAGAAGCAGCCCGACGAGACAGTCGACATTGTTCCCATTTATAAAGAGGTGTTCAATTTCCCGTCTTTGTCACATGATGAGCGTCAGGCATGTCTGGATAGTTTCATGCCGGTATTCAAGGGATATTCCTACATTTTTAAAGAGGACCTTACAACCGACGGGGCTTTGATGGATTTTGCCACCCGCCCTCTTCATGGCGCCTTTGTGCCTGTGGTTGACGATATACTGACTGAAGAGCGGCTTGACTCGGTCGAGGAAATCGCTGCCAAAAGCTTCAAACTGATGAAAGCCGAGCTGCCCGGCGTCAAGACTCCTAAACTTTATGGTATAGTGACTCCATACATCAAAAAGATCTATGTGGTTGATTCGATAATGATGATTTCCCTTAACCACTATCTCGGGGAGGACTTTGACGGCTACAGCAGTTGGCCCGAATATCGACGCGAGGTGGCTCGTCTTTCGCTGATGCCTTATAATATTGTAGAGGCCTGGATCGGGTCGCAATACCCCTTCAAGGCATTGGGCCGCGACCAGGTGTTGTCCCACATGCTTTATTCAGGCGTCATGACTTATGCAAAACTTAAGCTTGTTCCCGATGCAAACGAGCATGATGCCCTGAGCTATAACGAAGCTCGTTGGAAATGGCTCGAGGATAACGAAAAGATGATATGGGATCGCATGATAAATCAGGAGATTCCCTTTTCAACCGACCAGACACTCGTCGCCGATCTGACCAAACATAGACCCGGCAGCCCGATGATTCACCCCGACGCTCCCGGGCATATCGGGAACTATATCGGGTATAAGATTGTCAAGTCTTACCTTAAGAATAACCCGCAGACAAAGCTTGTCGATATGCTCAAGCCTGAGTTTTACAATGATCCCAAATTTTTGCAAAAATCGGGGTATCAGGGCTCAAAATAGTGTTGTAAAACATAGTTTTAAAACTTTTTAACAGTCGGCTCAAACACTGCTGTTCATGCGGTGTTTGAGCCGAAATTGTGTGTAAATCGGTGACCGGCAGAGTGTAAACATTTGGTAGTGAGGCAAACAATGTTTAACTTTGCACCGTTAAATCAAAAAGTGTGAATAATCATCCGATTTCACACCGAGCCGAAAATCGGCAAGACAATGTCGCTGCTTGACACAAGCGTAGAGAGTAGGTGGCACTGCCTGATGGTTCAACCAAATAACATTTTCATGAAAAAATCGATAGGCTTAATTGCTCTTTTTGCGTTTTTTCTTCTCACTGTATCGGCCCACACCGAGCGTCTGTTTGAAGCCGCCGAGGGCTATAGCGCACCATTATTCAAGATCGAGACGGCCGACTCTGCCGTGTCATTGACAAAGCTTAATCCCAACGGATATGTGTTATTGACATTCTGGGATTCAACAAATCCTGAAACGCGTATCGGGGTAAACCGACATGAATCCATTGCAGCCGGCTCTGAAGGGCGACTGAAACTTTTGGCAATCAATGTTGACAGCAACTATCGTCTGTTTAACAATATAAGGAAAGCCGATGGCCTGACAGAGGGAGTTCATGTCAATCTTCAAGGTTCAAACCTCGAGACCGTTTCCCGTCTTTATCATCTCGACCAGGGTCTCAACAGTTTTCTCATCGACCCTGCCGGCAAGATAGTTGCTGTAAACCCCGATGATGATACTTTGAAATCTCTTTAGAAAGACAACATCAACATGCTCTTACAGCGGGTGTGACCGACGGTCGGTTGCACCCGTTTTGAGTTAAACAAACTCGGTTTTCAAATGTTAATAAAGCATGAGTGATAACAGTCAAAATAGAGTTCAAGACTACACGCCGGCCGGTAAACCGAGCTATGCGTTGTTTATAATTTTCATAGCTATACTCGGCTCGTTCAGTTCGCTTGTCAACGATATGTATCTGCCGGCGGTACCCGACATGATGCGTCAGTTTCACACCACGCCGTCGATGACCCAGATGGGTATATCGGCGGCTATGCTTGGCCTTGGAATAGGGTCGGTGATGTGGGGGTCGCTGAGCGACCGGTATGGCCGAAAGCCGATACTTTTGCTTTCGCTCGCTCTTTTTGCATTAGGCACTCTTGTCTCCTTGTTTTCAACGACAATCATATTCTTTATAATATGCCGTTTGTTTCAGGGAATCGGGGCCGGAGGATCAATGGTTTTGAGTTTCTCAATACCGGCCGACCGATATGCAGGCCGGCAGTTGGCTGTGATAATGTCGGTTGTCGGAGCTCTTAACGGTTTTGCACCTGCCATGGCGCCGCTGATTGGCGGTTTCATGGCCGACGATTTTGGCTGGCGGGGCATCTTCATTGTTCTTTTGGTGATCGGGGTGCTGATGTGGATATGGACCACACGCCGCCCTGAGAGCCTGCCACCGTCGCGACGACTTAAGTCGGCCAAATTCAGCACTTATATTAAAGCCTACGCTGCTCTTGCCCGCAACCGTCGTTTCATGCTTTATGCATTGACCAAGTCAATCGCTATCGGACTGCTGTTCTCCTATATATCGTCGGCTCCGTTCATTCTGCAGACACATTACGGCATGTCGGCATCACACTTTGGACTGTTGTTTGGCGCCAACTCGCTGGCGCTGATTGTGGGCTCGATGACGGTGGCTAAGCTTAAGGTGATAAAACGAGGTCTGATGGCCGGAGGGTCGGTGATGTGTCTTGGAGCGATAGCCGAGGCTGTCGTGCTCTGGATGGATGGCGGTATCGTGGCGTATGAGTGTGCAATGATACCGATGCTCTTGGGATCGGGCATGGTGTTTTCAAGCTCCAACACTTTGTCAATGGAGGAGGGGCACGACAACGCCGGGTCGGCATCGGCGATACTGAATGTCGCAAAATATCTCTTTGCGGCCATCATAACACCTCTCGTGGGTCTGGGCGACATCATGAAGAGCACAGGCATTGTGTTTCTTATTATCGCTTTGATTACGGCTCTCTTTCTTATTGCCGACAGTCGTCTGAAGCCATTGAATCTGCAAAACAGTTGATTAGCATGAACGGTTGACTGCCTGACGTTATTGTCGTTCAGGCATTAGTTCCAACACGCGATTGATGAAATCGTCGGTGCTCAGATCGTATGGCAGCCAGTGAATAGGCGTGCCGCGTCGCTCCATGCCTCTGAACCATGTCATCTGACGTTTTGCAAACTGATGGATGGCGGTCTCGAGTGCCGAGACCATCTCGGAGTAGGAAAGTTGGCCGATTACATACTGAGTCAGGAACTTATATTCCAATCCATAATACATAAGGTTTTCGGGTGACACCCCTTCATCTATAAGTCGCCTCACCTCATCAACCATGCCCGCCTCGAGGCGCGAGTGAAGACGCCGTGAGATGCGCAGGCGGCGCTCATCTCGGGGTATATCGACACCAATAACGATGGCATCGGAGATCGGTTTTGGTCGCGTCAACTCTCCCTGTGTCGGGTTATCATGATAATATTTCGCGATCTCAATGGCGCGTATGGCTCGCTGGCAGCTGTCGACATCGGTCGTGTTGTGGAGTGTTTTATACTGTTTAAGTATCTCTTTCAGTTCATCAATACTCTTCCCCTTGAGGCTGTCGCGCAACTCTCGGTTTTCGGGTACCGGCGGGAGCTGAATCCCTTTTATTATCGACTCTATGTAGAGTCCGGTCCCGCCACAAACAACAGGCACGGCGCCACGGCTGTCAATGTCGGCTTTGGCCTGCTCAAAATCCCTGAGATACTCAAAAAGATTATAGCGGTAGCCCGGCTGACAGATGTCAATCAGGTGGTAGGGAATCCCGTCATACTCTTCAAGGTCTTTACCGGTGCCTATATCCATGCCGCGGTAAAGCTGGCGGGAGTCGGCACTTATAATCTCGCCCCCTATAGCACGGGCGATCTCCACACCACGTCGGGTTTTACCTGATGCTGTCGGTCCGGTTATAAAGAGCATTATCTCAAGCCATTAATATATCGTTGCCAAAATCGGCGGATACGCCAGAATTTTTTATCCTGATTGCAGGAAGAAATGTGCAACCACAACGGGTCGTTGAAATCGACATCCCATGAGTCGATGTCGCGCAACCTGAACGAGGGGCGGTAGTTGCGTATCTTGTACAGGCGCCGGCCCTCACGGTCGTAGGTTTTCCAGGCCATGGTCACGTCGTGAAGACGCACAATCTCGGCACACAACAATGAAGTGAGCTTCTTCTCGGTCATGAGCTGCTGAATCGCCTGAATGGTAAACCACTGCCCCCCCTCAAGTGTCGTTCCTTTAAGGAGGTCGGCCGATGTCAAGGTCACGATGTAGTGGAACATGTTTGACTCGGCACTCGATGCAGTCACTTTATACATGAACCGCAGCTTACCGTCTTTGAGCCGGGTATTGTCGACAAGAAGATTCTCGGCCTCTTTGTCGGTCACGTCGGCCCGGTAGGGAACTGTTATTGTGGCAGGCGTGTCAAGACGGTCAACCGATGTGAACAGCAGCGTGTTGCGCGTGTGGTTGAGCAAAATCTCATCACCGCATATCACAAGATAGCGCAGACGGGTCACTTTCTCATCGAGCCCGTGGTTTAACCCGGCGTTCTGGCAATAATATGTGTAGATGCTGACATATCTCACCCCGAGATAAAAGAATGTGGCCAAAGTGAAGAGAATCGGGAGCCAGCAGAAGAAAAAGGAGTCGGGGGTGTTGATGTTGATGTTGATGTAGAAGAAAAAATAGTATCCCCAGGTGATTAACGAAAGGATAGAGCCCGACACCGCCAGCATCCTGACCTGATATTGTCCCTCCTGAGTGAAAAGAATACCGAGAAAACCTCTCTCAACGGGCTCGCCGTGTTGCTCGATGCAATTTCGGCAAAAGCTGATTTTCGTGCCCCTGAAGACGGCCCAGGCGGCTATCAGGGTCGCTACCGGCGCCTCGATGAGGATGGTTAAATAGGGAATCTGGGGATTGACGGTGTTTGGGTGAAATAGAGTGTAGATGTAGTTGTGATAATAGATGAAGTTTATCACGATCATTATCACTCCGGTCCAGGTCAATGTCCTCGTGCCGATAAAGGGGATGACCGAGCACACAGGCGCGCGACCGTGCAGGGTTGAGTTTGACAGCAGGTGCAGCAACAAGGCAAGGGCAAAAGCCACAAACGGAAGCCAATTTTTTGGCACCCAGAGCGACAGCAAGATAACCAAGGCAAAAGCGCCGGTCGTCAGTGCCCAACCTCGCCAAAGCAAAAAAATGCCATTACCGTTATTCATAACCCAGTGATTGTTATTTTAAGTATTGATTAAAATAGTCAAGCATCTTAGCGTAGACCTGCACACGGGCGTCACAGTGATAAATCGAGTGATTCATGCCCGGGAAGAGCATCATGTCACAAAACAGCCCGTTCTCGGCCAATGAGTTTTGAAATGAAATGGAGTTGAACAGGTGCACATTGTCGTCGGCCGTGCCCGACATGATCAACAACCGTCCTCTCAGGTTGGAGGCCCGCTCACAAGGTGACGACTCGTTGTAGCCCGGTTCATTCATGGCTGGTGTGGTCATGTATCGCTCGGTATAGACTGTGTCATAAAAACGCCAGTCGGTCACGGGAGCCACGGCGACACCTGCCTTGAAGGGGCAGTCGCGGTCGGTCATGAGCATGAGAGTCTCATATCCTCCATAGCTCCAACCGTGCACACCTATACGGTCGCGGTCAACTCCCGGCATTGTCGCTATGTAGCGGGTTGCCGCGATAAGGTCGGCGGTCTCATATTTGCCGAGGTTCTTGTAAACGATATCGCTGAACGAGCGGCCACGGCCGCCGGTGCCGCGTGGGTCAACTGCAACGACTATGTAGCCTTGTGTGGCAAAATAATATTGCCAGTCGGCCTCCCAGCGGTCAAGCACAATCTGAGACTCGGGCCCGCTGTATTGATAAAGGATAACGGGATATTTTTTTGACGGGTCAAAGCCGGTGGGGCGTATGATGTAGGCATTGAGCGAGGGGGTGCCGGCGCCAATCTGGCTTGCCGGTATTTCGATAAATTCTTTTGCGGGCATTGTGGTGTAGGCCGCCTGATACCCTGAGTTGTCTATCAATGTCTTTTGGGTCTTGAATCCCTCGGCTGATACAAGCGAGTAGACAGGAGCTTTGGTCGAGGAGCTATAGCCTAATATGCAATATGAGCAATTGTCGTTGAATGATGCCAATGCCGTCCCGTTGTCGGGCGTTAGGTTGCGTTGTTTCCCTTTGGCGTCAATTACTGAGATTACACGGCGTGTGGCACCGGTCTGAGTCGACTGGAAGTAGATATTCCCTTTGGCGTCGCTGCCATAAAATGATGTCACATTGTAGTTGCCGTTGGTTATTTGTTGCGTAAGCGCTCCGGCGAGTGAGTATTTGTAAATGTGACGGTAGCCCGAGCGCGATGATAGCAGGTAGATGCCCGTCCCGGTTATTTTCATCTGCCGGTAGGTCTCCGGGTCAAGCCATGCTTTTGACTCCTCGACAATGAGAGATGAAGATGTGGTCGACCGTGGGTTGACACTGTAGATCTCCATGCGCGTCTGCTCGCGGTTAAGCGTTGTCACAAGCAGACGGGTTGGGTCGCCGGGTATGTATTCAAGGCGGGGTATATACTCGAAGCGGCTGTCTTTTAGTTCTACGCTCTTGAGTTTGCGCGTCTCGATGTCATAGCTATGTACTGTCACTTTGGAGTTGGTGTAACCTGCCACAGGATATTTGTAGGTATATTGACCGGGATAGGGGGTGTCGGTTGTCGGAGAGTCGCAATAAGTGCGGTAGGTTGTGAAAGTAAATGGCGGGACCTGGCTTTCATCATACTTCAGGAAAGAGAGGGTCAGATTGTCGGGGGCCCACACAAATGAAGACAAGGTGGAAAACTCCTCCTGATAGGTCCAGTCGGGCACTCCGTTGATTATCGAGTCGCGCTTGCCATCGGTTGTCACCTGAACCTGTGTCCCATAATCGAGCTTGCAGATATACAGATTGTTATCATCGGGGTTGAAAAATGCGATCATGCGACTGTCGGGCGAGAACAGTGGTGACTGTTGACGGCTGATGTCGGCCGAGAGTGGCTTCAACTCCCGCGAATGACAATCGTATATATAGTATTTGGCGGTGAAAGAATAGCGGTAGACCGACTGTGACTCGTTCCAAACCAATATCTTACGTTGGTCGGGGCTTACAGTAAAGCCGTCGATATGATCGAGCTTGGTCTGGCGCGTTTTTGAAAGGTCAAGCAGCACGGTGACCTCGCCGTCAAACCGTGACAGCTGACGGCTCTCGATCTTATCGTGGGTATCGTTGAGGGCGATCAGGGCGGTCCCGTCGGTGGAGAATTGTGACGGGGTGGGAGCGGCTGGCCTATTCTGGGGAATGACATACTTTTCGAGGCCCGGAAAGTCGTTCACACCGAGTGCGAGCATAGCGGTTGCCGGGAGCAGGATTGAGGCAAATATAAGGAGTCTGTATGGTTTCATCTTGTATTTCTCTGAGGTGATTGGTTTCAGCTTAAAACAGCGACATCTGCCTTTTGTTGTCATCGCTGTCTTTCATCGTGTTGATGGCTTCGGTGTCGAGCCAGCCGGTGTCGGCAAGCGGGTTGGGCGACTTGTCATCGTCGGACGGCATATTTTTTTCTTTACGTTTTTTTCTTTTCTTATCTTTAGATGTGGTTTGTACGGATGCCGGCCGGTCTGTCTCTCGCCGGGCCTCTTCTTGTTGGCCAAGCATTGACAGCCGCTTGTTGAGCGACTCTATGATTGAGTTGGCGTCGATAAGACGGTCATTGACGCGATCGACCTCTTCTTCATACTTCTTGCACTTTTCCTTATACTCAGCTTTAAGGTCGGCGTTGTTCTTGTTCAGATTTTTTATCATCTCGTCACTCATTTGTAATTTGAGGTTGAGCGACTTGATGATGTCGTTGAGCTCTCTTATTTTGTCTTCGCGCGAGTTAAGCTGATCCTGAAGGTCGGCAATCAAAGGATCGGGCAGATCGGGTTGAGGCGCAGATTTTTTACCGGCCATGCGGTTTATCTGGTCCATCAGTTCATTGATGCGGTCGGTGTAGGCGCGCTGCTGGCGCTGTGTGCTCAGGCGCAGGTTGTTTAGCTCGGTTGTAAGCATCGATGTAGACGAGCTTTGTTCTTTCAGTTTCCTTATTTCCTCAACCAACCTGGCCCTTTCGACCTGAAAATCATCGGCTGTGCCACCGCCGGCCAGTCTCACTAACTCGGCGTTAAAGCGTGGCGAGGCCATGCTGTTGCGCACTATGTCAAGCAGCAGCTCGGTCAGTCGTGCCGAGCACTCGCCGGGTGTGGTTGTCGGGTGCTCGGTTGGCGGTTCATTTATGACAGCGGGTGCCTGATTGGGTGCCGGCTCGTGAAAAGGCGGGGTGGCGATCCCGGCACGAAGAGCGTCGGCAGCAAGGGCTTCATAATCCTCTTCATCGTCGGTCACGCCAAAACCGAGACAGCGTTTTATTGTCGTAATTAGTGCCATGGTACTATGAATCAGTCTGTAATGTGTTATTTTGGGCCGGGGGTGCAACAATTCCTGTTGACGTCAGTCCGTTGATAGCAATGACGAGCGGCTCGTCAAAAAAAACGACCTTTACATGATCGGTATCGACAGTAGGTTGCATCTTTTGGAGCATCTCCATGTCGATATATCCGCCGTTGCCGTCGGTTGCCGATGGGTCGATGGTGAAATACCCAACGCCAAGCGATGTCAGGTTCTGAAAGAAATGAGTACCCTGGCTTGGCTCGATGCGATAGCCTTTGAGGGTAGTCTCCACAATCAGCTTTGCCCCCGATATATGTGGCCACTTGACGGGGATGCCGAGAGCACTGTCCGACGAGCCCCAACGGCCCGGGCCGATAAGTACATACGGGCGGTTATCGGCAAGCATCTGCCGGTTGATTTTCTCAATCTCGCGTCCGATGAGCGAGCTGTCGGCCGACGAGAATGTGTCAGGTTTTACATACACGATGGTCTTCACCCCCTCGATATTGCCGTGACCAAGCGCATTTGTACTCTTGATGATCAGTTTGTCAATGGGTAAATCGAGCAAACGGGTGTCAACAATCTCGCGCCGGTCGACAATAGGCCTTATCTGCAACCAATAGAGATGACCACGGTTTTCAGTCGAGTTTGCCGCATCTTTATCTATCATGCCTGCAAATTCAATCTCAACCGGCCGCGCCATCGCTTTCTGGCCGGTAGTGAGCATGAAGTCGATTGCCGGAGCCAAGGGGTACACTCTGTGTTTAAGCACATTGTTGAAGGTGACGACGCGACGTCCTTCGGGAGCGTCATAGTCGACCAACCGGTTGTCGCGGAAGTCGAAGGTTGATGTCGTGTATTTCAGCGCACCGGTCATCGCTGCATCCTGAACCGGGATGCGGGCTATGTTGAAACTGTCGTCGACGTTAAACGGAACCGGGTTTTCCCCCGACAGTTTTTCCAGATCGAGGGCACACAGTCGTGTCTGGGTGTCGCGCAGGGCAAGTGACAGCTCCGACGTTTGCAAGACATGGTCGGGATGACGAGGTGAAAATCTAAGGCCCAACCCTCCGTCAACTATATATTTGCCAAGACCTACGGCAACCTCGGCGACACCGTCGGTCGCTTTCTCGTCGCCAAGCGGATAATAGTTCAGGGAGCGGGCGACGCCCGAGAAAGTAGGGTAGTAGTATCCATCGTGCTCGGCTCCGATGACTTCCTGTATTATCACCGCCATCTTCTCCTGGTCTATGACATTGGATGTTGCTGTCATGTAGGCTTTTGACTCGGAGAAGAACACTGATGCATACACTCCCTTGATGGCCTGTGACAACAGGTTGAGCATCTTTTGAGGGTCGGCGAGATGGGGTATCATGTATGTGGAATACACACCGGCAAATGGTTGATAGTGTGAGTCTTCCAACAAACTTGACGAGCGCACGGCCAACGGCCTGTCGACAACCTTGAAAAGAGCGAGCAGGTCGTCAATAAGTTCTGTGGGCAATTTTGCCTTGAGGAAAGCATCGAGTATCTCAGTGTCGGGTGCATCGGAAAGGGCGATGGGGTAGAGGTCTCCATCGGCCATGAAGCGGTCAAAGATGTCGGTACAGAGCACCACCGTGCGCGGTATGGATATTGTGATGCCGTGAAAACTGTCACATACCGGATTTTTCTTGATTATGGTGTCAATAAACGCGAGTCCTCGCCCTTTGCCAC
Source organism: uncultured Muribaculaceae bacterium (assembly GCA_964394205.1). Taxonomy (GTDB): domain Bacteria; phylum Bacteroidota; class Bacteroidia; order Bacteroidales; family Muribaculaceae; genus HGM05190. Next base: position 3,422 of record CAYMVS010000015.1, on the reverse strand, counting down.
CGAGTGAGCCTTCGCCGATGCGTGCAAAGTTGCTGTAATAGTCAAAGCGGTCCTGTTTATAGACAGCCACCACGCCACGGTTTTTCATCTTACGGTATTTGACGATAAGATCAAAAAAGAGTTGGCGGGCCGATGGCGCGTCTTCAATCGAGACAAAACGGTGTTGCCTGATGACGTCGGCAAGAGGGAACAAGGCGCGTGAGTATAGCCATCGCGAGATGTCGTTGGTCGACGCGTGGTGAAAAAGGGCATCGTCGGGTATATCGAAGATGCGCGACTGGAGGTCCTTGAGGTTGCGCAGTCGGGCAATCTCTTTGCCGGTCTTTGGATCGGTGATGACAAAGTCTCCGAATCCAAAATTTTTACTCATCGCCTCACCCAGGTCAACCGGCAGTTTTTTTGAGTTCTTGTCAAGGAACACACATCCCAACTCACGGGCGCGGGTCTCGTTCTCAGGCTCTGACGACTCGATGATAATTGGCAGAAACGGGTCTTTCTGGTGCAGGTATTCAGCCAATTGAAATCCGGCTTTTGCATCTTTCTCCCCCTCCCGTTTAAACGAGACGTCGGAGATTACACCGAGTATGTTACGGCCATATCGGTTGTAGAGAGCCACGGCTTCCTCATAGTCGCGGGCAAGCATCACTTTTGCACGGCCGCGCATTCTCAGCATCTTTTCGTGTTCGTTGAGAGCCTCGGTCGAGAAATCCATCGATTGCTTGAGCAGATATTTGTAGATATGAGGCAACACGCTTGAGTAAAATCTCACCGAGTCTTCAACAAGCATTATCATCTGCACCCCGACACCCTCGATGTCGCCCGGAGCATTGAGATAATCTTCAAGCAGTTTTATGATTGCCAGCAGGAGGTCGACATTGCCAAGCCATGAGAATACATAGTCGACTCCCGACAGGTCCTGAGAGGATAATCTCGATGAGACCTTTTTTGAGAATGGCGTCAAAAGAACGATGGGCAGGTTTGGTTGAGCCGCCTTGAGCAGGCGGGCATCATCCAACGCCTCGGCGATGTCGCTGCCGGGCATCGTGATGACGAGATCAAAGTGCTTGTCGTCAAGTATCTCGAGAGCCTTGTCGAGGTTTGACACCCTGGTCACGCGCGGCGGCGAGCTGAGGTTGAGCGAGACATACTCAAAATACAGCTGCTCCTCAACGCGTCCGTCCTCCTCCATCATAAACGCGTCATAGGGCGACGCGATGAGCAAGACATTGAAGATGCGCTTTTGCATCAGGTCCTGAAAGGCGGTGTCTTTAAGATACAGATGGCTGAGGGCTTCTTCGTTCATCAGGCTTGCAATAGGTTAGATGGGTTGTGAGCCACAAAAATACAAAACTTTGTCAACATCGACAACCCGGTGCCGGTTAAAATTCGCTCGAGAAATGGAATCTTATCTTCGGGAAATCGTTTTGAGCCATTTGCAGGACATAACCTGAGTCGGCAAGAAAGACATCACGCCCCTCGGTGTCGACGGCCATAAACTGATGCTTGCGCTTTTTGAACGCTTCCAGAGCCTCGGTGTCGTCACTCTCAATCCAGCAAGCCTTGTAGAGCGATATCGGCTCCCACCGACATTGAGCGCCATACTCGTGCAACAACCGGTATTGAATCACCTCAAACTGCAGCTGACCGACTGTACCAATAATCTTTCGGCCATTAAACTGGTTGGTAAACATCTGAGCCACACCCTCGTCCATAAGCTGACGGATGCCTTTGTCAAGCTGTTTGGCTTTCATCGGGTCGCTGTTTTCAATATATTTGAACATCTCGGGAGAGAAGCTTGGCAACCCTTTGAAGTGCAACTCTTCGCCCGAGGTCAATGTGTCGCCGATTTTGAAATTTCCTGTGTCGGGAATACCCACTATATCACCGGGATAAGCCTCGTCAACAATACTTTTCTTCTGGGCCATGAATGCCGTCGGGGCAGCAAACTTCATCACCTTGCCACTGCGTATGTGCTTATATGGGGCGTTGCGCTCAAACTTGCCCGAGCAAACTTTTACAAATGCGATACAGCTGCGGTGGTTGGGATCCATATTGGCATGGATCTTAAACACAAAACCTGAGAAACCGGGCTCCGACGGGGTCACCACGCGCTCCTCGGCCTGAATGGCGCGGGGAGAGGGTGCTATCTTTACAAAGCAGTCAAGCAATTCCTTGACACCAAAGGTGTTAAGAGCCGACCCGAAAAATACCGGAGCCAGTTTCCCTTTCAGGTATTCATCGGGGTCAAACTCGGGGTAAACGCCTTCGATCAGCTCGAGGTCTTCACGCAACTTGTTGGCATCGGCCTCGCCAACAGCCTCATCAACGCGTGCATCATCAAGCGAGTCAACCTCGACACGCTCTGTAACCTTTTGTTTATTAGGCGTGAACAAATCGAGGCTATGCTCATAGATGTTGTAGACTCCCTTAAATTTTGCACCGATATTGATGGGCCACGACAAAGGGCGAACCGCAATCTTCAGCTCGCTCTCGAGCTCGTCAAGAATTTCAAACGGATCCCGGCCCTCGCGGTCAAGTTTGTTTACAAAAATGATAACGGGAGTGTTGCGCATGCGGCACACCTCCATCAGCTTACGTGTCTGTTGCTCAACGCCTTTGGCCACGTCGACAACAATGATGACGCTGTCGACCGCCGTCAGAGTGCGATAAGTGTCTTCTGCAAAATCCTGGTGGCCCGGGGTGTCAAGGATATTGATTTTGTAATCGCCATAATTAAAGCCCATTACCGATGTCGCCACCGAGATGCCTCTTTGTTTCTCAATCTCCATCCAGTCACTGGTCGCCGTTTTCTTGATTTTGTTTGATTTGACGGCACCTGCAATGTGGATCGCGCCGCCAAACAACAGCAATTTCTCTGTCAGTGTTGTTTTGCCCGCGTCGGGGTGGGAGATAATCGCAAAAGTCCTGCGACGTTCTATTTCTTCGTTTATCGTTGCCACAATAAGAATTATTTCAAATTTTCACCGCAAAATTACACAATTCCCTCAACACTCCCAAACCAAATATCCACCATCCCGGGACAAGAGCGTTGCAATTTGCCTATCGCGAAGATGTGTTGAATGATTTTAATGAATATCGGGCTCCACATGTGTTGTTGAGCGAGGAAAATGCTAAACGTGGACTAATAATCTATGTTGGTTTTCGTGATTTGATACTGAGTAAGGTTGGAAATGTTGCAACACAACTCACTGCTAATATGCTTAGGAGTGAGCATATTCCTTATAATCTGTTTACTCCGTTAGAAACTATGCCTGAGATCGCTACTGATATATTCAGCAAGATGATAGTGGCGATAAGCATTTCGTTGGTGCGCCAACGGTGGAAGTCGCGGCTTGCGGTGGCGAGTGTAGGGAGCAGCGTCTTGACGATAGCCAAGTCGGAGTAAGCCGTGACCTTAGAAA
>CAYMVS010000014.1:0-44512 GCA_964394205.1 uncultured Muribaculaceae bacterium | reverse complement strand
AGTTCATGCCGATGGCCCAGAAGAACGACAGGCGGGGAGCGAAGGCATCGATGTCCATGCCTGCGTTGACACCGGCGCGCAGATACTCCAGACCGTCGGCCAGGGTATAGGCGAGCTCGATGTCACATGTCGCACCGGCCTCCTGCATGTGGTAGCCCGAGATTGAAATCGAGTTAAACTTGGGCATGTTTTGAGATGTGTACTCAAAAATGTCGGCGATGATGCGCATCGAGAACTCGGGGGGATATATATAGGTGTTACGAACCATGAACTCCTTGAGGATGTCGTTCTGGATCGTACCGGCCATCTCCTCGAGCTTTGCGCCCTGCTCAAGACCGGCGTTGATGTAGAAGGCCAGTACCGGGAGCACGGCTCCGTTCATGGTCATCGACACCGACATCTTGTTCAGGGGAATACCGTCAAAGAGCACCTTCATGTCGTCGAGCGAGCAGATTGACACGCCGGCTTTGCCAACGTCGCCAACCACGCGCTCGTGGTCAGCGTCATATCCGCGGTGGGTGGCCAGGTCAAAAGCCACCGAGAGACCTTTCTGACCCGAGGCAAGATTGCGGCGGTAGAAGGCGTTTGACTCGGCAGCGGTCGAGAAGCCGGCATACTGGCGTATGGTCCAGGGGCGCAGGGGGTACATGGCGCTGTACGGGCCACGCAGGAAGGGAGGGAGCCCCGACACATAGTTGAGGTGCTCAAGGCCCTCGAGGTCTTCTTTAGTGTAGACGGGTTTTACATTGATGCGCTCGGGAGTGAGCCACTGATCACCCTCGCTGAACGCGGGAGCCTCATTCTTAAGCCCAAACGCGTCTTTTGTGATATCTATTGATTTGAAATCAGGTTTCATTGTGATTTGATTTGAAATGGGGGTGAAACAAGCGGTTATTTTTTCAACAGGCGGTTGTTAAAGTCGCTCAACACCTCAAGCACGTTGCAGCGAACGTGAATAAAGTCGTTGATGCCCACGGCTTTAAGCTCGTCGGTGCAGGCAGGCGCGCCGGCAACCACAAACTGGGCGCGGCCGTCGAGATACTTGAACGCCTTGGGGGCGAGCTCGGCATACTCATCGTCGCTCGAGCAGAGCACCACCACGTCGGCACCCTTGGCCAGGGCGGCGTCGATGCCTTGCTCAACGGTGTCAAAGCCGAGGTTATCGATTATCTCATAGCCGGCACAGCCAAAGAAGTTTGTCGAGAACTGGGCGCGGGCCAGGCGCATGGCGAGATTGCCGATGGTGAGCATGAACACCTTGGGACGGTTTGCAGCGGCCTCGGTGGCAAGACGCAGGGCCTCGAAATCGCTGGCGGCGCGTGCCGTGGGGAGTGCCGCGGGCTTGTCGTCGGTCGAGCAACCGCAACCACAGGCGCCCTCGACGGTCTCGATCTTGCCGGCAGCCATCTCGTTGATGTTGGGATACTGGTTGGTGCCAAGCAGTATCTCTTTGCGGCGGGCGACGTCGGTGTGACGTTTTTTGCTTGACTCGGTGATGGCGGCCTGAACCTTGCCATCGTTCACGCAGGCGAGGAAACCGCCGTCGGCCTCAACGGCCAGGAAGAGCTTCCAGGCCTCGGTGGCGATAGCGACGGTGAGTGTCTCCACATAGTAGCTGCCGCCGGCGGGGTCGACAACCTTGTCAAGGTGGCTCTCCTCTTTGAGCAGGAACTGCTGGTTGCGGGCAATGCGCTCGGAGAAGTCGTCGGGTGTCTTGTAGGGGGCGTCAAACGGTGTCACCGTTATTGAGTCGACACCGGCGAGGGCTGCCGACATGGCCTCGGTCTGGCTCCTAAGCAGGTTGACGTGAGCGTCATATATTGTTTGATTGTAACGCGAGGTGACGGCATGAACCATCATCTTGCAGGCGTCTTTTGAGGCGGGCTTGTATTGCTCGACAATCTGGGCCCAAAGCATGCGGGCGGCGCGGAATTTGGCCAGCTCCATGAAGTAGTTGCTTGAAACGCCCATGTTGAACTTGACACGGTCGGCAACCTCGTCGGCGCTGCGGCCGGCCTCGGTCAGCAGGGTCATCCACATTGTGCCCCAGGCAAGAGCATAGCCGAGCTCCTGGAAGATATATGAACCGGCGTCGGCGAGCACCACCGAGTCAACGGCGAGCACACGCAGGGCGGGGACATCTTTGACGGCGTCAAGCAGCTCACAGGCCATGGCGGTGATGTCGCCGGGGAAGGGGATGCCGTGACGCAGCGGTTTGCGCAGGGGGTTGAAATCGATAGAACCTTTAAATTCTTTCTCGGCACCGGCGGCTTTAACCACTTTCACCAGGGCCTGGGCCAGAGGCAGGGCTTTCTTGGGACAGCAGGCAAAGTTGAGCTCAACCTTTTTCAGGTCGATCCCCTTGACTAAGGTCTCGATAACCTCTGCCGAGGGCTCTTCAACCTTGAATCCGATTGAGGTCACCCCCTTGCCAAGTACCTCGACTGCTTTCTTGTTGGCCTCGGCGGGGTCGGTTACCAGAATCTCCTGACGGGTGAGCCAGTCGTTGTTGTCACGTGTGCCGCGAATGTAGGGAAATTCACCGGGCAGCGAGTCGGTGGTCGCGAGATCGGCTATATCTTCAGCACGATACATCGGCTGCAGGTTAAAGCCCTCATTAGTACGCCAAACCAGTTTTTTGTCAAAGGGAGCGCCTTTGAGGTCTACCTCAACCTTTGCGCGCCACTGCTCGGTGGTCACGGGAGGAAACTGGTCAAACAAAAGTTCTTTTTTTTCTGACATTGGTCTTTGATAAATATGATTAGTGTTTTCAGAAAACGGTATTAACGCGCAAATATAAGAATAGTTTTGCTATTTTTGCGCAAAGATTTGATTAAATTACTGAAAAATTTCATTAATAGGGTAACCTGTCGTTTTGCAATGCTTGTTTTTCTGATTTCAACCATAGCCTCGATGCTCGTCTTGTGGGGCGTTTCTTATCTGTTTTACCTCGCTGTCAACCGGGGCCTGTCGGGTAGCGCCCGCCACCAGCAGCTTGGCCGCTTTGGGGTCGCTTCAGTAATCGCCGTCGCCCCGACTGCCCTCGGGTGGTGGTTGGCCGATGGCCTGATGCCGGTGGCGTCTCTGGCGCTGGCCGCCACGCTGAGTGTGGCCTGGGGTGTCACCTACCCGTTGCTCTACCACCTGAGCAATCGCCGCGTCTCGCCCGACTATGACAACTATATGGATATAGCCATGGGGGGCTATCTCTATGGCCTGTTCTCGGCGCTCTGTTTTGCCAAATATCTTTGGCCGGTCGCTGCCGCCATCGAGGTGGTGGTGGCCATGCTTCTCATTTTTCAATGGGTCTACTATGGCATGTATCGGTCGTGTATCGACACAAACGGCATGAAGATCGTTCGCGACACCAACTACAATGAGATTATCGAGTTCTCGCGATCCTATCCCTTGGTTTACACCATAATTATTGTCGCGCTGTTGGTCGGGGTGACGGTGGCCATCGTGTGGGTCGATGCCGTGGGTGCCATCGCTTTCTCCCCGGCGGCGAGTCAGTGGCTGATGACTGTCGGGTTCGGCTTGCCGGCGGTGGCTATAGGTGTCTTTATCTTCGGCGGGAGGCGCCCGCCGGTTGCCCGTGCCGGCCTGATAGCCCTCTATCTGACGGTCAGGGAATATGTCAACACCAACCGCCGGTATGCCGCGGGGCGCGCCGAGCGGGTCGGCCGGCTGACGGTGACACAGCGCGGCCTGAAATGGTCAAGGCCGACAACGATTGTAATGGTGATTGGCGAGAGCGCCTCGCGCGATTATATGAGCGCGTTCACCCCCATGGAGCATGACACGACCCCCTGGCTGCGCTCGCGCCTGGAGAGCGACCCGGCCCATTTCATAAAATTTCCAAACACCTACGCCTCGGCGATGCACACCGTGTCGGTGCTCGAGAAATCGCTCACCGAGTGCAACCAATATAACGACAAGAGTTTCTACAGCTCGGCCTCGGTTGTCGACATGGCGCGCGCGGCCGGCTACCGGGTGCATTGGTACAGCAACCAGGGGCATCTCGGTGCCGCCGACACGCCGGTGACACTCGTGGCCGACACGGCCGACGTGGCCCGATGGACAAAACAGGAGCTCAACAAGCTGCAATATGACGAGAGTCTGCTCGACTTTCTTGACGAGGTCGACCCGACGGTCAACAACCTGATTGTGCTGCACCTCAAGGGGAGTCATTTCAATTTTCTCAACCGCTACCCGCGGCAGGCGACAGTCTGGGGCACCCCGGGAGTGCAAGACAACATACCAAACTATGAAAACTCGCTCAGATATACCGACGGTTTCCTCGCCAAAGTGTTTGACACGTGCCGCGGGAGGTTCAACATGCAGGCCATGCTCTATTTCTCCGACCACGGCACCATCCCTTCGCGGCGTCGCACCCCCGGCTTTGACGGCTTTGGCCATATACGCATCCCCATGTTTGTCTATCTCGGCGATGACTACATAGCCCGGCACCCCGAGCCGGCGGCGGCACTGCGGGCCAATGCCGACCGTTATTTCACCAACGACCTGGTTTATGCGCTCTTTTGCGGCCTTCTCGACATTGAGAGCAACGCCTATGACCCCACCGAGTCGCTCGCCGACCCCCGCTACCGCTTTACCCGCGACATGCTGCTCAGCTTTGACGGCACCATCCACATCGCCGACGACCCAACCCCTACCAACTGAATTTTTTTAACCTATCTATATGGAAAAGAAACACTACTCGTTACCGACAGGAACACTTATTAAAGGCCCCGAGCTGACCTATAAAATAGTAAAGATACTCGGGCGGGGAGGATTTGGTATAACCTACCTTGTGACCTCCTCAATAAGAATAGGTAATGTCGACCACAATGTCAAGTTTGCCCTAAAGGAACATTTTATAAGCGATCTGTGCAGCCGCGACGGGCAAACCTCACGGGTTGAGTATTCGGCACCGGTGGCCGAAACCGTAAAGGGAAGCATGCGGGCCTTCATAAAGGAGGCACAGCGGGTCAAGGCGCTGGGGATAGAGCACCCCAACATTGTGAGAATCAATGAGGTGTTTGAGGCCAATAACACAGCCTACTATGTGATGGAATATCTTGGTGACGTGTCGTTGGAAGATTATATAAAGCAAAACGGACCTCTGTCGCTGTCACAGGCCAATGAAATCATGTTGCCCATAGTGAGTGCTGTCAAGGAGTTGCATGCCAATAAGATAGCCCATTATGACATCAAGCCGGCAAACATCATGCTCTGTTATGATGAGGATAACAGGGCGCGCCCGGTGCTGATTGATTTTGGGTTGGCAAAGCACTATGACCATAAGGGTAACGCCACGTCAACAATTGCAGCTGCAGGTGTTTCGCGCGGTTATGCCCCGATTGAGCAATATGCCGGTATCAGTTCGTTCTCGCCATCGAGCGATGTGTACGCATTGGCAGCCACTTATTATTTTGTCTTGACCGGTAAGCACCCTGCCGAGCCGTTGAATCTGAATCACGATGAGCTATACAACGAGTTGTCGCGGGTGGCACCATCGCTGACCGATGCCATTTTCAAAGGTATGGCCCTGCAAGCTAAAGACAGATATGCTGATGCCGGTCAGTTTGAGAACGCAATGTTGAATGGTAACGACGAGAGAAGTTTTGGTCAAAAGACAGTTATTAGCCGGGATGAGACCGATGACTCAAAAACACGTTTGCTGCCAATAAAGAAAAAGAACCCAGTCAAACCATATCTCATTGCTTTTGGGTGTCTTATTGCAGGTATAGTTTTAATTGTCGCCCTGCAGAATAATAGTGACAGTCAGCAGAGTGTTGAAACCGATAGTGTGATCTCGGGTGACACCGCTGTCGCTGTGGCCGAGTCAGTGGCGATAGAACCGGAGGATCAAGTCAACGCCCGAACCGAGTGCAAGAATTTGGATCTTTGTGTTATGCGTGGAAATAATTATTATTTCTTTTCCGAATTTGAATGGAGGAGTCTCCCCGATGAAGAGAAGAAATTGTATAGCAAACAGGGTATTATCCTCATAGGAAACGGTCAAAGATTTATGGCCTCGTTAAATGTAAGTCGGGAAATGGATTGGTTGGAGGCAAGAAGCGAGTATGGCAATCTTTTACCGACCTTCGAGCAAGGAAAAGTCTTTGTGTCAAATGGTTATGCATTGGACAAGGCCATTGAAACCTATGGCGGTGATGCTCCTGTTCAGGATGGAGACAACTATTGGACGAGCAAAGGTATTCCGGCAAAGGATGGAGAGAGTTACGGTGAGGCTTGGTATGCCTGCATGTGGGAAGAGGAAATGTATAAACGGCCAGTAAACGATGGAGAATTTGTAAGAGTAAGAACTGTCACCGCCATTCCCGGCGGCAAATAGTGGTTGAATTTAAATCTATGTAAAAGGTTGGGAATTATGTGAAGGGACTGTAATTGGAAGGATAGTGCAGACCTCCTCAGCGTCCCCGCGCACCCGCCGGGCGCGCCACGATGCCTCAAAAAATGGAGATTGTTGTGACATGTCGCCACCGCTGCATGACGGCGCGCCAGGGCGAGCCGGAGGCTCATGATTGTCCGGAACCCCGGGCGAAGCCTCGGCAAGCCCGGCGACAGCGGGCGGTAAGCAAAAATTGTCCCGGCGGGACGCCTTGTGATGACGACTCTTGATGCACGGTTTAGTGTCTTTAGCAAAATGTTCGCAAAACCTACGATTGCTCTTTGGTAGACTTGTTTAATTCTGGCTGCTATTGTGTTGTTTTGATTGTTAATAAAATTTCGGTTTTTCTTTATGTTTAGTGTTTTTTAACATTGTTTAGTTGCAATTTATTAAAATAAATAATAAATTGCAAACAAATTTAAACAACAAGTAGTCATGAAACATTTTCGTCATCGCTTTACCGCGTTAATTTTCATTTTTTTGTTACTTTAATGTCAGTTGGATAGAAAATGGGGAAATCAAAGGAAACTGCAAATTTGTAAAATGAAAAATATGAAAAAGACTTTTTTAATACTGGGGTTCTCTCTGTTGGTGTTGTCATGTGATAACAATGACTCTCCTTCAGCTCCTGAAAACAATGAGATTCAGATTCAGAGTTCAACCGGCAATATGAATTTTTTCGCGCTGGAATATTCAAAAGATGGATCTATAAGTGAAGTTACAACCATTGGTGAAGGGGGCGACTTGTGTTATTACACCTACCGATATACACCGGGCAAAATCGTGGTTAAGACCCGAGATCTTCATCTTACCGATCTGCACGGGATAGAATTTGTGGATACACTTACAGTTGTCAACGGTCTTGTCACAGAGAGCGTAAGCTACCGGTTGGCAAACAGAGAAACTCAACTTAGGCATAGGTATACATACCAATATGACAATAACCGAATGGTTTCATTCTGTATGACCGAGTCTGATGAGGAGCCTGAATTTGTGATGCTCAAGGGCGAGTTGTTTTGGGATGATCAAAATATTTCTAAAATTGTCTTGAGTAATATTGATGAGAACAAAGATGTGTATTACACGCGCAGTTTTTCTTACAATGCCGATTTGACAAATACACATCCCTTTATGACCATCTTTCACTTGCACGACTCTTTCACATATCTTCAGCTGAAAGGTTATTTTGGCCAACAACCGCTGAATGTGGTAGCGCAAGAGACGTTTGAGTTGGTTGGTGAGCCTGTCAGTGAAAAGATAGCGATTATGTACCCCAACTGCGTTTTAAGTTATACATATACAACCGAAACGGTTGATGACCAATTATTAGTGGCTTCTTATTATACGAAAGTTGATACGAAAGTCATTAGCTATAATGTTGACCATGAAACATCAATTGTTTGGTCAAAATAACAGACTGAGCCGTTAAAGGAAGCTTGTCGGCATTGGGGTCGCCGCAATAATCGCCGGCGACCCCACTCACTTAGAGCCTGTCACATAATATATGTTAACGCTGATGAAGTTTTTCCGGCATTATCCAACGGTTACGATTGGTTGCCCGAAGAATGTGGAAAGCATTACAATGGTAGCAATCGTGAAGTTATGCTGACCACTTAGCCATTTTGTTATCTCGCTCGGCCGACGCCCAAGTGCATCAGCAAGCTGTTTTTTTGAGAGTCCGCGCTCATTCATCAACTCGTAGATGCGGTCGGAAATTTCAAATGAAAGTTCGGTCTCTTTCATTATCGGCTCGGGAATTGGACCGAGCATTTCTTCGAGAGATTTTGTAGTACGTTTCATAACTCAAAAATTTTGTCGGTTTCTATGGTTGATTCGGTAATTGTTACAGAACCATCTTCAACACCCTGTTTAAGAAGTTTCTCAAACTTCTGCAATGAGAGCACGTAGGCCTTTAGCTTAGAGTCCTCCTCGTAAGTTCTTGTGTTTTTGACATCACCATTGCCGAGGATGAGAATTTTATCAGACAGACGGAGGCAGTACAAACGGAGTTTTGAGTTCAAGACAGGCAGGGCCACTACCGAATCAGACTCGCGACCCTCTCGGCGGAAATATCTTTCAAGTGCCCCGGTTCGGGCTATGCGACTGACAACAGCAGCTATGCGAGTATAGTCCTCACTATAGTCTGAATCATTAATGAATTTAGCGACAAACTTTTCAAATTCATTGTCAGCGTCACGAAGAAATTGCAGAGTGTATAGGGTGCAATTTTTGCCCTCACTGATGAGATAGAGTTCTACTTCGCTCATAGTCGTCTCCTTTGTTTTATTGTTATAACGCAAAGGTACAACAAATATTTCACTTTTGAGTGAAATATTTGCAAAAGCATGTCGCCAGGGCTGCAAGTCGGCGCGCCAGGGCGAGCCGGAGGCTCATGATTGTCCGGAACCCCGGGCGTAGTCTCTGCAAGCCCGGCGACAGCGGGCGGTAAGCAAAAATTGTCCCGGCGGGACGCCTTGTTTGAGGGGATAGATACAGACCACCGACCCGATGACTCGCTGAGGCGCGTTGCCGGGTCGGTGGTCTATGATTCAAAGGTCACAAAGTCAGGGTGACCTGAAAATTTTCAAGCTCTAAAGGTTCTCCTCAAGAATGGGGACCTGACGGCGGAACACCTCTTTGAAGGAGATGAGCGACTCTGTTCGGGCCAGGCCCAATCCCTGCAGTTTCTCGTGGATGAGGTGGAGCAGGTGGTCGTTGTTGTGGGCATACAGCTTGATGAAGATGTCATACTGACCGGTGGTGTAGTGACATTCTACAACCTCGGGTATCGCTGTGAGCTCTTTGACTATCTCTTTAAACTTGGAGGGGTCGCTCAGGAAGAAGCCCATGTAGGCACATGTCTCATAACCGACCGACTCGGGGCTTATCATTGACTCAAAGCCCTTTATGACACCGTTGGCGGTGAGTTTCTGGATGCGCTGATGGATGGCGGCTCCCGAGACATTACACTCTCGGGCTATCTCCAGAAACGGCTTGCGGGCGTTGCTTGAAAGCATTCTCAGGATCTTATAATCTAAGGTATCAAATTGCATGCGGGGCATAACAGATGAATATTTATAAAGATTTATATTGGAACAACTGCAAAGTTAATACAAAATCGTCACAATTATATATCCTTTAGCTTAAAAATCGTTATTTTTTGATAAATTTTCACAGCCGCTAATATTGGTTGCATGCAAAATGTATAAATATACCACCGGTCACGGCCGGGATTCTATTCCCTGCCTGCCGCCGGAAGCTAAAGCCGGCGATGAATATTGTCTTGAGATTGTGTTGCATAAATGGGATATGTTGAGTAATTTTGTTGGACTTATGGTCAAATGAAAAATCATTACTCATCAATAAATACCTTAAACATGAAAAATTATCCTAAAATCGGTATACGTCCGACCATCGACGGTCGTCAGGGCGGAGTCAGAGAGAGTTTGGAAGACAAGACAATGGCGCTTGCCCGTGCCGTTGCCGATTTGCTGTCGGCCAACCTGCGTTATCCCGACGGCACTCCCGTCGAGTGTGTGATCGCCGACAGCACGATAGGTCGCGTGGCCGAGAGCGCCGCGTGTGCCGACAAGTTTGAGCGCGAGGGGGTTGGCGCGACCATCACCGTCACCTCCTGCTGGTGTTACGGCTCGGAGACAATGGATATGAATCCCCATTGGCCAAAAGCGGTGTGGGGTTTCAACGGCACCGAGCGTCCCGGCGCGGTCTATCTTGCCGCCGTTCTTGCCGCCCATGCCCAAAAGGGGTTGCCCGCCTTTGGCATTTATGGCCATGACGTGCAAGATCTTGACGACAACACCATTCCGGCCGATGTCGCCGAGAAGTTGCTCCGCTTCGGGCGCGCGGCGGTTGCCGTGGCCTGTATGCGCGGCAAGAGCTATCTGTCGATTGGCAGTGTTTGTATGGGTATCGCCGGCTCGATTGTCAGCACCGACTTTTTCCAGGAGTATCTGGGGATGCGCAACGAGAGTGTTGACGAGACCGAGATTTTGCGTCGCATGGACGAGGGTATCTATGACCACGAGGAGTATGCAAAGGCAATGGCATGGACTGAGAAATATTGCAAGGCAAACGAGGGCGAGGATTTCAAAAACCGCCCCGAGAAACGCAAGAGTCGTCAGCAGAAAGATGCCGACTGGGAGTTTGTGGTCAAGATGTTCCTTATCGTGCGCGATCTGATGACGGGCAACCCCAAGCTCAAGGAGATGGGCTTCAAGGAGGAGGCCTTGGGTCATAACGCGATCGCAGGAGGTTTCCAGGGACAGCGCCAGTGGACCGACTGGAAGCCCAACGGCGACTTCACCGAGGCGCTGATCAACACCTCGTTTGACTGGAACGGTATACGCGAGGCTTTTGTGCTCGCCACCGAGAATGATGCCTGCAATGGCGTGGCGATGCTTTTCGGCCATCTTTTGACCGGCATCGGGCAGATGTTCTCCGATGTGCGCACCTACTGGAGCCCCGAGGCTGTCAAGCGTGTCACCGGCAAGGAGCTTACCGGCCGCGCCGCCGGGGGTATCATCCACCTGATAAACTCGGGGGCGACAACCCTCGATGCCACCGGCCAGAGCCTCAATGAAAAGGGCGAGCCGTGCATGAAACCGTCGTGGGAGATGACCCGGGAGGATGTCGAGGCTTGCCTGAAAGCGACAACTTGGTATCCGGCCGACCGCGACTACTTCCGTGGCGGCGGTTTCTCGTCAAACTTCCTGACAAAAGGGGGTATGCCGGTCACCATGATGCGCCTCAACCTCGTGAAGGGTCTTGGCCCTGTGCTCCAGATCGCCGAGGGGTGGACCGTTGAGATTGACCCCGAGATAAACAAGATACTCGACATGAGAACCGACCCGACCTGGCCCACCACCTGGTTTGTGCCCCGTCTGTGCCCCGACCGCGACGCGTTCAAGGATGTCTACTCGGTGATGAATAACTGGGGCGCCAACCACGGTGCCATCAGCTACGGTCACATCGGCAAAGACCTGATCACGCTTGCATCGATGTTGCGCATACCGGTTTGCATGCACAACATCGACGATGCCGACATTTTCCGTCCCGCCGCTTGGAATGCCTTCGGCATGGACAAGGAGGGCGCCGACTACCGCGCGTGCAAAAACTACGGTCCGATTTATAAATGACACAGTCGGTGGGCGGGGCTGCCGGCGAGCTGCCCCGCCCACTCTCCCTTGACATCCATGAAAACCAATAAGAAAGCACCGCTTGTCGAGCGGAAATATGTTGTTACGTTTGCACTGATCACTCTGCTGTTTGCCCTGTGGGGTTTTGCCAACGACATCACCAACCCCATGGTGGCGGCGTTTCAGACAGTGATGGAGCTCTCGGCCACCAAGGCCTCGATGGTGCAGTTTGCCTTTTATGGAGGTTATGCCACCATGGCGTTGCCGGCAGCCCTTTTCATACGCCGGTTCAGCTATAAGAGCGGCATCTTGCTCGGGCTGGCCCTGTATGCCGTGGGCGCTTTCCTTTTCATCCCGGCGGCCAACAACGAGCAGTTCTCTTTTTTCTGCATCTCCCTGTATGTGCTCACCTTCGGACTGGCGTTCCTTGAGACAACGGCCAATCCTTTCATCCTGTCACTCGGCTCCAAGGAGACATCGACACGCCGCTTGAACTTTGCCCAGTCGTTCAACCCGATGGGGTCGCTCTCGGGGATGGCAGTGGCCTCGCTGTTTGTGCTTCCCCATCTTATAAGCGACCGTCGCGATGCCTCGGGTCAGATCATCTTTGACACGCTCAGCGCGGCCGAGAAAGCCGAGATTCGTGTTCACGACCTGGCTGTGATACGCGACCCCTATGTTGCCGTCGGCATTGTTGTTGTGGTGGTCATGGTGGTGATCGCCTGTGTCAGGATGCCCCGGTCGACCCGAGCCGGCGACCATGTCGGTGTTGGCCAAAGCCTCGGCCGGCTGTGGCGCAACAGTGAGTATCGCGCGGGAGTCGTCGCCCAGATGTTCTATATCGCCGCCCAGATCATGGTGTGGACTTTCATCATCCAGTATGCCGACAATTTGGGCATCAACAAGGCCACCGCTCAAAACTACAACATCATTGCCATGAGCCTCTTCCTCGGGTTCAGGTTTTTAGGCACCTATCTGATGAAGTATGTCGCGGCCCCGAGGTTGCTCGGCATCTTTGGTATCGGTGCTACGGTCGCCGCCGCCGGTGCTGTCATTATCAACGGCATGGGGGGCCTCTACTCGCTGATATGTATCAGCGCCTTCATGTCGATCATGTTCCCGAGCATCTATGGCATTGCCCTTAGGCGCGTCGACCCCCTCGACACGTCGATAGGCTCGGCATTTCTGGTCATGGCCATTGTGGGTGGCGCCTTGATGCCGCCGCTGCAGGGCATGATAATCGACTGCAAGACCCTGATGGGCATGCCGGCCGTCAATGTCTCCTACACTTTGCCGTTGGTGTGCTTCCTCATTGTCACGGCCTACGGTCTGTGGACCACCTCAAAGATGAAGACCCGGTAAAGACCGGTCCAGACAGAAACAATAAACTCACTTATATCAATGCAAAGGTTTATACAGACGCTCGATCTGGTCGACGACCCCGGGCTGATTGAGTTTTATCTTGACGCCCACGATAACATCTGGCCCGAAATAGTGGAGGGAATCAAGAGTGTGGGAATAACGCGAATGGACATCTACCGCGACGGCACCCGCCTTGTGATGGTTGTCGAGATGCCCGACGATGTTGACCGCGAGGCGGCCTTCGCCCGCCTTGCCACCCTCCCGCGCCAAAGCGAGTGGGAAGACCACGTGGGTCGCGCCCAGCAATGCCCTGCCGGAGCTACATCGGCAGGCAAATGGCGCCCGATGACCCTCTTTTTCTCTCTGCCCGACCGGCCCTGACACATCGTTAACCGAAACAAACAGGAGATGAACACCTCTAACGCGAGGTTGTATCTACCGTTCAACATACGTATTTGAGCCTCGATGAGGTCCATTATCGCGTGATTATGTCGAACCCCAGGTGATGCCTTGGCAGCCTGGGGACAGCTGTAAAACAATCGAGTAGGAGGCGAGCGCCAATCACAGGTGTTCGCCTCCTACTCGATTATGGTTCTAAGGGTTGGTTCAGCCTACCTTGATGCCCGAGAAGCCCATGAAGGCCATTGCCAGAAGACCGGCACAGATCAGGGCGATGGGCACACCTTTCATCGCGCGGGGCACTGTCACCAGGGTGAGCTGCTCGCGGATGCCGGCAAACATGACAAGCGCCAGGGTGAAGCCGATGGCTGTGGCCACTGCATAGACCAGCGACTGGCCAAGGTTCATGCCGTCGCGCACCACCTGAATGGCCACGCCGAGCACGGCGCAGTTGGTCGTAATCAGGGGGAGGAACACGCCCAGCGCGAGATAGAGCGAGGGGGTGATCTTCTTGAGAATCATCTCAAGCATCTGCACCAGGGCGGCGATGACGAGAATGAAGACGATGGTCTGCATGTAACCCAGACCCAGGGGGTCGAGGCAGAATGTCTGAAGCAGCCAGGTGACGGCTGTGGCGATGAGCATCACAAAGGTTACCGCTGCACCCATGCCTACTGCCGACGACAGTTTCTTTGACACGCCCATAAAGGGGCAGATGCCGAGGAACTGGGCGAAGACAATATTGTTGACAAATATTGCCGTGATTATAATTGAAATATATTCAAGCATAGTGTTTCAAAGTTAAGAGGGTTAAGCGGCTTTCTTTTTCTGGATGGCGTTGGAAAGGGCGATCAGCAGACCCAGGGCGATGAACGCGCCGGGGGCGAGGATGAACACAAGCGAGCCAAACGACTCGGGATATACCTCGAGGCCGAAGATGCGGCCCGTTCCCAGCAGCTCTCGCATGGCGCCGAGCACGGTCAGCGCAAGGGTGAAGCCCAGGCCTATGCCGATGCCGTCGAGCAGCGAGTCAAACACAGAGTTACGTGAGGCGAAAGCCTCGGCGCGGCCAAGCACGATACAGTTGACCACGATGAGCGGGATGAAGATGCCCAGGGTGGCGTTGAGTGCCGGCAGGTAGGCCTGCATGAACATCTGGAGCACGGTTACAAAGGTTGCGATAACGACGATGTAGGCAGGGATGCGGACTGCCGACGGCACCAGGCTCTTGATTGCCGATATGACGACATTTGAGCAGATGAGCACCGCCATTGTGGCAAGTCCCATGCTCATACCGGTGATTGCGCTGCCGGTCGTACCCAGGGTGGGGCACATGCCAAGGAGAAGGACAAAGGTCGGGTTCTCGGTAATGATGCCGTTAAGTATAATACGTAATTTATTCATGATGGCATTATGTTTATTTTGACCCGGCTGAGTCACGATATTGAACAAAAGCAGTGTGGGCACGACGCAGGGCATCGAGGAATGCACGCGAGGTGATGGTGGCCGCGGTGATGGCGTCGACCGAGCCGCCGTCTTTGCTGACGGTCATGTTGTCGGCGGCGGGATCGTGGCCTATGACGTTGCGCGCGGGCACGTTCTCGTCCTTGAACCATTCGCCCATCTTTGCGCCAAGACCCGGGGTCTCCTCGTGCTTGAGCACGGTGAAACCGTTCACCTTGCCGTCGGCGTCAAAGCCAAACATGACGGTGAAGTGGCCCGAGAAACCGCTGTTGGTGTAGCTCTCGACGGCCGCGCCGACCAGCTGCCCGCCGTTGGTGGCGGGATAGACGATGACGGCCTCGGTGTCGCCATCGACGGTTACCTCGGTCTTTGAGTCCATGGGGTTGTTGTCAAAAGCGGGGGCAACGTCGCGTATGGCCTGGACCTGTTTTTCGGTCTCGGCTTTGGCTATCGGCTCTTTGGTGGTGTCATAGACCCATGCCAGCAGGGCGCCGGCAATGATGGTGATGGCTCCGAGAGAGAGCACCATATTGGTGATTGATGACTTCATACTCATTTCTTTGCCCTCCTTTCTCCGAACTTGGCCGGTTTGATATAGCGGTTGATAAGCGGGGTGAAGCCGTTCATCAGCAGGATGGCAAACGACATACCCTCGGGATAGGCGCCGTAGGCACGGATGATAACGGTGATGATGCCGATCATCACGCCATAGACGAGCATACCGCGGTGACACATAGGCGAGGTGACATAGTCGGTGGCCATGAAGATGGCACCGAGCAACATGCCGCCCGAGAGGATCTCGACAATCGGGTTGCGGCCAATGCAGAGCGAGAACAGGGCGGCGGCAACGATGATGGCCACGGGGATGTGCCAGGTGATGACGCGGGTGCAGAGCAAGTAGATAAAGCCGATGATGAGGGCGATGGCGGCGACCTCGCCAAGCGAGCCGCCCACGTTGCCCATCAGGCTGTTGAGCAGGTCAACCTTTTCGGGCTCGATCAGATTCATCTTGATCTGGCTGAGCACGGTGGCGCCGGTGGTGGCGTCGGTGATGCCGTCAATGTTGGTGACCGAGCCGAGATTGGTGCCGGGCACGGGCCAGGTGGTCATCTGCACCGGAAACGACAGCAGCAGGAACACGCGGCCAACCAGCGCCGGGTTGAAGATGTTGCAACCAAGGCCGCCAAAGGCCATCTTGCCGATGCCTATGGCCACAACCGAGCCGATCAGGACAATCCACAAAGGAAGGTTGGAGGGGAGGTTGAAACCTAACAGGAGGCCGGTGAGCACTGCCGCGCCGTTGGCGATCGAGGCAGGCTGACCGAGCATGTAGCGTGTGATGACATATTCGGTTATCACACAGCCTATAATCGCTGTGGCGATAACCAAAGCCGCGCTGACACCGAAATAGTAGAGCGCACACAGCAGCGCCGGCACCAGGGCGATGACCACGTTCCACATGCACTTGGCGACAGTGTTGGTGGTGTGGACGTGGGGTGAAGGTGATATAACTAAAAGTTGTTGCATGACTGATTATCAAGATTTGCGTGAACGGATAATGCCCATGACTGTGGTTTTGCCAAGGCGGATATAGTCGAGCAGCGGGCGTGAGGCGGGGCAGATGAAGCTGCATGAGCCACACTCGATGCAATTGACGATTTTTTCCTGCTCGGCGTCATCCCAGCGTTTGAGGCGCGAGAGGGTGCTGATGAGAAGTGGCTCGAGGCCCATGGGGCAAACGTCGACACAGCGGCCACAGCGGATACAGGGCTCCACGGGGCGGCGCTTGGCGTCGTTCTCTCCAAAAATCAGCAGGGCTGAGGTGCCCTTGACGGCGGGGGCGTCGATATTGTCGATGGTGCGACCCATCATGGGGCCGCCGCCAATTATCTTGGCGGTGTCTTCGGGCAGGCCGCCGGCAGCCTCGATGAGGGTGGTCAGCGGTGTCCCTATGGCAATCTTGAAGTTGCCGGGAGCCGTCAGGCCGGGGCCGGTGACGGTGGCCAGACGCTCGGTCAAGGGCTCGCCGTAACGAACGGCGCGATGAACGGCGTAGGCCGTGGCAACATTCTGCACCACGGCGCCGGTGGCGATGGGGAGCGCTCCCGAGGGAACCTCGCGGCCAATGACAGCCTCGATGAGCTGTTTCTCACCACCCTGGGGGTATTTGACCTTAAGGGGGCACACCTCAACATCGGTGGCGTCACCGATGCGCTCACGCAACAGGGCGATGGCGTCGGGCTTGTTGTTCTCGATGCCGATCACGGCGCGGTCTACGCCGGCAGCGCGGCTGAGCAGACGGACGCCTTCGATCACCTCGTCGGGGTGCTCCATCATCAAGGCATGGTCGGCCGTGATGTAAGGCTCACACTCGACAGCGTTGATGATCACGACCTCGGCCTTGAACTCGGGGGGAGGCGACAGCTTGACGTGGGTGGGGAAGGTGGCGCCGCCAAGACCGACAATGCCGGCATTCTTGATGGCGTCTTTAATCTCGGCACCGGTCAGGGCGGCCACAGCGGCATCGTCGAGCACCGGTTTGGCCTCGGCGCGCGCCTTGGCGTCGGCCTCGGCATCGCCCTCGTCGGCTTTGATAACTACCGCGGGAACAAAGAGACCCTGATTGTTGCGCACTTTGTCTACCTTGGTCACGGTGCCCGAAATGGGGGTGTGGACCGGTGCCGACACAAAACCGCCGGCCTCGGCTATCATGTCGCCGCGCTTGACCTTGTCGCCTTTGGCGACAATGGCCTTGGCGGGCGCGCCGATGTGCTGACCCAGCAACAGGGTCACTTCACCGGGAAGAGTTAGCTCCTGGATGGGGCTTCCGGCGGTCAACTTTTGCTCGGGGGGATGAACCCCGCCTTTTGAAAATGTTTTCATGCCTGAGGATTAGCCGCCTGGCTCTCGGGAGCCGGCGCGGGTTTATTTTCGGTTGTTACTTTCTTTACGGGAAAATTGACGGCAACAATGGCGTGGGTGGGGCAAACGTCGACACACTTGCGGCACAGCTTGCACTTGTTGTAGTCAATGTAGCTGAGGTTGTCGGTCACGGTGATAGCCTCGTGAGGACAGGTCTTCTGGCACTTGAAACAGCCGATGCATGCAACCTGACACTCCTTGCGGGCCACGGCGCCTTTGTCTTTGTTGGAGCAGGCTACATAGACCCTCATGCCGCGCGGACCTTTCTTGCGCAGTTCAAAAAGATGACGGGGACAAGCCTTGACACAGGCACCACAGGCGGTGCACTTGTCCTGGTCGACAACGGGGAGACCGTCGGGACCCATGGTCAGGGCACCGAAATTGCAGGCATCGGCACAGTCGCCACAGCCCAGACAGCCGTAAGAGCAGTCGGTCTCGCCGGTGCCTAAAGTGTTGAGAACGGCACATGATGCCGGGCCGTCGTAGGCCGACGAGCGGGGTCGGTACTCACACTTACCGTTGCAACGCAACACGGCCACCATCGGCTCGGCCGATGATGCGTCAAGACCCACAATCTTAGCTACTTGTGCCATGACAGCAGCGCCACCCACGGGGCAAGACAGGCCGTCGAGCGACTTGGCACAGGCACATGCCGAGGCAAAGTCGTGACATCCGCTGCGGCCGCATCCACCACAGTTGGCGCCGGGCAGAATTGACTCAATCTCGGCTACACGGGGATCTTCGGCTACGTAAAATTTGCGCGACACTATGTATAGCACCGCGGCACCGACGATACCGATTCCTCCAAGCACGAGAATTGACAAGAGAATGGTACTCATGATAAAATATTGAAATGATTGGTTTTAGGTTATTTCACGGTTAGGATTGCAGGCTGTCGGCGTGGCTTATGACCTTTATGTTCCATTTGATTGGCCTGAGCATGCCTTTGTGGTAGAGCAAACCGTAGATGGCAAAATAGACCGCAAGACAGCCCAACGACAGCAGCACGGCAAGAAGCTCGCTCCAACCGACGCGCAAAACCAGCAGACTGACAACCAGAATCACCACCACCGGGGCCACAAACGCATAGAAGATGCCGAGCCATTGGGAGGACACGGCAGGCTCAAACTCGATCACGTCGCCGGGGTCGAGCAGCGGGGCGTGGGGCGTCTCGAGAGTGATGACTGAGTCGTTGTTTTTGGTCCCGCAAAAGTTTACTATGGCACAGCCCTCACAGCGGCAGTCGTCGTTGACGCGCACACCGAGCCGGTCTTTATGAACCTCAACTACAACACCTCTATGAGAAGTGATTTCAGCCATGATTTAAGCAATATCAGGTATTATTAATGGTACAAAAAAGCAATCAAGAGCCACAATCCCTTGACGGGGAGACACACTACTTGAAAAGTATTGCAAAATTAAGCAAAAATTTTTTAATACCAAAAGTTATCGCTTTTTTGGAGGGAGATAGAGCGTGAATGAGGGGGTGTCGACGACGGGGCGGCAGCGGTGCAGGGTGATGTAGCGGTTGATAATGTCACACTTTTCGGCCGTGTGAAACATGTTGTTGTCGCTGCCGGTTCCGGCGGCAAAGGCGGGCGAAGGGGGGCGGTACCGGCTGCCGATGGTCGGGAATTTCTGCACCATGATGGCTGTCGGGCATGGGGCTGAATCGAGTCTCGACTGCAGCGTCGTCGGGTCGAGCAGCTCGGGCCACGAGCAGCCTATAGCCGGGCGCGTGGCTGTCAGGTAGTTGAGCGCGGGCATGCTGCCAAAGACAAGCAGGGTGTCACCGGGAGAGAGATGGCTCTCCACGGCCTCGATCATGGCGTTGACGGTGGCCGCCCGCCCGGGACTCGTCAGCAGGCCTCGTGCCCGCCCGGAGTCTATGGTCCCGGTCATTTGGTCAAGGCGCATGCCGTCAAAATATGTCCCGCCGGTCATGACGGTCACCGTCATGGCTGTCACCACCGTGGCTGTGACGGCAATCATGGCCCGACGCGCGGCGCTGACCCCGACGACGCGCCTTGTCAGATCATAGCAAAAGCTGACTGCCAATGGGGCCCCCAACCAGTAGACAATAGTCCCGTTGTTGGCCATCGCCCCGTCGCTCCCTAAAGGGAAGAGCAGCGATACTATGAGCGCTCCCCAGGCGTATAGCTTGACCCGAGGCGAGCGCCCGGCGACGATCTCGCCAGTCAGGGCCGCGAGGGTCACAGCTGCCACGGGGTAGACCGCGTTGCCGCATATCAGCATGTAAGCCACATAGGCGAGACACGCCAGCCTGACGGCAACCCTTGCCGGCCGCCACTTCAAAAAGCGGGCGGCGGCAGCCACGAGTGCCGCTATCGAGAGTTTGACCAAGGCAATGAAACATTTCATGTATCCCTTACCCTGAGCCTCAATCAGAGCGCCAACACCATGAGTCGAGCCGTTGTCACGGGCACTCGCCGTCAGCAGTTGTGACACATTATCTATATATATTGACAGGTGACCCAACGCCGCCATCAGGGCCACGACGGCTGCGACCCCGATGCAATAGCCCCCTGCAAAGGCTGCAAGGCCGCTGACCAGGCCGTCGTGGCGGCGACTGAGAGTGCAGTGTATCGGCACAAGCGCCCCCAAAAGGATGTCGAGCAGATTGGGCACGCGCGCAAAGAGGTTTATGCCAAGCAGAGCGCCTCCACCGGCAATCATCGCCAGATTGCCCCGATTAAGGCCGCCGACAGTGAGCCCCACGCCCCCAACGAGCAGGAGAGCCGTCAGCGTGTCGTTGTAGAACGCCATCGGCATGATCAGACACGTCGCGGTGACAATGACAGCGCCAATGGCCGTGGCCCACGCGGGGATGACGCCTCGATAAATGCGTATCAGCAGCCACACACACAGCAGATTGGTCAGCATGCCAAGCAGCCTCACCCCGACAATGCCTCCCCAACCAAACACGCTGAGCCACGCGCCCCCCAAAAGGCCGCTCAGGTAGTACATGAAATTGTATTCAACCGTGGCCGGGGCCTCAAAGATATTGTCATAGAAAGTCATGTAGAAGCCTGTGTCACAGTAGTCAAAGCCAAACACCACGGCCAGTGGCTGCAACAGCCCACACAGCAGCAGCGTGACCCAGGTCAACTTGTCGTTTTCAGCCTTCATGGTGGCAAATTTAAAAACAAAAATCCATAAAACAAAATGACGGGGACGGGCCGTCAAGGCTCGTCCCCGCCTGATTGGGGGAAGGAAGTATATTATCGGATTACTTCTTTACAAACTTGGCAGAGTAGGGCACGCGCGAGAAGTCGAGAGTGACATCGTAGGTGCCGGCCTCGGGCAACTTGATGTTGTCGCCGCCGCCGGTGAGGTTCTCAGGATTGCCGCCGAGGTTGATTGCCCAGTCGTCGTTGGCGCGGAATTTGACCTCGCCCTCTTTGAGAGTCACGGTGCCTGTCCAAACGAGGAAGTCGGCGCTCGGGGTGAGGTTGGTGTCGGTATCCCAACCGCCGGGGGTGGCGTCACCGATCAGACCCCATGTGCCGGTATAGTCGATGGTGTAGGTGAGAGCCGAGATGTCGGCGGTCAGGTAGTAGAGACCGTTCTGGGGCGCCTTGAGGTTGCCGCCGCCAAGGCCGAGTTTGCCGTCGCCGTCGCCTGTGCCATAGTTGAGGCCGCTCCAGTTGAGGGTCGAGTCAAATTTGAACTCGCCGTCAAGGTGGGCATAGCCTGAATAGTGGATATAGTCGGTTGTCGTCAGGATCTGTGATGCCGACTGGTTCCAGCCATTTGAGCCGCCGGGGGTGTAGAGCTGCTCGATGGCGAGAGTGAACTCAAAGGTCTTGTTCTGCATGTCGAGAGTCAACAGATAGGGACCCGATAGGTTGAGCTGACCCTCAACGCCGGCTGGAGTGGCGTCGGAAGCATAGAGAGTGCCTGCGGTCGAGTCTTCGTTGCCATCCTCGACGCCATAGAAGGGAGCGCCTGTGGCGTTGGCCGAGCCGGCGACGACTTTCCACTTCATGCCGGGAGTGACATCAATCTTGTAGGCAAACTTAGGATCGTCATAGGGGTTGACATCGGAGTGGTTGAATTTGTATTTTTCGGTTGTTCCGTTGACGGTCACATAGAGATAGTAGGTGTCTTCAATGGTGAACGGAGTCATCGGCACAACTGTCAGCTCAACGGGGCCGAAAGTGTATTCGGGGCCGCCGATGATGGCTTCCTGGCCACCGAGCACGGTGTAGAGCTTGAAACGTATTTTATAGGCAGCCTGAGCCGGATTTTTTGTCACCGTCTTGATGGCGCCGTCGAGCACGTCGGGAGCGACCGTGATGTCATAGAGCGAGGGGTTTTCTTCAGTGGAGGCTATGTTGGCGTCGAAAGTGCCGACGTTGGCAAAGTCATTGTTGGTGATTTCACCGACAGCCTTGAAAGAGTAGCCCTCGGGGAGAGCCTCGGTGCCCACTGTGGCCAGGAGGATGTTTTTAAACTCATTGTTGAGAGTGGTCAGGTTGTAGGGGTCGGCGGTGGTTGCCGAAGTAAAGGCGAGGTCGCCAACCTGCATGACAGCACTCTGGACGTTGGTCTGGGGGGCGGGATTGGGTTCCTCATAGTTGTCACATGAGGTGAAACCGAGGGCCAACAGCGCCGTCAGGCCGAGTATTGCGGTTTTTTTCATTTTTATCATGATATTTTTTTGGGGGAGCCGGTCTCGATGACCGGCACCGGGGCCGGCTCCCGTGATTTTTGACAATTAGTGAAGAACGTAGTTTACAGTCTTGTTGTTGGTGTCGACGGTCATGTCGATTGTAGCGGGGGCGTCAAGCTCAAAGGCCCAGTTGCCCTTGCCGCTGACAAAGGTGCCGTTGAACACTCCGTTGACAAATTGGCTTGCCACGTCGGCATCGTCGGCCTGCGAGCCGATCTGGGTGGGATTGTCCCAACCCTCGTCGGTGAGGTTGAGGGCAAAGCGGAAGTTGACGTGTCCTGCCGGCGCCTCAAACGAGCCGCGATAGATGCCTGAACCGTCGGTGTCGGCGAGACGGAAGTTGGCATAGCCGGCCTCATTGTCCAAGCCGGGGGCCATCCATCCGCTGATTGAACCTACCAAGTAGATATACTTGGTGGCTACAACCGACTGCTCGCCGGCCATGAAGGTGACGTTCATGTTGTTGGCGTCGCTCATGTCGACAACGATTGTCATCTTGCCACCGGGCCAGTTGGGGAATGAGAACGAGCCCTTGCCTTTGACCATCGGGATGTTGGTTGACCCACCGGTGTAGTCGGGATATTCAATGGGGTTGTCGTTTTCCTGAGAGCCATAAGAGTCGTTGTCCCAACCGGTCAA
The DNA here is from genome assembly GCA_964394205.1 of uncultured Muribaculaceae bacterium. Lineage (GTDB taxonomy): Bacteria > Bacteroidota > Bacteroidia > Bacteroidales > Muribaculaceae > HGM05190. Next base: position 21,456 of record CAYMVS010000014.1, on the reverse strand, counting down.
AGCGGTATAGAAGCGGAACATCGCGCTGCCGGCCGGAATGTCAAACACGCCTGAGTAGACTTTAGAGCCGATTGCATCTTTGGGCTCGTAGAGCTTCCAGCTCTCGAGGGTAGCCTCGGCGCCGGCATCGGGTGTGGGCCAGCCGCAGGGAGCGCCGACCAGGTAGATATAGCCCGGCATCTTGATGGCAAAGAATCCCTTGAGATACTTGTAGCTGACAATGTTTGATTTGATTACCGATGACGGCACACCCTCGAGCTGACAGACAGCGCGGAAGTAGATCTGCTGATAGTCACAGCCGTTGGGGTAGATCTCGTTGAAAATCTTGTCGGCGTCATCGCCGGTGATTCCTTGCAGCTCCATCAGGCCGACGGCGACGTCGTTCTGGCTGATGGTGAATTTTGCAAGATTGGTGGTGCCTGAAACGGCAGGGAGCTGATAGGAAGTCGAGAAATCGGGGTCGAGCGACATCTCGGCCGAGTAGACGGCTACAGCCGAGTAGCCATAGTCGGGCTGTGAGGTGACAAGCTCGAGAGTGCCCTTTTCGGTCAGATCGATGTATTGATCCTGCATCGCCGGCGTGTTGAGCACGAAGTTGGTGGGTGCCTGGTAAACCGGGTCTCTGTCTTGGTCACACGAGGTGAAGCCAAGAGCGAGAGCGGCCATAGTCAGCAATAATGATATTTTTTTCATGATTTAAATCGTCAAACTTTGATGGGGATTAGTAACCGGGGTTTTGAACATAACCGTTGCGGGCCACAACAGTGGCGGGGAGGGGATACACGTTCCAGTTGGCGGGATAGTCGGTGCCGGCGCGCTGGCCATATTTCCAAGCCCAGGTGTAGCCTGAGGTCCATTTGCCATAGCGTATCAGGTCGGTGCGGCGGGTACACTCTGTGTAGAGCTCGCGGCAACGCTCGTTTTGCAACTCGGGAAGATTGATGGTGGTGTAGGGGTCAAGGCCGGCGCGCTCGCGGATGTAGTTGACATAGGTCAGCGCTGTTCCTTTGTCGCCACCGCCCTGCAGGGCAGCCTCGGCAGCCGACAGGTAGATCTCGGCCAGACGGAGCATAGCGTAGTCCACGCCAAGCTGGTCTGTTGTGGCGGGCGAGAGGGCCTCGTTCACGTTGCCGTTGTCGTCGATATACCAGTTGGTGTATTTAACGGGGATAAAGCCGTTGTCACCCCAGTGATCCTGGTCGAGCACACCGTTGTTGATGTCAAACTGATGGGCGGCGGTGCCCCACCATTTGGTGCGCAGGTCGGGCGAGTAGGTGAAGTTTGCGTTCCAGTCAAACACCTCGGTGAACTCGCGGCGGGCGGTCATACATTTCCAGCCGTTGCCAGAGTTGTAGCGGGCTTTTGTCATGTCGACCTGCTTTTTGTTGGGGTCGGGGTCGCCGATAAAGCCGTTGCACATCAAAGTGCCGTTGGCGTAGGAGAGCAGGCCCTGGCCGGTTGTTGTGTTGGCGGGATTCTCCTGAGGGATTGTCCAGATGATCTCATTGATGTCGGATGAACCACCGATGGTGAACGCCTTGTTATTGTAGGCAAAGTTCTGGTGGTAGGCGTTACACAGACCGGTGTTTTTGAAACCACCTTTGCCGAGACGGCTTATGACAGCCTGAGCGTGGTCATAGCACTCTTTCCAGCGGGGGGTGCCGGTAAACACCTCGGCGTTGAGATAGAACTTGACGAGCATAGCCTCGGCGACATCAAGACCGACATAGCCGTAGGGAGGACGGTTGGAGGGGTCGTTGTTCTTATACCATGCCACGACATCCTCGAGGTCTTCGGTGACGCGGTTAAACACCTCGCGGCGTCCCTCGGCAAAGTTTGAGCTCAGCTGGGGAGCGACCGAGCCGGGAGTGACGTTGACGTCGGCCCAGGGCACATTGCCAAACATATCGATCAGATAGAAATAGGTGGCGTCGCGCATGATGCGGCACTGGCGGCTGAACTCCTCAAAGCGTTGGGTCTGCTCGCCGGCAACACAGCCAAAGTCGGTTTGCATGAACTGGTTGCACAGGGTGACGTTGGTGATCAGGCGGGCATAGGCGCCGGCCAGAGCCGTTGTGCTTGAGTTGAAGATGCCATACTGGAAGTTGTGGTCGATGGCGTCGCCCACGGGGAGCCAGTTGGCCTCGTCGGTGGGTATCTCCTCAAGGTTGAAGATCGAGCGCTGGAAGGTCGACATACCACCGTCCATCGACTCGAGGGTGTTGTTGCCGTTGATACCGTAGGTGGCATATTGCATATAGACATCGGCCATAACTTGCTGCATGTACAGCATGGGGTCTTCGGCAAATTTGTCGGGTGTCTCCGAGTTGGGGTCGGTAGGCGTCAGGTCAAGGTCGCCGGTACATGATGCCATGCCCAGGGTTGCAATCGCGATGCCTGCCGAGATGAATATCTTGTTAAATTTCATATTTTTTGTTTTAGCGATTCAAAAAAATTGGGTAGGTTGATCAGAATGTTGCAATCAAGCCGAGTGTAAAGGTGACGGGGCGGGGGTAGACGTTGTTGTCACGGCCGTCAAACACCTCGGGGTCGATGCCTTTGTACTTGGTGATTACAAACGGGTTTTGGCAGGCGCCGTAGAGACGCAGGCGCAGGTTGTTGTTGCACAGGTTGTCAAACGTGTAGCCAACAGTGATGTTTTCACAGCGCACGAATGAGGCGTTCTCGATGAAATAGTCGCTCAAGGGGAGGTTGGCGTCGTCGCGGGTGAAGTAGAAGTCGTCGACCAACAGGTTGTGCAGGCCATAGAGGGAGGCGGTTCCGAAGTTGGTGCGCTCACGACGCTGGGCGTTGTAGACCCAGTTGCCGATCGATGCACGCAGGTTGAAACCAAAGTCCCAGTTCTTGAGGTTGAATGTGTTGCCCCATGTCATGGTCACTTTGGGCTCGGGCGAGTGGAAGTTGATACGGTCCTGGTCGTCGATCTTGCCGTCGGCGTTCTGGTCGACAAACTGACCCTCGACGGGGTTGCCGTCTTTGTCATAAACCTGCTGGTAGGGGCGGTAGGTGAAGGCTGCCTGGCCCTGGATGAAGTACTGCAGGTCAAGACCGATCTTGCCGGGGACGCCACGGCCGCTGGCGGCCATCGGTTTGCCCTCGTTGAGCGAGGTGATCTTGTTGCGGTTCCAGGCCACGTTGTAGGTGGTTGTCCATGTGAAATCTTTTGTTACAACCGGGCGGGCGGTGATGTTGAACTCGACACCATAGTTGCGCAGCGAGCCGATGTTGGTTGTCGCATAGTCGGAGGTGTTGACACCCTTGACAGGCACCTTGGCGAGCAGGTCGTCGGTGTCGCGCAGATACCAGTCGAGGCTGGCGTTGATGCGGTTGTTGAGGAATGACCAGTCAAAGCCGACGTTCCAGGTGGTTGTGGTCTCCCACTTGATGCCCTCGTCGTATGCATTGGGGTAAAGGGGATTGACCCAGCCGCCGTCATATCCGGGATAGAGGAACGAGCCGGCGGTCGACAGGGTGTAGACAGGCAGATAGGGGAAATAAGAGCCGATATCCTGCTGGCCGGTCTGGCCCCAGCCTAAGCGCAGTTTCCACTCGTTAAGCACGTTTGAATCCTTGAAGCAGGGCAGGTTTGAAATCTTCCAACCCAGGGCCACCGAGGGGAACAGACCCCAGCGGGTGCTCTTTGAGAAACGTGACGAGGCGTCGTCGCGCAGGGTCAGTGTCACCAGATAGGTGTCGTCAAAGATGTAGTTGACGCGGCCAAAGAACGAGATGAGCTGCAGCGGGGCACCCCACTGTGTCATCGGGGCGTTGTTGACCACCTGACCGATCGAGTTTACTGTCGACTGGTTCATGAAATATTTGCCGTCGGCATAGTCGAAACCGGGAGTGCCGTCGGCGGTTACATAACCAAGAGAGTTGACATAGTTGAGCGAGCGGCCAAAGTAGTTGAAACGCTGCCATGAGTAACCGGCCATCACGTCAAGGTTGCTCTTGATTTTCTCAAAATCTTTCTTATAGTTGATGTAGAAGTCGAGCAGAGAGTTTTGCTGAATCTCATGCCATTTTTCAACAGTGGCGGCGCCGGCGGCATTGTTGGCCAGCAGACCGTCGTTGAGCCATGAGTCGAGCGAGTTGGCGGCAACCTCGTTGGTGGCGTCGTTGCGCGACACCTGATAGCCTAAGTTGAGGTTGAAGTGGAGCTCGGGCAGGAAATGCAGGGCGTAGTCGATCTGCAGGTTGCCTGACGACGAGAGGGTCTTGTTGTGAGAGTTTTTGTCTTCAATCATGCCAACGGCATTGTGGGTGGCGTTACGCTCGAAGACACCGCCGGCAAGCAGGTTGTAGAAGCCGTTGTAGAGATACTGGCCGGTGTTGCCCTCCATCTTGATGTTTGTCCTGATGGGCTTTGTGGGGTCTTGGGCAACGGCAGCGCCGAGGGCGCCGGTGTCGGCATTGCCGGTGTAGGCGTATGTGCCGCTCACGTTGGCATTGACGCTGAGCAGGCCGTTGAAAAATTTGGGCGAAAGGTTGATGTTGGCAGTGGCGCGGTCCATTGAGGATGTGCGCATGATGCCGTTGTTGCCGGTGTAGGATGCGCTCACGCGGTAGGGGAGCCAGCTGACGGCGCCGCCAACGCTGAGGTTATAGTCGTGAGAGAAGGCTGTGCGGGTGATCTCTTTCTGCCACTCGGTGTCATAGATCTTGCCGTTGTAGCCCAACTGGGCTGCACCGTCCTCGCCAAGGTGTTCAGTGATGGCCTGGGCAAACTGGTAGCCGCCCATCATGTGGAGCATCTTGCGGGGGGTGTTGATGGAGAAGTTGGCCTGGAAGTTAACCTGTGGGCGACCTGACTGTCCTTTCTTTGTGGTGACGATGATGACACCGTTTGACGCGCGGCTACCGTAGATGGCTGTTGCCGAGGCGTCTTTGAGGATGGTCATTGACTCGATGTTTGAGGGGTTGATCATGGTCAGCGCGCTCATGCCGCCACCGTTTGACTGGTTGGTCTGGGGCACACCGTCGATCACGATCAGGGGGTCGTTGGAGGCCGACAGAGACGAGCCGCCACGTATTCTGATTGTGCCGCCGCCTGTGGGGTCGCCGCCGTTGAGGGTCACGACGACACCGGGTGATGCTCCGACAAGGAGATCTTGGGTTGAGGTGGCGATGCCGGCGTCGATCTCGTCAGGCTTGATCACCGAGATCGAGCCGGTGGCGTCGCTCTTCTTGACCGCGCCATAACCGATGGCCACAACCTCCTTGAGCACCAAAGAGTTTTCGGTCATCGTGACGTTGATGGTCGTGCGGCCATCGACGGCAATGCTTTGAGGATCCATACCCACGTATGTGAAAACGAGCGTGGCATCGGGGTTGACTGAAATTGAATAGTTACCGTCAAAGTCGGTTGCGGTGCCGGTCGTTGACCCTTGTGCCATAACACTTGCGCCAATGAGCGGTTCTCCCGACGAGTCAGTCACGGTTCCTGTCACCGTAACTTTTTGCGCCAGAGCCGGCAAGGTGATACCTATGACCATAAGGACGGCCAGACATGCCTTGCGACTCAATTGAAAACATAAGTTCTTCATGCAGGTTTTTTTTGGTTATTAGAATATTTATTTGAATTTTGATATTTTCCTTTGGCGGCTGAGAGGGGAGTGTTGAAGATATGTCAGGTTAAAGAAGATGAGTGGGACCCCGGTGATTGATCATGGCAATGGAAATGACTGTCGCGGTGCCGCCGGCCGATGCCTGGTGTGCAATGGCCGAAAACACAACAACTGTCGACGCTTTGCGTCGCGCGGCGTGGTAAAAAATGGTCCATTAATCTGTGAATCCGATATAATCTCTTAAACTGATGCCGGCCCGAGCGCTTGACCATCTCGCCGGCCGGGTGACTTTCTTCTCAAGTCGACCACAAATTAAATCATTCTTTTTGGATAATTTGACATATTTTAAAGAAAAAAAATCCAAATCGATGTATTTAACATACGTTAACAACCGGATATGTTTTACAGCAGTTTCTCATTTATTTTTTTGTGCTCACCCGAGTATTTACTACTTTTGGTCGCCGGTTGACATTGCTCTACATTATAATATAGAGCGGCCGGCGGCGGGGTCGGCACTGATCCCTCCCCGTCCAACACCCCAGACAACAACATTATATACTATAATCTTATGACAAAAAAACTATTACTGGTGCTGGCCCTGATGGTGGCCATGGTCGAGCCGTCGGTGGCCCGGCATCTGACCCGCCAGGTCGACACAATCCAGGTTGCCACGCGCCACCTGTCCACGCCAATGACGGTTACAGTGACTGTCCCGGCCCGCTATCTGGCCTCGCTCGACGAGAACCGCTACCCGGTGGTCTATCTGCTCAACGGCTATAGCGGCGACTATACCGACTACAGCACCCGCCTGAGGCTTGACTCGCTTGCCAATGCCCATCAGGTGATATTTGTGTGTCCCGACGGCCGCGACAGCTGGTATTGGGACTCGCCCGTCGACCCGGGGTTGCAGATGGAGAGTTTCATTGTCAAAGACCTTGTCCCGACAATCGACAGCCGCCTGCGCACACGCCCCGACCGCGGTCACCGCGCCATCGCCGGGCTCTCGATGGGAGGGCACGGAGCCATGTGGCTGGCGATGAGGCATAAAGACCTCTTTGGCAGCGCCGGCTCGATGAGCGGGGGGCTCGACATCTCCGACAAGAAATTTCACAATAACTGGAAGATGAAAGACCGTCTTGGCCCTTACAGCAAATACCCCAGGCGATGGAAGAGCCACACGGCCATGTCACAGGTGCCGACCCTCAAGCCTGGCGAGCTGAACATCATTGTCGAGTGTGGCGCCGACGACTTCTTCCGTGAGGTCAACGACAATTTCCACGCCGCTCTCGACAAACGTGGCATCGCCCACAGCTACTCGATCACTCCGGGCAACCACTCGTGGCCTTACTGGCGGCGCACACTCCCTGTCATACTCGACTTCTTTGACGCTCACTTTGAGTAAATAGTTGAGACATAGATTGATGCATGGTCGGTGCCTGATGCCCGACAGCTTTTTTGTGATTTTTTTAGGGCATGATTGGAATTTCTTTTCTAATTTTGTGCCCTAAAATTTGAATATTTTGCAAATTATGGTGAAAAACCTCGTTATAGTAGAGTCGCCTGCCAAGGCAAAGACCATCGAGAAATTTCTTGGCAAGGACTACAAGGTGATGTCAAGTTACGGCCACATACGTGATTTGCGTAAGAAAGACATGAGTCTCGACAAGGACCATAACTTTCAGCCGATTTATGAGATACCGGCCGACAAGGTTGAGCTTGTCAGGAGCCTCAAACGCGCGGCAAAAGAGGCCGACACGGTTTGGTTGGCTTCCGATGAGGACCGCGAGGGTGAGGCCATCGCCTGGCATCTTGCCGAGGTGTTGGGGCTCGACCCGGCGGTCACCAAGCGTATCGTTTTTCATGAAATCACCAAAGAGGCCATCCTCAATGCCATCAAGAACCCGCGGCAAATCGACCTCAACCGTGTCGACGCCCAGCAGGCGCGCCGCGTGCTTGACCGCATTGTGGGCTTTGAGCTGTCGCCGGTGTTGTGGAAGAAAATCAAGCCGGCGCTCTCGGCAGGTCGCGTTCAGTCGGTTGCCGTGAGGCTGATCGTGGAGCGGGAACAGGAGGTGAAAAACTTTGTCACCGAGCCCTATTTCCGTGTCACGGCGCGTTTCACCGTGGCCGGCGACGAGCGAACCATTCGCGCCGAGTTTTCACGACGTCTGCCCGACGAAAAAGCGGCCCACGCGCTGCTCGACGAGTGCACCGGCAAGGAGTTTGATGTGACCGACATCACTGTCAAGCCGGTGAAGAAGTCGCCGGCGCCCCCGTTCACAACTTCCACTCTGCAACAGGAGGCATCGCGCAAATTAGGTTTCACCGTGTCACAGACCATGATGGTGGCCCAGCGTCTTTATGAGGCCGGACACATAACCTATATGCGAACCGACTCGCTCAACCTGTCGACCCTCGCCATCGGCACCATCTCCGACGAGATTAAAAACACCCTTGGCGCCGACTATCTCAAGGTGCGCCACTATCAGACCCGCTCGATGGGCGCCCAGGAGGCTCACGAGGCGATACGTCCTACCTACGTCAGTCAGCACACAATCGACGGCACTCCACAGGAGAAACGGCTCTATGACCTAATATGGAAGCGCACCGTCGCCTCACAGATGGCCGATGCCGTTATCGAGAAGACAACGGTCGAGATCAGGCCCAAAGGGGTCGATGACGTGCGTTTCACCGCCCAGGGTGAGGTCATCAAGCATGACGGCTTCTTGAAAGTCTATCTCGAGGGAACCGACGATGATGCCGACGACGAGACAGCCTCGATGCTCCCCCCGGTGAAGGTCGGGGAAAGCCTGACGCCGGCCGAGATCGTGGCTACCGAGCGTTTCACCCAGGCACCCCCGCGCTACACCGAGGCCTCTCTGGTGAAGAAAATGGAGGAGCTCGGCATCGGCCGACCCTCGACCTATGCCCCGACAATCTCGACCATTCAGCAGCGCGAGTATGTCACAAAAGGGGAGAAACCGGGCGAGAAACGCGATTTTGACGTGTTGACCCTGGCCAACGGGAAAATCAGGAAATCAAAGAAGAGCGAGACCGTCGGTGCCGAGAAGGGGAAACTGATTCCCACAGATATAGGTGTTGTGGTCAACGACTTCCTGACACAGTATTTCCCCGACATCCTCGACTATAATTTCACCGCCGAGATGGAGGAGAAGTTTGACGCCGTCGCTCGAGGCGACAGCAGCTGGAACGACAGCATCGGCGAGTTTTACGGTGTTTTCCACCCGGCCGTAGAGAGTGCCAACGGCATGCGCCTGGAGCATAAGGTTGGCGAGCGTGTGCTCGGCACCGACCCCAAGAGCGGCGAGCCGGTGTCGGTGAAAATCGGACGTTTTGGCCCGGTTGTTCAAATCGGGGCCACCGATGGCGAGATAAAGCCCCGTTTTGCATCGCTCCGACCCGAGCAGTCGGTCTTTGACATCACCCTCGACGAGGCTCTCAAACTGTTTGACCTGCCCCGCTCGCTCGGTGAGCTCGACGGCAAGGAGGTGACGGTGGCTGTGGGACGTTTCGGCCCCTATGTGAAGCATGACGGTAAGTTTGTGTCAATCCCCTCCGATCTTTCACCGATGGAGATCACCCTTGCCCAGGCCTGCGGGCTGATCGAGGCCAAGAAAGAGGCTGAGGCCAAAAAGCTGGTGAAAAGCTTTGATGAGGATGCCGACATGCAGATTCTCAATGGCCGCTATGGTGTCTATATCGCTTACAAGAAAAAGAACTATAAGATACCCAAAACCGTTGCCGACCCCTCCTCGCTCACTCTCGAGCAGTGTCTTGAGATTGTGAAAGCCGAGGGTGACAAGCCGCGGCGCGCCGCCTCAACACGTAAAACCACCCGTCGCAAATCGTCATAATGGCACCGCGTAACAATTTCAAACCGGGCGCCGAGCGCTCGCGTTTCAAGCCCGATGTAATCGAGACCTACACGGTAGAGTCTCCGGCCGGCCTGCTCGATTTCCTGATGGCTGTGATGCCCAACCGCAAGCGAACCAACGTCAAGGAGCTATTGCGCCACAATCAGGTGGCTGTCAACGGCGTGCCACAGACACGCCACGACACACCGCTTGCTGCCGGCGACGTGGTCAAGGTGAATCTCGTGCGCGAGTTCAGGGTGTTCTATCACCGGCGCCTGCAGCTTGTCTATGAAGATGACGATATAATCGTTGTCAACAAGGGGTACGGGCTGCTGTCGATGGGCACCGACAAGGTCAAAGACGGCACGGCCTACTCCATACTGCGTGAATATGTCAAATGGGGTAACCCGGCCAACAAGCTCTTCATCATCCACCGTCTCGACCGCGACACTTCGGGGTTGATGATGTTTGCAAAGACAGTCGAGGCCAAGGAGACGATGCAGCACAACTGGAACCAGATGGTGCTCAACCGCCGCTATCTCGCTGTGGTCGAGGGTGTGCCAGAGCAGGCCGAGGGTGTCATCCGGTCTTATCTGGCTGAAAATGCCGCCCACGAGGTCTACTCGACCGACCGACCCGGCGAGGGACAGCTCGCCGTCACCCGCTACAAGACCCTCAAGACCCACGGTGGCAAGGCGTTGCTCGCCGTCGAGCTCGATACCGGCCGCAAGAATCAGATACGTGTCCACATGAAAGAATCGGGACACCCAATCTCGGGCGACCGCCGGTATGGGGGCTCGCCAAACTCGATCCACCGGCTTGCACTGCACGCCCAGACGCTCAGGTTTGTCCATCCCGTCACGCGCAAGGAGATGAATTTCTCGACCCCGGTGCCCGCCTCATTCCAAGCCTTAATGAAATAACAAATACCGATTCCTACCATGAAAAAAAGTTTGTTAGCAGCCGTGTTGCTGCTCGTTGTCAGTGTTGTGGCTCAGGCGGCGCGCCCTGTGTTTATAGGCCGTCGCGGCAGTCTCTATGGCGTTGAAAACACCCCGCGGGCCTTCAATCGCGGTGCCGACAAGGGGTATGACATGCTTGAAGCACATGTCCGACTCAGTGCCGACTCGGTGTTTGTCGTTTCCCACGACGGCAAGACCAACCGTCTGGGGGGCAACCTCAAGGTGGAGAAGTCGACTCTGGCCCAACTGCAGGGCGAGGGATACACACAGCTGCGTGAAGACTCGGTGACCTATACCGGCGACACGCTCTGCACCGTCGCCACGTTCCTCGACATCTGCAACCGGCGGGGGGTCAGGCCGTTGCTCCATCTGAAAAAGATTGACGGCGTCAATGACAACGACTGCTCGATGGTCCCGGCGCTCATCGATCTTGTCGAGAGTAAAAACGCGCGAGCCAATGTGTTGATACTCACCTCGATGCCTTTTGTGCTTGAGTATATCCAAAAAAACTACCCCGACGTGGAGGTGTGCTTTCAGGCCGACGAGAAATGGAACAAGATGTTTGACTGGATTGTGGCCCACAAGGTCAACGTCGACATAAAGAAGGAGGCTCTTGACCCCACCACCGTCGGCCGTTTCCACGACCAAGGCCTGAAAGTTATGACATGGACTGTCAACACTGTGCCCGAGCTCATCGCCCTCACCAATCAGGGTGTCGACTATATCATCACCGATTGTCTCGACCCGATGGAAAATCCCCGCCTGCCGCTGTTGGTTGGCCATCGTGGCTGTGGCTATGGTGTGGAAAACACGGCCGAGTCGTTTGTGGCCGGCGCCGAGATGGGTTTCAACTATCTTGAGTGTGACGTGCGGGTGACCGCCGACGGCCATTTTGTGATAAGCCACGACGAGACCACCGAGCGCGTTGGCGGCGGCCTGAAGATTGCCGACGCCACGCTGGCCGCTCTCAAGGCCGAGCGCTATGTGCAGACCCGCAACGACGTGAAATATTCAGGCTCGACCATCTGCACCCTTGAAGAATATCTCGACATCTGCCGGCAGTATCATGTCTTGCCGGTCATTGAGCTGAAGTGGGGCACGGGCGTCAACAATGACGATTTCTCCAACATGCCGCGCCTGGTGCAGCTGATTGAAAGCAAAGGTTTCAGAAACTCGTGTGTCATCCTGACGTCGATGAAGAAGTGTCTCGACTTCCTGCGTGAGAACTATCCCGACATGCAGCTGCAGTTCCTCACCTCGACCTACTGGGCAAACCATTATGACTGGACGCTGCAGAAACGTCTTGATGTCGACGTTCAGTATGAGTCGGTCACCCCCGAGCTTGTCGGCAAATACCATTCCAACAACCTGAAAGTTAACGTGTGGACCATCAATTCGATAGCGCTCTACATGAAATACACCGGTATGGGTGTTGACTTCATCACCACCGACCGTCTCGCACCCAACGCCCTGCCCGGACGTTAAGAGTCTGTCCCATATATTCTGTCCCATATATTATGGGACTGGCTCCGACAAAAAAGCCTGCGGGTAATACAATAAATGAACATGAAATCAGTTATATAATAATGGAGGTATAGGCCTCTGTTATCTAAACTGGTTATATTGTCACACTGATGAAACTGATACTCAAGACTATAGCTTTGTCTGTCGCTTTTTTGTGCATCGGCGTATGCGCTGCAAAGGCCCAGAAGAATGAGTTCAACCCGATACAGACGGGTGTCAACTCGCTCAACATAGCCCCCGACGCGCGCGGCGCCTCGATGGGCGACCTTGGCGCGGCAACCGACCCCGATGCCAACTCCCAATATTGGAATCCGTCAAAATATGCTTTCGCCTACTCCCAGGGCGCGGCCTCGCTCAACTACACGCCGTGGCTGCGTAAACTTGTCAACGACATCTTCCTTGCCGATCTGTCGGGCTACTATAAGATAGGTGGAAACGACAATCAGGCTATCAGCGCCTCGTTGCGCTACTTCTCGCTCGGCGAGGTCAACAGCTCGGACCTGGCCGGTTCCACCGGCCAGACGCTCAACCCCTACGAGATGTCGGTCGATGTCGGCTATTCGCGCAAACTGAGTGAAAAGTTCTCAATGGGCGTCGTGTTCCGTTACATCTACAGTGATTTGGGTTTCAGCGAGTCATACGCCGGCGACCAGACTACGGGAGCCTCGGCTTTCTCGGCCGACATCTCGGGCTACTATACCACCTATCCCATGATAGGGCGCAACGAGTGTCAGTTCTCATGGGGTTGGAATGTGTCAAACATCGGCTCAAAGATTTCATATAACAACGGTGAAGACCCGGCGTTCCTGCCAACCAACCTGCGTTTAGGCACCTCGTTCACATTCCCGTTGGCCGACTATCACAATCTTTCGCTCAACCTCGATGCCAACAAGCTGCTCGTGCCCGCCAAGCCCCGCCGCAGCGATTTTGACAGCGGCATTGAGGGCGACGAGGCCTATCTCACCAAGCTCGAGGATTGGGAGAATATGTCGTCGATCTCGGGTATCTTCAAGTCGTTCAGCGACGCGCCTGGTGGTTTCAAGGAGGAGCTACGGGAGATAACATGGTCGTTTGGCGCCGAGTACAGCTACAACCAGCAGTTCTTCCTCCGCGCCGGCTATTTCTATGAAAATCAGTATAAAGGCAATCGTCAGTACTTTGGTCTCGGTGCCGGCTTCTCGCTCAATGTGGTTCGTCTCGACGCGTCATATATGCTCTCCACGGCCCAGACCTCACCGCTCGACCAGACCTTGCGTTTCACCCTCACTTTTGATATGGACGGGTTGCGCGACATTCTCGGTAAACGTCGATAACGATGGATGTTCCTGATTTTCGAGTAGGTTGGGGCTTTGACGTCCATCGGCTTGTCGAGGGGCGCGACTGCATCATCTGTGGCGTCAAGATACCCCACGACAAGGGGTTGTTGGGCCACAGCGATGCCGATGTGGCTCTTCACGCGCTGGCCGACGCGCTGCTCGGGGCGGTGGCTCTTGGCGATATAGGCCGTCATTTCCCCGACACCGACCCTGAGTTCAAGGGGGCCGACTCACGCGTGTTGCTCAGACATGTCGTCTCACTCGTGGCCGGCCAAGGCTACAGCGTCTCAAATGTCGATGTCACCGTCATGGCCCAGGCTCCGAAAATGTCACCCCACGTGGAGGCCATGCGAGCCAATATCGCCGCCGATCTGTCGGTCGGAATCGATCGGGTCTCGGTCAAGGCGACCACAACCGAGCGGTTAGGGTTTGCCGGACGCGGTGAAGGGATCGCGGCGGCGGCCTCGTGTCTGGTGACAAAGTCGCGGTAGCGGCAAGAAGCGTTTCTTATAGTTGATGATATGAACGGGAAGAGGCTGTGGTTGACCAGGGTGATTTTGGCTGTTGTTCTGTTTCTTGCAGTCAACGCCTCGCTGCTTGGCGTGACATTGGGGGTGCCCGGTCTTGGTCAGCTGATGGAGCGCATGCAGATACTCCCGGCCATCACCGCTTTCTCGATGGCGTCACTCGTGTTATGGGTGGTGCTGACTCTTTTGTTGGGACGTGTCTATTGCTCGGTGTTTTGCCCGCTGGGTGTGTTTCAGGATATTGTGGCCCGTGTGCCCCGCCTTACTCGCCGGCAGCGCTACCGCCGCCCCTATCGTTACGCCCAGGCCAAATCACAGATACGAAACCTCATCCTTATTGCCACCGGGGCAAGTCTTGTGGTGGTTATTCCCCAGTTCACCTCCTTTATTGACCCCTACATGATTTACAGCCGGTTTGTGACCGACTGGTCGCCGCGTGATCGCGTCATGGCGGCAGGTGTGGTGGCGACGGTTGTCGATGCCGCCTGCCTCATTGCCGTTGGCATCTTTGCATGGCGGCGGGGACGTCTGTATTGCAACTCGGTGTGCCCCGTCGGTACTTTGTTGGGTGCCTTGGGGCGCTACTCGGTGATGAAAATTGACATCAATACCGACAAGTGCACCCAGTGCAGGGCGTGTGAGTATGCCTGTAAGAGTCAGTGTATCAACCTCAGTGACCACACCGTCGACAGCACCCGCTGTGTGGTGTGCTTCGATTGCCTGCCTGTTTGTGACAACTCGGCCATCACCTATACCAAAAACCGCCATCAGCTCGCGCTGCCGATGCTGCAGCGGGTGGGTACCCCGGGGCGGGCGGCGACAGCCATGTCGGCACCCTCGGCCGGTCGCGTGACACCCGCCCGACGGGCTACCCGTGAAATTTCCAAAGTCAACCTAACACGATGAAACAATATCTCGATCTTCTCAACCATGTCATGACCGCCGGCGTCGACAAAAGCGACCGCACCGGCACCGGCACCCGCAGTGTGTTCGGCTACCAGATGCGCTTCAATATGGCCGACGGGTTTCCGTTGCTGACCACCAAGAAGCTCCACCTCAAGTCGATAATACACGAGTTGCTATGGTTTCTCGCCGGCGACACCAACGTGAAATACCTCAAGGACAATGGTGTCCGAATCTGGAATGAATGGGCCGACCCCGACGGCTCGTTGGGGCATATCTACGGCTATCAGTGGCGCTCGTGGCCCGACTATAAGGGGGGCTCGATTGACCAGATCGCCGAGGCGGTCGAGACCATAAAAAACAATCCTGACTCGCGGCGCATCATCGTCAGTGCATGGAATGTGGCCGATCTCGACAACATGAACCTCCCCCCGTGTCACGCTTTCTTCCAGTTTTATGTGGCCGACGGCAAGCTGAGCCTTCAGCTGTATCAGCGTAGCGCCGACTGCTTTTTGGGAGTGCCGTTCAACATCGCAAGCTACGCGTTGTTGCTGCTGATGATGGCACAGGTCACCGGCCTCGAGGCGGGCGATTTTGTGCACACCCTCGGTGACGCTCACATCTATCGCAACCATTTTGACCAGGCCCGCGAGCAGTTGTCGCGCCAGCCCCGCCCGCTGCCCAAGATGCTGCTCAACCCCGATGTTAAGTCGATATTTGACTTCAAAGCAAGTGATTTCACGCTTGAGGGATATGATCCGATGCCCCACATTAAAGCCACTGTATCAGTATGATAACACTTGTTGCTGTGATAGGCCCGAAAGGCGAGCTCGGCGCCGGCGACAGGCTGCTCTACAGCCTGCGCGACGACATGCGTCACTTCAAGGAGTACACCATGGGCCACCCCATCGTCATGGGTCGCAAGACCTATGGGTCATTTCCCAAACGGCCGCTGCCCGGCCGAACAAACATTGTCATCACCCGCAACGCCGGCTATCCTCTGCCACAGGGCGTTTTGAGAGCCGGGTCGGTCGACAGCGCCCTTGAGCAGGCCGCACACTGTGACGGCGGCGACAACATCATGGTCATTGGCGGCGGCGAGATCTATCGGCAGTCCATCGACCGCGCCACCGACCTCGAGCTGACGGTTGTCGAGGTTGCCCCCGGGGTAGAGGCCGACACATTTTTCCCTGACATTGACACCACCCGCTGGAGACTCACCAACCCTGACACACCCTTGCTGCACGATTCACGCAGCGGCATCCCATACCGCCTGCTCCACTACACCCGTTTCTAAAATTCCCTCTTAGCATTTTGTTTCTTCAGTAAAAATGTACTCATTTCTCTAAATAGCAGGAGCTTATACAGACTGGAATGTTTATAAGAAGTCGGTGATAATATCTGATGTTATTAGGAGTTGCACGAGGGTCTGTGAGAGAGTTACTGGAAGATTATGACGATTATCTGCGGCAAAGTGATTTAGAGATATGAAGCCCCGATGACCCGCGCACACTCTCGACCCGGCAATACTGCATTAGAAATGACCAACCGAGAGATTTTGTCGCCAAATGCCGCGAACACACTAATGAGACGGTTGCCAATATTATGATAACCCAAATCCGCCAGATGGATGCAATGCTTGCCAAGGTTCTAAAGAAAATTGAAGCCAAGTTTATTGTCGAGGGCGGTATAGAGGAGGCTATGACTGCAGCTCGAAAAAACCACCGGGGCTGTTAAAATAATAAGACTTATAAAACTTATAAAACTTATAAAAAAATTTTTGGGTGGTTTTTTAACAGAAAAAGTTTGGTTGTGTGGAGGGGTGTTTGTAACTTTGCGGTCGCTTTAGGGCAGAGTGGACAAATTTGGCTGCTTGCAACCACTCCCAAAAAAATGCTAAAACTGCACTTCGCGCGGGCTGTGTCTCAAAACCGTTGATAATGTCCCGCCAACAGAAAGGTTGCAAGCGCCGTGTGCTTTTCAAGCCGCGCCACTTGCGATTTTTTTGTATATATAACTGTTTGAAAATATGGTTAAAAACTATCTTTTTACAAGCGAGTCGGTCAGCGAGGGGCATCCCGACAAGGTCGCCGATCAGATTTCGGACGCTGTTCTCGATCAGTATCTGGCGCTCGACCCGGCGTCAAAGGTTGCGTGTGAAACGTTGGTTACCACCGGTCAGGTTATCGTGGCCGGTGAGGTGAAGAGCCGCGCTGTGGTCGACCACGCGGCGATAGCGCGCGATGTCATCAAGACTATCGGCTATGATCGCGCCGAGCTTAAGTTTGATGCCGACTCTTGTGGATTCCTGTCGGCTATCCACGGGCAGAGCGCCGACATCAACCGTGGTGTGGAGCGCGACGAGGCCGACAATCAGGGTGCCGGCGACCAGGGCATGATGTTTGGCTATGCATGCAACGAGACTTCGCGCTACATGCCGTTGGCTATCGACCTGAGCCATCTGCTGCTCAAGGAGTTGGCTGAGATACGCCGCGAGGGTCGCGAGATGACATGGACCGACCCCCACGGGCACACGCGCTCTTACCTGCGCCCCGACTCTAAAAGTCAGGTGACGGTGGAATATGACGCTGATGGTCGGCCTGTTCGCGTCCACACGATTGTGGTCTCCACCCAGCACGACGAGTTTGTGACACCTGGCGAGGGCCTGACACAGGCCGAGGCCGACGCCCGTATGCTCGACCGCATCGAGCAGGATGTCCGCCGGGTGCTCATCCCCCGTGTCAAGTCCCGCTTGCCCAAAGAGTTGGCCGACATGATCGACGAGGACTATATACTCCACGTCAATCCCACCGGCAAGTTTGTCATCGGAGGGCCCCACGGCGACACCGGCTTGACCGGACGCAAAATCATCGTCGACACCTATGGGGGACGCGGCGCCCACGGCGGTGGTGCTTTCTCGGGCAAAGACCCGTCAAAGGTAGACCGCTCGGCAGCCTACGCCGCCCGCCATATAGCCAAAAATCTCGTCGCCGCGGGCATCGCCTCCCAGGCATTGGTCCAGGTGGCCTACGCCATCGGCGTTGCCGAGCCGGTGAGTCTCTATGTCGACACCCGCGGCACAGCCAAGGTTGACATGACCGATGCAGAGATCTCTGATATAGTAGGGCGACTGTTTGACATGCGCCCCGCGGCAATCGAGCGACGGCTTAAGTTGCGCAACCCGATCTATCGCGAGACCGCTTCCTACGGTCACGTCGGGCGTGAGCCACACACCGTCGTCAAGCATATTGCGATGCCCGACGGCTCGGTCAAGGAGGTCACGGTCGAGCTGTTCACCTGGGAAAAACTCGACATGGTCGACACCCTCAGGAGCGCCTTCGCCACCTGCTGATGTGACTTGCCGATGCCTTTGGCCGACCGGTTTAAATAATTTGTGATTGAATTGTTTGGTTATGTAATTAAACTGTTATATATTTGTGGCTTACAACTAAACAAATTATTTATTAACCTCAAGAAACAATCATGAAGAGAGTCTTAATGCTATTGATGGCTGTCGTTGTCGCCGGCGTATTTGCCATCAACGTCGATGCCGCCAACAAGAAAACACGCCGTGCCGTCAAGCGAACCACCACAACCAAAACCGCCGCCCGGCCCGGGGCCTCTACGGGTCTCAATATCGAGGTGTTTTGCAAGTATGACAATTCACACAAAGAGTGTGGCCGAGCCATTGTGTTGAGAGACACCGCCGAGATCTTCAGCAACCTCAAGGCTATAGGATACAGATTTGAGAAAGTGCAGTCGGGCAAGGTCACCACGCTCTATCCCGACGTGAGATGTAAAGAGTATCAAACTGACTATTACTACTTTGTCGGGCCAACCGACGATGATCGTGTCTATATACGCGACGGCCGTGTCGAGATTACCTTTAAGAAAGAGTCCGACAGTCGTAAGTTCATCAATAACTGCCTGAAGATGGGTTACAAATATGATAGTGCCGACACTCGAGGTGATTTGTATGACGACCAGTTTAATTGCATGGATTTTGGGACAACAATCAGCGATTATGGCTCGATATTTATTTGGAACAAGGACTATAAGAAATAAAATTGAGCTTCGCGCCATCAGCCGTAAGGCTCTAAAATCAAGGTCATGTCGTGGCCTTGATTTTTTTTGCGCCGACGACACCATGGGTGCCCCCTTTGAGAGCAATTTGAAGTTGGTTGCCCCATTTTTTTTAAAAAATCTTTGAAACATGCACGAAAAGATGTATCTTTGTGCGCTTTAAATGCAAAATGCGCTGTGGGGTGCCCGTCAACCGGGTCTCTTGCAGTGCACTGACGACGTAAAATCATTATACATTAATAAATGGCAACACTTGAAAAAATCAGAAGCAAGTCAGTATTCTTGCTCGTCATCATCGGCCTCGCGCTGCTCGCCTTCATCATCGGCGACTTCTTCACCTCGGGCCGTACTCTCTTTGGAACCGGCACCACCATCGCCAAGGTGGCCGGCCACAAAATCAACGTTCAGGAATTTCAACGTCGCATGGAGCAGGTCAACCAGCAGTATCAGCAGAGCGGCCAAAAGGTCGACCAGGCTGTGCTTCAGGAGCAGGTGCTTCAGCAGATGATCACCGAGGCCCTTTTCAACGAAGAGGTTGAGAAACTTGGCCTGACGGTGACCCCGGCCGAGCTCACCGAGGCTATGCTCGGCGCCCAAAGCCAGTATGTCAACCAGATGGTTCAGCAGCAAACCGGCATCGAGAGCGCTGCTGTGGCCCACGACATGGCTTTCAACCCCGCCAAATATAATCTTCAGCCCGAGCAGGCCCAGCAACTCAAACAATACTGGATCGACCTGGAGAAGCAGATCGAGGAGCAGCTGCTCTCAATGAAGTTTCAGAACCTCTTTGCCGGCACTTTGGTTGCCAACAAGCTCGATGCCAAGGCAATGTATGACGAGAATGCGATCACCAACCACATCGCATACGCCAAAAAAGATTTCTCGGCTATACCCGACGACAAGATCGACGTGACCGAGGCCGAGATCAAAGCCGAGTGGGAAAAGACCCGCAACCGCTATCGTCTCGACGAGCCGACACGTTCGGTCAACTATATCACCGTCAGCGTCGCTCCTTCAAATGAAGACCGCGCTGCCGCCCGCAAGGCTGTCGACGACGCCATCCTTGCTCTCCGTCAAAGCGAGGCCATCACCGGCATCGACGGCCTGGAAGGCTTTATCAGCGACCGTCAGAAAGTCACTGCCGCTGCTCTGCGCGATCCTCAGATAAAGAAATTTGCCGACTCGGCAGCGGTCAACGACGTGAAACTCGTCAGCACAGCCGGCGACGTGTTCACCATCGCCAAGCTGCTGGGCAAGAGCGCCGAGGTTGACTCGGTCAACGTCGACTTCCTCGCCGTTCAAGGCTCAAAGGCACAGATCGACTCGCTCATCAACGCCCTTAACACCAATGCCACATCTTGGGCCGACGCTATGTCATCGCCCATCGTTGCCCAGGCAAGCGACAGCACCTGGGTCAATCTTACCGACCCCTCAATCGCTACCCTGCGCGAGACACTGCTTGGTGCGGCAACCGGTACTTTCTTTACCCCCGACACCACCGCGACCGAGGTCGGCCGCGTGTTCCGTGTCCGCACCCGCCGTGCCCCCGTTCCTGTCTATGACCTCGCTGTGATCACCTACGATCTCGAGCCGTCGGCCAACACCATCAACAAGCTCACCGAAGACCTCCAGAACTTCATCGACAACAACAAGACCGCCGAGGAGTTTAACAAAAACGCCGCTGCGGCCAACTACACCTCGATACCCACACAGGTTACCGCTTCGACACCCCAGTTGGGACGCATCGAGGACTCGCGCGACGCTGTGGCATGGGCAATGAAGGCAAAGAAAGGTCAGGTTTCGCCCATCTTTGGCGACGAGTCGTCCGACCAGCTCATCGTGGTTGCCCTCAATGATATATATAAGGAATTTGTACCTTACACTGATCCCCAGGTCAACGCATTGCTCACAGCGACCGTCCGCAACAACAAGAAAGCCGAGCAGCTCATCAACCAGTACAAAGGCAAAGCTAAAGATGTTGCCGGCTATGCTAAAGCAATGGGTGTGAGCGTCGACAGCACATCAGTGACCTTCGGCCAGTTCTTCATCCCCGGTATCGGCGCTGCCGAGAGCAACCTCACCGCCCGCGTCGCCACCGCCAAGCCCGGCACCGTGGTCGGTCCCGTCAAGGCAAATGCCGGCGTGATTGTGTTTGACATCACCAATGTTGAGAAGTCGGCCCGTCCCTTCAACGAGGAGGAGGCATCGATGCAGTACTATCAGACACGCGGCGCCCAGGCCCTGATGCGCAACATCCCCGCCATCCTGCTTGGCAACAACAAGATCACAAACAACATCCTCAAGTTCTTCGGTCAACAGAACTGATAGCCGGAAAACTTATCCCATACTTCAAAGGCGAGACCCCAACCCGGGTCTCGCCTTTGTCACAACATGACCCTGCTGAAACCATTTAGGGTCAGCAGACAGGGCCCGCAGCCGAGTAACCTTGAGGATTGGCGAGCAGTGCAGCGATAGAGCCCGAGGCGGCGATATGCAGTCAGCGGACTGGGCCGGTGGTGGCAGAGCCGGGAGGAATGGGGAGCAATGTAACGGGAAAGCCGTGGAGCGCGCGAGACAATATTAGCACATAGTCGAGGCCATGAGGTGTGTAGCCCACAGGCGTAACACCTCAAGACCGAGGCTGTGTGTACCGTTCTATGAGCGACAAACTCGCCGAC
>CAYMVS010000013.1:0-45143 GCA_964394205.1 uncultured Muribaculaceae bacterium | reverse complement strand
TTTTCAAGCTGCCGATTCAACTTTTTTAGAGCATTCCTTATCCCGAACTCGCGTAATTAGATATAAATGCAAGCCGCAGGACGAATGTTGATGTCGTCCTGCGGCTTTCGTTTAGGTTGAGTCAAAGTCGGTTACTTGACAATCTGCTTTGTGTGACGATAAGTGCCGTCGCTCATAAGCTCACGCTTGATGTAGAGCTGGCCGGCGGCAGGTGTGTCGACCTGACGGCCCTGCAAATCAAGGTAGGTCGTGGCGACAACCGTGGCCAAAGGAGAGTCAGCCTCGATCGAGCCGATACCGGCCGGCTCGAAGTCGTTGTCGATTTGCAGCGACTTGGCACAGTTGACAACGCTGTTGTTTGAACCGTCAATCAGGATGACCACGGCGTGGAGTTTACCGGCATATTGGGCGATACCCTCGTTGCGCTCAAAAACGTCGCCACCGCTATATGTGCATTTGACATTGTTGAGGTCAAACGTCTTTGAGTAGGTGATAGGCTCGGTGTAGGTGACAGTGGCAGGGACGCTGTTTGTCTCGCCACGGATGTTGGGGTTGGCAAAGACAACATCGTTGAACTTGAGCCCCGACACCCACTCGCCGCTCTTTGTGAACATCTCCCAAAGCTTGCTCCCCTCGGGTGCGGTCATGCCGCTGAAATAGTTGTGCTGGGTCAGATCCTCATGATAGAACTCGTCACCGACAAGCACCATCGACAGGCGATAGTTGGCATTGTCGATGTTGTAGGCAAAATTGACGGTCGAGGTCGCCACAACCGACTGATGGGTGTCGTCGGTCCATGCCAGGTCAACCGAAAGGTTGGCGGGGGTGAAAAGCTGACGGTACTCGGGCCATACCGACGGGATATAGCTCGGGTCGTTGCCCCAGGAGCGGTCTATGTAGGAGTAGGGGTAGCCGGGAGGGGTGTTGGGCTTGAGGGCCGACATGGTTTGCAAGTCGTCGGAGTCGTGATAGGCCAGAGCCACAAACTCCTGGCCGTATGCCTCGTTCATCTCCTCGAGGGCGACAAAGCCTCGGGGACAGTAGCCACACCACAGGCCGGTGTATTCCTCGACAAGAGGCAGGCGGGTGGTCTCGAAAGCCAAAACGCTCAGGTCGCTTTCAACCGTGACCGGCGTCTCAAGCTGAGTGCCGTTGACGGCGGTAATCTCGATTTTTGCGGCTGTCGGTTTGGGCTCGGTGCACACCGGGGTGTTCACAAGGAACACGCGTGACGAGCCGTAATTGACAATCGGGGTTGAGACGGCCGATGTGCCCGAGACAGACAGCTCCCCGATGGTCGTCGTATAGTCAATCGTATTGACAGCCTCGGCGCCCACGTTTTTAACCGTGACCCCGACAGGCCTCATCTCTCCCGCGATTGTGAAGAACGGGGAGCCGGCCGACGCCTCGATGGCGAGCTGAGGATAGTCGCCTTCAAGATAGACCGTCATCGGGACATTGCCTTCTACCGCCGATGACACGTTTGACCAGCGGATGTAGTTTGTACTGGCGGCGGTGTGAAGGAAAAAGCCGGCGTTGCTCGTGTAAGGGCCGATGGCTATAGGGTAGGCTGTGCCCTCATCGATGACGGCGGGGATGGTGAAAGTATAGCCGATGTATGCCCCGGTAGAGGTCATCGTGTAGGGCTCGTCAAATGTCACCTTGAGCACGCCGTCGGCTATGGTTGCGCTTTGAGACGTGACATTGGGGTTGTTCTCGCCGGTGGTGGCCAATGCGAGTTCTGTCGAGATCCAGGCCGTTGCGTCGGTCACATCGGAGTCCTTGAAGGGCACCGGAACCTCCATGCCAACAATTTTGTTGCCGATGTATTTGCTGCCATAGACGCGTATGGCGATATCGTAGGTGCCCGGCGCCTCAAGACCGGTGTAAAAAATGTCACCGTTTGAGGTGTTGTAGTTGAAAGCGATTTGTCCTTGCCCGTGCATAGCCGCCGGGAGGATGACTGCCGCGACGAGAGCCGCGATTATGTTTTTTCTCATTTTATTATGACTTTCTTACCGTTGATAATATAAAGCCCTGCAGGCAGATTGACAACCTGACTCTTGTCGGCAGTCTCGAGAATTTTCACCCCGGTGAGAGTGTAGACGGTATATCCCAGGGTGGCGTCGGCAGCGACATTCTCAATGCCGGCCTCACTCTCGGTGTCGTAGACAAAGGTGAACTTGAATTGTGTCCCCTTGCTGTCGGTCAAGGTGATGTTGGCGTCGTTGATCTCTTTGGGCACCTCGGTGACCTTGTTGAAAGAGAGGTGAGCCTCAAGGCCGGCACCGATGTTGGGTATGTTCATGATGTAGAGGGGGTCGCTGTCATTCTCCTTGTAGAAACTGTAACAGCTGCTACCGAGCCCGCAGAGCTGAATCTTGCCCGTCTTTGATGTCGCTGTCATCGACACTATGCCGTCGGCGCCACTGACGAGCACCTCGGCTTTCGCATCCATTGAATATACCTTGCCGGGCACTTTCTCGACCAGGGTGAAAGCGTCGGCTCCAACGGTGACTGTGCCTCCGTTGTCGACCGGTTTGCCGTTAAATGTCACCGTGAAAGCGTATGTCGATGCCACGGCCATCAAAGCTAAAAGTGAAGTAAAGATTTTTTTCATATTACTGGTTTTTAAGAGATTCAAAATTAGTCTTTGGCCACCTTAGCCTCGACCGCCTGAAGCACACCCGTGTCGTTTGAGACAAAGGCGACTACACTGAGGTTGTCGACATTCCAATGGCTCTTGTTGTTGTCGGGCAGGCTGTAGGTGTAGGTCCGGTCGGTGAACACGCCGGCGCTCAGGGTGACATTGTCGCCCCAGGTGTCGGTGACGACCGCGCGCAACACGTGGTTGTGGACATAGTCGCCCACATCCTTGCCGTTGTCATACTGATAGCCCACGATGCCGCTCTCAAGTATCCACACAGTCAGAGACCCCGCGAGTGATTGGTTGGGCTTTATGTTGACATTGATGTTTATCACGCCGCTGTTTGGGTCGAAAGTCGGGGTGAGCTCCAATGCCAGGGGGGCCTCTTTCTCAATCTCGGCCCTGACGCGCGAGGCCCAGTCGGTGCGGTTGAGCACACCGCTGTTGCGGTTCACCACCCCCGAGGGTATCGAGTTGATTGAATATGACTTGTAATAAGCCTCCCCCTCGGGGATGCCCAGGCCATACTCGTCATAGTCGGCCTCGCTCCATGACAACGGGCCGGCATGGATGCTCACCGGGATAAAGGCGTCGCCATACTGCTCTTTGAGTTGGGCGGCGATGCGGTGGCCGTCGGGACAGTTGGTGCAGTCCTGGCCGGTAAACTCCTCAAGTAACACCACGCGCTTGGCATTGATGGGGGAGAGCTCGATATAACGGTCGTTTTCATCAACATTGTCACAGCCGGCGAGAGCGATCAGCGCCACCACGGGCATGACAAATGTTTTGATAATGTTTCTTTTCATGAATTGTTGAGGATAAAGAGGATTGGAAATCGATATTTAGAATGTGTAGTTATAGGAGATTTGAAAACCGCGCGACGCCGGGACATAGCGGCAAACACCGCCCGAGCAGTTATAGCCGGCGCGGGTTCGGCCATAGCCAATCATGAGTCTGTTGGCCTTGTAGTTGGCCGTTACGGTGGCCATGTAGTAATGGTATCGCTTGTCGGGGTTGTCGTTGCCATGATTCCATTGGTCGGACACCGAGAACATCAGGTAGGGGAGCACCGACACCTCGACCAGTCCATACATCCAGTCACCCTTGTCTTGTTTGGTGGCGAGATACTGATACTCGGCACGCAGGGTCACTTTCCCGGAGAGTTTGACTTTGGCGTCAACCACGCCGATGTGGGCGTTGACCATGTCGCCATGACCCTCGATGACCTTCTGGTTGAAGCGCTGGTACATATACATGGCGTTGAAGTTGAAGTCGCGGGTCACCTTCTTGTCGAGTTGCAGGTTGATATCCTGATAGTAGAGGTCGCCAAAACCAAAGAACTTGGTGTCGGGGCCGTCGGTGCCATACTGCGAGCCGTTGAACGTCGGGGTGTCCCCCTCGTGCCTGATGCCGCGGATATAGCTGATGTTGGCGCGCAGTTTTGTGCCATACTTTCCGCCAAGCGGTGTGTGACGCCTGAAGTTGTAGCCGAACGCACCCTGAAAGGCCCATTCGCCAGGGGCTGCCTGGGTGGCGTAGGGGTACATGGCGGCCAGGGCGTAGGTGTGCTGATAGGCAAACGCCGGCATGTTGTTGATAAAGGCGGCGGTCATCGACTGGCTGCGGCGCGAGCGGAACGACATGTTCTCGCTGCGTTTGGCCTGGACGAGGGCGCTCAGTCCCTTTTTTGAGTAAGACCCCGACAGCATCAGGGCGCTGCCGTGGCGGTAGGTGTAGTTGTTGTCGTAGGAGGGGTCGGGGCTTTTCCAGGCATACTCGGCCATTACATCCCATGCTCCTTTATGGAAGTTGGAGCGCAGGTCAAAGGTGTTGACGTTGAGCGGCAGGTTGAGACGGTAGTTTGTGCCGGGAACCTCGATTGACTCGTCGCGCTCGTGCTTGAACACATAGCTGGCGCCGACGGTCCAAACCACCCCTTTGTCGGCCAACGGCCGGGCGTAATCCTGCAGGGCGAGCTCGGCGTTGGCTCCGGCCAATTTTGAGTGCATGTTCCAGTCCCAGAACACGCGTTGCACTCCGGCAAGCGCCGTTATCTGTGCCCCCTTTATGTTATTGAGCTTGACACGCGCGCCGCGTATCGAGTTGTCGATGCCAAGCGAGCGCTCCTCGTAGGTCCGCAATATGAAACCGCTGCCAAACTGCTCGTAGAAATCTCCGAGCGTCAGCTCCATCCCTTTGTATTTCCCTTTGACGTAGATGTTTGGAACACCCCATCCGCGGAAGTCGGGCTCATATCCGGGCAGCGGATGCTGAAGATACTCAAAGCGCAGGCCCCCCTCGACATACTTGCTGTAGACGGCAGCGTTGGCGTAGGTGTTGGTCAGAATTTTTGACGAGTACTCCTCGGTGCCTATCTTGTAGTCATTCTCGGGAAAGAGGATGTCACTCTGCACGCTGCCGTGCACCGTCACCTTGTCGGGCTGACCGTCATCGGGCGATTGAGCGCAGGCCAAGGCCGGGAGGAGAATTGAAATACCCGCGAGTGTGATAACCTTTATTATATCCATTGCCGGTTGTTGTCTTGTGAAAATCTGTCAACTTAAGCCCTTGAGATCGGCCGTAGGCTTTATTTCTTGATGAGCTCCCTGATTTTTTGGATTATGTGTTCCTCCGAGCCCTCGGTGTAGCCGCTGCGCTGGTCAACGATGTTTCCGTCGCCGTCGATGATCAGCACGTGGGGTATCATCTGGATGCCGAGGGCGCGCAGTAAATCGCTGTTCTGGTCGAGCAGTATCTCATATTCCCACGCCTCGCTGTCGACAAGCGGCTTCACCTTGTTGATGTTTTGCGCCTGATCGGTCGAGATGGCGATGAGTTTCATGCCGGTTTCCTCCTGCCAGTCGGGATAGACCTCGCTGATGGCTTTGAGCTCGCGGTTGCATGGCTTGCACCATGTGGCAAAAAAGCTGATGACAAAAGGCTTGCCGTCGTTGTTGAGGGTGGCGGTGTCGACCGTTTTGCCGTCGAGTGTCTTGAGCGACACCGAGGGGAGCTGGGCTGAAGCGCCCAAAGCTATCACCAGTGAGATGATTGATAAAGCGATTCTTGCAAGTTTCATTGTTATTGTAAATGATTGATTTTTCTATGATTGTAGTGTTTTAACAAATGATGGCACTGCCCGACGGCCCGATGCTGTTTTATATACAAAACAATCGGGGAAGACGCGTTTAAACATCTCCTCGCGGCGGCTTGTCATGATTTTTACAGTGCAAATATACAAAAAGAATTATAATTTACCCGATTATTGTATCAAAATATGTAAAAATGTAACATTATTAATGTTGTTTATTGATTTTTTAGTATCTTTGTGGATTAATCATAGTAAAGTTATAGCAACACTTGCAGCCAATTTGCAGAAACCTTTTGACCGGAAGGCGCGGTACTGCCCGGCAAAGCGCGCCGCCGCTGAATATGTCTATCTAAATTAAACTCAATCATATAGTTAAACGATGAATTTGAAAATATTATTTTTGTCAACGGTCATGACCCTTATGGCGTTGTCGGGACGCGCTGTGCCGGCAAACGCCCCGACCGTTGTCAAGTTTGGACGGGGCGACGCCAAGATGTATGTCGGCTCTATCTCCAACAAC
Source organism: uncultured Muribaculaceae bacterium (assembly GCA_964394205.1). GTDB lineage: Bacteria > Bacteroidota > Bacteroidia > Bacteroidales > Muribaculaceae > HGM05190. The sequence goes on along the minus strand of CAYMVS010000013.1, from coordinate 38,885 downwards.
GGCCTATGGGCCATCTCGGAGATTGACGGCACCACCGACGGGTCGATATCGCCTGCCGGTGGCCGACTGATCGATCTGACCACGATGGAAGAGCGTGACATAAGCGACTCCTCGGGCGTGTCGGGCGTGTCGGATGTCTCAAATGACGGCAAGACCGTTGTTGGTGAGTGTATGGGCCGCCCGGCTTTCTGGGACGGCAATACCGCGCGATGGATCTATCTGCCAATGCCGGCCGGCTCGACCGGCGGCCGTCTCGCGGCAGTGACCCCCGACGGCCGTTATGCCGTCGGTTACTGCAACACGGCAAACGATATATTCTCGGCCATCCCCGTGCTTTATGACCTGGTTGACCGGAAGCTTGTCGAGACCCCGGGGCTGCCCCGCAAGGATATGTTTCACGAAGACAGCCAGTATCACAACTTCTCGGCAATCTCGGCCGACGGTCGCTATATTCTCGGCCAGATGTCAAAGACAATGCCGATACAAAGCTGCACCTATGTCTACGACCGCGAGGCCTCAACCTACAATATGATAGGTTTTGACGAGAACCCGACAGGCAAGTGGACACCCCACTTTCAGGATCTCGGGTTCATTGACCAGCCGGTGATGAGTCCCAATGGCCTTTGGGTGACCGGATCGGCCTACATGATTCACGATATACCCGGCTCGTCGTTTGCCAACGAGTATAACACAACCTTCCGCTACAATGTGCTGACAAAGGAGTTTGAGGTCTATGACGGCGATGGCGAGAGTGATTATGCCGGTTATATGATTGACAACGATGGTGTTGTCTATGCCGTGACCCCCGTCGCCTACCCCGTGTCGAGCGTGTTTGTGCGAAAAGGTAAATATTATTATAGCCTGACCGATGTGTTCCGTCAGGCCTACGGTTATGATTTTGTTGAGCAGACCGGTTTTGAAGTGACCGGCAAGCCCTGCAGTGTGAGCGACGACGGTCTCACCATGGCCATGCTGTATCTGCGTGATCAGGCCTACCTGCTGCGCCTGAAAGAGCCGATATATAATGTGGTCGACGCGGTCGATCTTTTGGGAAATTACGTCTTCACTCCGGCCAATGGTGTCACCATGTCGGTTATCAGCTCGGTTAAGCTGACTTTTGACCGCAATGTCGCCATTATCGGAAATCCGCAGAACATTGAGTTGCGTGATGAGAACGGCCGGAAAATACGTTCGGCTGCCTCGGTGAAGGTCGACAAGCAGATTGTCGAGATGGGTTTCCGCTCGACAACCATCCCCGAGGGGAAGTGCTATACAATCTATATCCCTGCAGGTACATTCTCGATTGCCGGCGATGCCCAGGTGACAAATAAAGAAATCGAGGTGACCTACTGCGGCCGAGGCTCGGCGGCGGTTACCGCCAAGAGTATCTATCCGGCCGACGGTGCATCCATCGCCGGGCTTGACCTCCTCACCAATCCCATTGTGCTCAATTTTGACGCCGACCTCAAGCTCAAGTCCGAGAGCGCCACTGCCAAGCTCTATCGCGAGGGTGAGGACGAGCCTTTCTGTGATCTTTATGCCAGCGTTGGCGGCAAGCAGTTGGTGCTCTATCCCCTTGCCGAGCAACATCTGTTTAAGGATACCGAATATAAGGTGGTTATACCCGCCGGAATGGTGACCGACCTCTCGGGCCTGGGCGATAACGAGATGATCACGATCAGATACTCGGGCACATACGTCCGCACCATCTCGGCCGACGATCGTTTCCTCTTTGCCGACGAGTGCAACAATTATGATAATTTCATGTTCTATGAAGGCGACCGTAACACACCCCAGGCTACGCCTGCGGGCTGGGGTTTCACAGCCGAGACAACACCGTGGTACTTGGTGTGTGACTATACCGGGGCCACCGACATGGCTTTTGGCTCACACTCGATGTACACCCCGGCGGGTCGTGCCGACGACTGGATGGTGACACCTCAGCTCTTTGTGCCTGATGAAGACTGCTATCTCAAATTCCAGTCACAAAGCTATCTGGCGTCTAAGGAAGACTATCTCAAAGTCTATGTCTACACCTCCGACGATGTCTACAATACGCTCAACAGCGACATTGTGGACCGTATAAGGACTCAAGGCAAGCTTGTCTACAACGAGCTTCAAAGCCCCGGCGCGAGTCAGGAAGATCTCACCGGCGACTGGCGCGACAATCTGGTGTCGCTCAAGGAGTATGCCGGCAAAAACATCTATATCGCCTTTGTAAACGACAACTATGACCAAAGCGCTGTCTTTGTCGACAACATCCAGGTTATACACGACATGAAATACCTTGTGTCGTTTGTCAACGAAGACCGTGTGGTCAACCGCAGCGACATTACCATCGCCGGCACGATAACAGTGCAGTCGGAGGTCAATAAATATAATAATGTGTCGATGACACTTAAAAACTCGGCCGGCGATGTGGTCGACACCTTTGTCTTGCAAGATCAGGAGTTGACCAAAGATGATGTTGTGACCTTTGCATTTGACAATGCTCTCCCTCTTAATCAGGGCAGTGTCAACAACTTCTCGGTGGAGGTGGCTCTCGACGATGACCGCAGCGTGATTAATTCGGCTGTGCGCAACCTTATCTTTGAGCCCGGGAAAATGATTGTGCTCGAGGAGTTCAGCGGAGCCGAGTGTCAGAACTGTCCCCAGGGCTTCCAGGCAGTGAAAAATATCAATACACTCTATCCCGACAAGGTGCTCCCCATCGTGTTGCGCACCTACGGCGGCGACACCGAGCTTGCCGTCGGTCTGGAGGGGTACAACAGTTTCCTGGGCCTGTATCAGGTTGGAGCCCCGTCGGCGCGTATCAATCGCGGTAATCCGTCTTATCCCATGATCAATCACAACGGGCGATATCTCTTCACGGGCGCCGGTATTCCCAACCAGCTGACCGGTCGCGACGAGGAGTGTTGGCTCGACCTGGTCAGAAAAGAGCTGTCAAGCCCGGCCGATGCCGAGGTCGGAATACAGTCGGCTGTCGATGCCGATGGCAAAACGGCCAATCTCAGCATCGGGGTAAGGTCGGCGCTCGACCTCAACGGACAGTCGCTCAACCTCTTTGCCGTGGTTGTGGAAGACGGCGTGGAGACCTATCAGAAAAACGGCTTCTCAACCACCGACGACGCTAATCTCGGCGATTGGGGCAAAGGTGGCATCTGGGGTAACCAGGAGTATGTCTACCCCTTCATTCTCGACCACTGTGCCCGCTCCACCGCCGGTGTCACGTTCAACGGAACCGGCGGCCTCATCCCTGCCGATCTCAAGGCCGGCGAGACCTATCATGCCACGATGGCTGTCAGGTTGCCCCAGTCGATAGGCAATCTCGACAAGTGTCATGTCATCGTGATGCTTATCGATGCCGCGACCGGCCGTGTTGTCAATGCCAACACCTCGCCGCTCAACGGCGCCTCGGGTGGCATCGGCAATGTGACCGACAACATCAGCGACACCGCGATTGCGATCGACTGCACGGGCACGGTTATCAACGTTGCCACCACGGGTAAAGTGACCGTCGGAGTTTACAATGTCAACGGTGTCATGGTTGCCGCCGGTGCCGGCGATGGCCGCGCGAGTGTCGATCTAACCGGTCATGCAGGAGTCTACATTGTCAAGGCAGTTACCGCCGCCCGAGAGAAGGTGCAGAAAGTTATCGTCAGATAAACTCCAATCTTGAGAACCAATCTATTTTTAACCAAATATTTATGCAATGAAAAAGTTGATTTTTTCAAAAGCATCGAGTATGGCCAAAATGGCTCTGACGCTTGTTTTGGGCTTGATATGTGTCGGCGCCGCCAACGCTGTCGAGACTGTCAACCTGGGGCAGATAGAGCTTGGTAAGTCATACCCGGTGAGTGCCTACACCTCGGTCGAGGCCTACTTCGTTGCACCCAGAACCGGCACGGTCTACATGGCGATAGCCGATTGTGGTGTCTACACCGATGCCTCTCACACCTCACTGGTCGATACAGAGTGGGTCAACGGCACATTCTCGCCCCGACGGGTGACGATGGAGGCTGTAGAGGGCACGACCTACTACATCTACAATCCTTTTGTGATGGACAGTTTTGAGCTTAAGATTGAGGCAATGGAGGAGACTCCGCTGCAGATCATACGCATGTCGCCCGATAATGGCGGTGTCATCAATCTTAACACCGAGAGCACTGTCGAGCTGTTGTTCAACCAGGATGTTGAATACACCGGCTGCACCCTCTCTTGCGGCTCAGTGACCCGCTCGGCCGATGTCTACGTGCTCGGCTCTCAGCTGAATGTCGACATCAGTGCCATAAAGGAGTCGGTCAAGAACGGCACTGTCGAGGCCGGCTCTAAGCTCACCGTCACTTTTGAAGGGCTGAAAGCCAAAAATTCGGGCGCGCTCTATCAGGGTCAGCCGACGGCGTCGTTTGACTACATTGTGTCGAGCATAGGTGTAGTCCTGACCTCCGAGAAGGTCCCCACTGTGTTCAGGTCTTACTGGCCGGCAGGCGATGAGGAAGGCAAGATTGTGCTTACCTTCAGCGAGAACCTGGGCAACGGAGCCAAGTGTGATCTCGTTTATGGCAACACCGAGGGCGAGATTGGCGTTGACCTCTATGTGGAGACCCTCGACGCCTCTGTCAACGGCAACGCTCTGACGGTCGATCTGACCGGCAAGCGCCGCTCAAACAGCGACATGATCACCTCGGGCCCTTTTGGCTCAATGTTGATAAATGTCTATAACATCACTGACTCAAAAGGCTTTGCTGTGGCCAGTGAAGGTCAAGGCACCGTTGGTAGCTATTCATATTATATTGACTATCAGGATGCTCAGCGAGGCGATGTCTACTACGAGTCAGAGCCCCTCAATGGCGGTTCGCTCAAGGGCAAAACCTCGATGGGTATGTGGATACATGGCTTGAACACCGTCTCGTTTGACGGTTTCAAGATTGAATATACCGATGCAGCCGGCGCTCCCGCCGAGGTTGTCGTGCCGATGTCGGCAGTGACCAAAGATGAGATTTCGGCCGATGGCAATGAGGCAAACTTCACTTTTGCAATTCCCCAGGCCGCTCAAAATCAGAAAAACTATAAGGTCTATCCCAACAACCTTCAGTCGGCCGACGGTTTTGACTACACCGTCGACCTGACGGCTCAGTTTGACGCGTTTGTGCTCATCAACGTGTCGCCGGCCAATGGCAGCAGCCTTGCCGCGCTCAATGAGGGCGACATTATATCGGTGACCCCCAACCAGTTGGACGTGTATCCCCAGATGTATATCGTCTATGAGATAGTCGATCTCAACGCCGAGAACCCCGACGAGGCCATCGTGAAGTCTCTGTCGTGGCTCAACGCTCAGGAGAACGGCACCTACACCGCCGAGATACCTCAGACTGTCAAAATGATCGTGGGCCACACCTATCGCTGCACATTCACCGCCTACGAGGATGAAATGGCCTTCAACTATGGCATGGCTCCCATCGGCACAGCCTCGGTTGAATGGTTTGGCGCAACCGCCCCGTTCAGGTACAGCGATATTGAGCTGGTGAGCATCACCCCCGCCCAGGGCACCGAGCTGACAGCGGCCGACCGTGTGTTCCGCCTCGAGTTTACCGGTATTGTGAATCTCCCCTCCGACGACTGTTTCATCAATCTTGGCAACGGCATGACCTATCCCTTTGAGTCGTTGACACCCGTCGACGCTGAAGATGGGCTGTCATACATCTGGGAGGCTGTCATCGGCGAGTCGTTCATGAGCAATCTGCAGACCGACCTGTATCTCACGTTCAAGGCTTACGATAACGATGGCCGCCTGGTCAAAGGCAACGAGGGATATGAGGAGCAGTCACACTTTGTGTTCAACTATGAGGTGAGCTCGGCCTTCAAGGAGTTTGAACTGTTTACCGACGCCTACGCCGAGGGATATGAGATAGCACCCTCTGTGAGCAGCTTTATCGCTTACTCGGAGCTTGGTATAACTCCAAGCTATAATGTGCCTTTCAGCGACGCCGTGGTGATGAACATGGGCCGCGAGGTTGTGGCAACGGTTGTCGACATTATTCCCGTCTACGACGAGGAAGATTTCTCCAAACCGGTCACCGAGTGTCACCTCATCCTTGACAACACCATCGATGAGGCCGGCTACTATACGGTTTCGATACCGCGCGGCATGTTCAACATCGGCTCCGAGTTCCAGGCATGGAAGTCGGCCGAGAATGTATTGTCGTTTGAAGTCTCGGGCAGTGGCCTGAAGGCTGTCGCCACTCCCGCCGAGGGTCAGGTGACCTCGCTGTCGACAATCACTGTCGAGTTTGGCAGCGGAGTGATGCCCACCGGGATGGCCGGAGCCCCGACACTATACAAAACCTCGCGTGAGGGCGAGGCGGCTGTCGAGATTACCGACATCACTTACAACAGCACCGAGGAAAATCCCTGGGCAACAGAGATGGTTCTCACTCTCCCGGCCGAGATTACCGAGCCCGGAGGCTATGCCCTCATCATCCCCGAGGGTTACTTCTATGTCGCTCCGTCCTACAACTACTCAAATCAGCTGACATTCAACTATGAAGTGGTTTCTCACCTGAGCGACCCGACAGCCGATTGGGTCATCACCCCCGCCCAGGGCACCGTCGAGTCACTCAGCGAGATCGACATTGTCTTCTCCAACTACCCGATGGCCGGCGGCGGTAGCGGTCGCGCCACCTTGAGCATCAATGGCGGCGAGGCTGTCAACCTGCCCGACTCTGATTTTGGCATGGAGTGGAACGAGATGATCCAACCTCTTGGCCAGGTCTATACCGACAACGGTCAATATGTGATATCATTCCCCGAGGGTTACTTCAACCTTGGCGAGACGGGCGAGCCCTCACCGGCGTTCACCCTCACCTATCAGATTGGTGGCGGTGTGATCGGCGACCCGACAGCCGATTGGGTCATCACCCCTGCCCAGGGCGCTGTGGAGTCACTCAGCGAGATCGACATTATCTTCTCCAACTACCCGATGGCCGGCGGCGGCAGCGGTCACGCCACCTTGAGCATCGATGGCGGCGAGCCTGTCAACCTGCCCGACGCTGATTTTGGCATGGAGTGGAACGAGATGATCCAACCTCTGGGTCAGGTCTACACCGGGGCCGGTCAATATGTGATATCTTTCCCCGAGGGTTACTTCAACCTTGGCGAGACAGGCGAGCCCTCACCGGCGTTCACCCTCACCTATCAGATCGGTAGCTCGGGCATCGGCGCTATCTGTGCCGACGCCAATGGCCTTTATGTGGTTTACAGCGTGACGGGCATCAAGGTGCTTGAGACCGGCGATATCGCCGATGTCAAGGCTCTCGCCCGTGGCATCTACATTGTCAACGGCGTGAAACTGATGGTCAGATAACAATTCATCCTCACTTAACCTATTTTATTCTTCCGGAAGCAAAAGGAATAATATAGGATGAACTCCCGGCGGCGGGCACTCTTCCGACAGAGCGCCCGTCGCTGCTGTTTTTTCAGGCTCTAAATGACAGGTCTTTTATTTTTTTAACAAAAAAGATGAAAAAAGTTGTAAATTCAATTTAAACTGATTATTTTTGCAGCGAATTTATACTTGAAACTCTAACTCCCCCCTCGATTTCTAAGGTTTCCACTCGTCATTGGATATTATCATTTCACTTTTTTTTATATATTAAAGCTTATGAAAAAACTTTACACATTCCTGGCAGTTGCCTTGCTCGCCATCACCGGCGCCTCGGCAAAAGCTGATCTGAGAGATGCGGTAAGGGCAAACGGCGAGCTTCAGGCTACAACAGTGGCTGCTGAAGTTCGGACCCCCAAGCTTAACCGCAAGGTCAGCGCCGGCTCGTTAATCGAGACAGGAACCACAGTCAAAACGGTGAGAAAAGCACCTGCAAAAGTGACCAATCTTGACGACTGGGAGCCAATCGGCAAAGCAAAGTACACCGACGGCCTATTGTATGCGGCATACAGTCTCGCTACTCCTTTTCCCGCTTATGAGGTTGATGCTTACGTCAGCAAAACCAACCCCGATGCCTACCTTCTCTATGACGTTTATCCGACATCTTACCTGAATGAGCAGGGGATTTATGCAAAGAAAGACAACACCCCCTCAACCGTGGTATTCACTGTCAATTCATCAACCAAAGCTGTAACTGCCGCATACGATTTGTATCTTATAGATACGACTGATAGTTCGGAATTTACAGTTCAAACCCGTACCAACGGTACTTACAACGGAGGCAACATCAGCTATGCCGAGCAGGCTTTCTATTGTTGCTATGACGGCGCGCCTTATGCTTTATCTTTGGCTTTTGACGTGATGCTTCCCGGCGCTGAGGATTACTCTTTCTCGCTCACTCCTCAAAGCGACATCTGTAACGCTGACAACAAGTGGTCATTCACCATTGCGGCTGGCGCTGATGTGGCCGGCATCAAGTGGGGTATTTTCAATGCCACATATTCGGCCACCGCGGCCAATCTGAAAGTTATAGCTCAAAGCGGAAACAGCATCAATCCCGGTAGCTATAATTATCAGTTTGGCGCAACCGACCCTGCCGGCTATTACACTTTATTGGTAGCCGCAGTCGATGCCTCAGGCAATGTTGTGGGCGGCGATGCTCTCTATTTCTATAACAATCACCCCATCAACCCCGATGAATGGGTGTCGCTCGGTATGGTTGACTTCACTGACGATACTTTTGAGCCTATTTATTTCAGAAATCCGTCTTATCCGACCTACAAGATTGAACTTCTCGAAAACAAAGCCAATCCCGGCCAGTTCTGCATGGTCAATCCCTATAAGGATATCCCTGTCTACAACCAGTATTTTGAGGGTCATTCAACCTGTGACCACTACATCATCATCGATGCAAGCGACCTGTCAAACGTAACTATTCCGATGGTTCCGATGGGTATCAACCTCGGCTATCCTTCCGATTTGAGTCTTGAAAATATCTCGGGCGGAAAGATTGAGAATGGCGCTTTGACATTCCCCACAAAGGGTCTTGTGGTTTATGAAGCCGACCTGTCGGGTTACTATGCAAACCAGAGCGGTAAGTTTAAACTCCAGGTGCCCAACCTGATCAAGGTGACAGCGCTTGTTGACGGCACTCCCGTCGAGGGTGCCACCGTCACTCTCGAGGACTGGAGCATCGAGGGTATCACAACCGACGCCGATGGCGTGGCCTACATCCCTTATCCCGCCGACAACACAAAGAAAATAATCGTCTACAAAGATGGTTATGACCCATACGAGCTCGCTGCTGTAACAGCACGCTATGACGAGCAGACAGCCAACCTCGTTGCCGCCAAGGCACAGCTGACCGTTACCGTTATTGACGGTGAGGGCGAGCCGGTGGCCGACGCTTGGGTTTACTTCCAGGACAAAGAGGTTCAGACCGGCGAGAACGGTCAGGTTGTCATCGCCGACCTTAACGGTCCGGCTGTACTTGGCAAGCAGATTGACTTCTCGGTTTACAAAGACGGTTATGAGTACTATGAGGGCAAAGCTGACTTCAGCGAGTCTCTCGAGGCTTATTCAATCGTTACTCTCGAGGCTTCAAAAGCACAGTTTACAGTTACCGTTCTTGACGGTGAGGGTGAGCCCGTGGCCGACGCTTGGGTTTACTTCCAGGACAAGGAGGTTCAGACCGGTGAGAACGGTCAGGTTGTCTTCGCCGACCTTAACGGCCCTGCCGTGATTGGCAAGCAGATTGACTTCTCGGTCTACAAAGACGGTTATGAGTACTATGAGGGCAAGGCTGATTTCAGCGAGACTCTCGAGGCTTACTCAGTTGTTACTCTCGAGGCTTCAAAAGCACAGTTTACCGTTAACGTTCTTGACGCTGAGGGTGAGCCCGTGGCCGACGCTTGGGTTTACTTCCAGGACAAAGAGGCACAGACCGGTGAGAACGGTCAGGTTGTCTTCGCCGACCTTAACGGCCCTGCCGTGATTGGCAAGCAGATTGACTTCTCGGTCTACAAAGACGGTTATGAGTACTATGAGGGCAAGGCTGATTTCAGCGAGACTCTCGAGGCTTACTCAGTTGTTACTCTCGAGGCTTCAAAAGCACAGTTTACCGTTAACGTTCTTGACGCTGAGGGTGAGCCCGTGGCCGACGCTTGGGTTTACTTCCAGGACAAAGAGGCACAGACCGGTGAGAACGGTCAGGTTGTCTTCGCCGACCTTAACGGCCCTGCCGTGATTGGCAAGCAGATTGACTTCTCGGTCTACAAAGACGGTTATGAGTACTATGAGGGTAAGGCTGACTTCAGCGAGACTCTCGAGGCCTACTCAATTGTCAATCTCGAGACTGCAAAAGCAACCCTCACTGTAATCGCCATTGACGGCGCTTCGGAAGAGCCTGTTGCAGGTGCAAAGGTTGAGTTCCTCGGTCAGATCTACACAACCGACGAGACCGGCAAGGTCACTGTAACCGACATCAACGCCCTCGAGGTGCTTGGCAAGCAAGTTGAAGTCAAGATCACTCACGAGCTCTATGCAACCTACAACGGTGTTGCCGACTTTACAGAGACTCTTGATGCCTACGTTGTTGCAAATCTGACTGCAACCTCAAGCAGCATCGACCGCATCATGCGTGACATTGAAAACGGTGATACCGAGGTTTATGACCTCAACGGCCGTCGCGTGCTGCGTCCCTCTGCCGGCAACGTTTACATCATCAAGGGTGTAAAAGTGCTTGTAAAATAATCGGGTAACATAATCCCGACACTCAATACCGAGGCTGTGTCACAAATCGTGGCACAGCCTCTTTGTTTAGGCGGATTTTTCGGGTCAGCAGACAGGCGCGGCTGTCGGCGTGTTTGGTGGAATGGGAGCAGGCCCAACAATCGGGAAAATGACCATTTTCCTACACTTGATTATTCCAACAGCCACATCGGTATATCGGCAATTCGTATTCCTTCATAGTCAGTGTCATCGTTGCGTGTACGTGCAAGCAGCAGTTTTGGATAGGCATCACGTATCTGCAACAATGGGGTGACTTCTCTCTTGAATGTTTCGAGGGATGATATATCATCGCTCACCTGAATATAGATCTTCTCGCTACCCTTCATAGCCACGAAATCTATCTCTTTCTGGTACAGTTTGCCAACATACACTTCATAGCCGCGGCGTAGCAACTCCAAAAACACGATGTTCTCAAGCATACGTCCCCAGTCCATATTGCGCTTGCCGAGTTCAGCAAACCTTATTCCCGTATCGGCAAGGTAATATTTGCTCAGCGACTGAAGATAGGTTTTCCCTTTCACGTCGTAGCGTTTGGTTTCATAGAACACGAAAGCATTACACAGGTAGTCGATATATCTGCCTACAATCTTATGGTTGCTGTCTTCCCCATCGGCAGTAAGCACATTGCTTATATTTCTTGATGATGAAATATTGCCGATGTTATCCATAAGATAATGGCTGACACGCTTAATCATTGTTGGATTGACAAGGCGGTGTTTGTCAACAAGGTCACGAATCAATATCGTCTCGTAGACGTCTCTGATATACTTTTCTTTATCTGTCGTTCGCGAATATGGATATGAACCGGCTAATCCTCCTGAACGGATGTAATCATTAAAAGCCTCCTGAACATCCTTGTTCTCAACCTCAAAATAGACACAATACTCTTTGAAAGAGAACGGAAAAACAGGTATATCAATATGACGACCTGTGAACAGCGTGGCCAGGTCGCTACTTAGCAGAAAGGCATTTGAGCCTGTCAGATATATGTCAAACTTCTCTTCAGAATGTAGACTGTTAATAGCAAGTTCAAACCCCTTACACATCTGCACTTCATCGATCATCAGATAGTTGTTGACACCGCTTTTATAGTTTTCCTCCACATACTCGTTCAAAGCATGATAATCCTTGAGTCTCTCGAATCGCAACTTTGTCAGGTCTATTTCGATAATGTTTGCACTTGTATCAACCTGACGGATATATTCAGCAAAGGCACTCAGAAGTTTGGACTTTCCTGAACGTCTGATACCGGTTACTACCTTTATATCGGGAGTATTCATCACTCCCATTAACTGTTTTATATAGAGATGTCTGGCTATTAGTTTCATGATGTTTCGTGTCCCAAACTTAAAATTATTGCATTTTTGGGACACGATGCAAAGTTACACTTTTTTCTTTGTCCTTAAAAATATAACATGATAATCAAAGGTGTATTTACCGGATTTTTATGTATCTGCTGATGATTTTTTGGAAAGTCGTGGCACAGCCTTTTTACGCTTGTGCCGGTTTTTTTATTTGGGTTGTAAAGAGATTATTATTATCTTTGAAAATCAATCTTCAATCAACCGATCACCATGAAAAGACTGTTTACGGCTCTGGCCGGTATCGTTATACTGACAGGCACGGCGTGGAGTGCCAACCCGACGGTGACGTGGGAGAGTCTTGGCAACCGCATCGACCCGACGGGACAACCGGCCCACACCGAGCGTTTCACCATCCATCAGACAGCCCCCATCAAGAGACTCTGTTTCAATCGTCTCGCGCGCAAGATGGCGGTGGTCAATCCCAACGACACCATCGGTGAGATTATACCCGGTTACTACTACCTTGCCTCGCCCCGGCTGATGCACGGCGGTGAGCGCGACGTGGTGATTGAGCTGTCGTTGCCGTGGGCGTTGGAGAATTTCAATTATGAGCCCGACGGTTTTCATGCCGTGATGGCCAACGGGGAGGTGGTGCCGGTGAAGTTCTCCCGGCAGTCACTCATGGTCTCTTCGGACCGTTGGTCGACGCCACAGCGCGACCTGATGCCGCGCGGGCGCGATATTTATGAGCTCAACGAGCGTCTCACCGCCGGCCACACGACACGCCGCTATGACATAATCCCGTCGTTCAAGAGCGTGACCTATCTTGATGGCGAGCCCGATGTCGCTGCCCGGCCCCGGGTTGTGATGACGCAGATAAATGACCCGCGTCCCGACTTTTACCGTATCACCATAGCCGGCGACAGCATCGCGATTGGCTACACGAGCCAAAACTCGCGACGCATGGCGACACGGGTGGTCGAGAGCCGGCTCCTGCCCGGGGGCGATACTTATCCCGCCGCTGTGATCGAGGACTATCCCTCGCTCCCTTATCGCGCTTTGATGCTCGATGTGGCCCGAAATTTCTTCAATGTGGGCTATGTGCAGCGGTTGGTGCAGCTGATGGCTTCCTATCGCTTGAATGTGCTCCATTTCCATCCCTTTGACGACGAGGGATGGCGTGTCGAGATACCGGGACTGCCCGAGTTGACCGATGTCGGCGCCCGTAGGGGGTACACCACCGACGAGAGCGGGTTTCTCGCCCAGCTTTTTGCCGGAAACGGGAATCCCGACACCGATGCCGGCACCGCCAACGGGTATATCACCCGCCGCGAGTTTGTCGATCTTTTGAAATATTGCAACAGCTTGGGAATAAGCGTTGTGCCCGAGATTGAATCGCCGGGACATGCCCGCGCCGCCATCAAGGCGATGCGGGCCCGCGCGGCCAGGACAGGCGACACGACCTATCTGCTCGACGAGCTGACCGGCAACGAGTCGGAGTACACCTCGGCTCAGGCTTTTCACGACAATGTGATGAACCCGGCGCTCCCCGGCACCTACAGGTTTATGGGCAAGATTATCGACGAGCTGATTGCCATGTATGATGAGGCGTGTGCGCCCCTGTTGGGTATTCATATAGGTGGTGACGAGGTGCCCGCCAGGGCGTGGGATGGCTCGCCGGCGGTCAACGCGATGATGAAAGAGCACGGCATGACCACCCACCGCGAGGTCCACGCGGCCTTTGTCGACTCGATCGCGTCGATGCTGGCACAGCGCGGTGTGAAAATGTTTGGCTGGCAGGAGATCGCGCTCAACCATCCCGACGAGTTCAACCGTCGCGTGGCGCCACTTACAGCCGGTGTCAACTGTTGGACTAATGTCGCCGGCGGCAACCCGACAAAGATTGTCAATGCCGGCTTCCCGGTTATTTTGTCGTGTGTCGACCGGTTTTATCTCGACCAGTGCTACAACCGTCACCCCATGGAGCAGGGCTTGACTTGGGGCGGCACGGTCGACGAGTTTGTCAGTCTGTCGGGATATCCCTCGACGATGGGGGTAGCGGTTGACTCGGTGACGGCAGCCGGAGGCCGTGTGGTTGGCATCTCGGGCCATCTTTTTGGCGAGACCCTGCGTAAACCCGAGCAGGTCGAGTATATGATTCTGCCAAAGATGTTTGGTTTGGCCGAGCGGGCGTGGAACGCCGACTCGACCTACACTGACGCTGAGTTTAACACTCTCGTGGCCGGCGAGCTGTTGCAGCTTGCCCGGCGTGGTTTCAATTTCCACCTGCGCCAGCCGGGACTTAAGATTGAAGACGGCAAGGTGTACATGAACTCCCCTTATCCAAACTCGGTGATACGCTACACTCTCGACGGGAGTGAGCCTGACGAAAATTCGCCCGCCTATGAGCAACCCTTCCCACTCAAGCCGGGCGATGAGCCTCGCGCGCGCCTCTACTACTGCGGCAAGCACTCCCTGACCACCGTAATGTAAAGGATAAGCCCCACGCGACGGTTTTTTTACCGTGTGTGGGGCTTGTTGTTTGGGTATCGGTGTGTTGTGTCTTTAGGGCTACTTGAAGAGGATGGCGTAGCGCTCCATCAATGCCTTAAAGCCGGGGAGGTTGCGCAACGGGGCGACGTTGATGCGCGCATCGTTGTTTTCCATCCAGTTGTGGTAGTTGGCATAGCCGCGTTTGAGCGATGTCTCGGCGTGGGCCAAAGCTTTCTCGGTGTCACCCTTCTGGGCATAAAAGCAAGCGGCATAGTAGTTTACAAGGCCATCGGGGTCGGTGTTTGTCTGGATAATTGTCTTAAGCCAGTTCTCACCCTCATCGGCCCGGTCCAGGAACAGGAGGGCGAAACCGCGCAGAGAGCGAACGTCGTCGATGTCGGCCTCAAGCTCGAGCACACGCTCATAGCAGGTCTTGGCCACGTCGGGCTGTTTGCGGTAGTCGGTCAGAATCCATCCGCGCAGCATCAGCAGATAGGGGTCGGAAGGGCTGTTGAGAACAGCCTCGCTCAGGGTCACCGACGAGGGCTGATACTCGCCGAGCGACTCCTGGGCCAACGCCTTGGCCTGGAGAGCGGGAGTGCTGTCGGGCGATTTCACAAGGGCGGCCTCGGCCTGTGCCAATGCACCCTCGGCATCGCCGGCAGCCCTCATTATCTGTGATTTAAGCACAAGATAGGAGGCCTCTTCGGGGGCCGCCGAGATGGCATAGTCAATGTTGAGGAGGGCGATGTCATATTTTCCCAATGCATAGTAGCACTCGGCGAGCGACGCGTTGAGACCCGCGTAGACATACATCTTCTCGTTGATAATCTTGTCATAGTCGGCAATGGCGGCCGAATAGTTGCAATGGCCTTGGGCAATCATGGCGCGGATGTAGTAGAAAGTGCCATTGCGCGGGGCGCGGGCGATGGCATTTGTCAGCCCGTTCATGACGGTTGTGTAATCCTGGTTGCTCAGTGAATAAAGCTCGCGAACGGCGTGTGGCGTGCTGAGCTGGTCGGTTGAGATGGCCAGGATATAGTCGTCGACGGCGCCGGCATTGTCATCGGCAAGGCGTTTTACCTCGGCGCGGCGCATGTAGACATTGCTCAAGGCCGGGGTCAACTCGACGGCACGGTCGGCATAGTCGCGCGCCACACCGATGTTTTGCTGCTTGACGGCGACTTTGGCGATGCCAAACATGCCGTCCTGACTGCGTGGATTGAGGCGCAGCATATTGGCGTAGTCGGTTTGGGCGCGGTCATACTGGCCCAACTCAAACAGGGCGTTGCCGCGCAGGTAGAGCGCCACATAGTTCTGGGGGTCGATGGTCAGGGCCTCGTCAAGGTCTTTGACAGCCTCGTGGTATCGTTTTGAGAGCGTGTAGACATTGGAGCGCAGCATCAGCGCGCGCAGGCGTGTGTCTTTGTCGTCGACCGGAATGTACCGCATGGCGTTGTTGACATCGTCGAGGGCCTGACGGTACATGTTGTGGTTGTAGTATTCGTTGCCTCGGCGCAACATTGTCTCATAGTCGCGCGGATTTTCCTCAAGGACACTGTTGTAGACTCCCATCATTGCTTTGGTGACCGGAGAGTCAAAGCCTTGGGCGGCAAGTGGAAGGGCTGCCAATGTGATGATTGAAGCAGCAAATAGTTTCTTCAGGTTCATATATGGTTAAAACTGATTAATCGTTTGACGGATGGCACAGAGGCGTGTCAAAAGCCCCTCAAGACGGTCGAGGGGGAGCATGTTGGCGCCGTCGCTCTTGGCTTGTGAAGGGGTGGGGTGGGTCTCGATGAAGAGGCCGTCGACACCCACGGCGATGCCGGCGCGAGCGATGGTCTCGATAAGGTCGGGGCGACCGCCGGTCACGCCGGCGCTCTGGTTGGGTTGTTGCAGCGAGTGGGTGGCGTCGAGAATGACGGGACACTCCATCTTCTGCATCTGGGGAATACCCCGGTAATCGACTATCAGGTCCTGATAACCGAAGCTGACACCCCGCTCGGTGACGGCGACATTTGAGTTGCCGCAGTCTCTGACTTTCTGCACGGCAAATTGCATCGCCTCGGGCGACAGGAACTGTCCCTTCTTAATGTTGACGGCACGGCCGGTGGCGGCTGCCGCGACGAGAAGGTCGGTCTGGCGGCACAGGAAAGCGGGAATCTGCAGGATGTCGACAACCTCGGCCGCCATGCGCGCCTCCTGAGGCTCATGGATGTCGGTCACCACGGGGACGCCGACGCGCTCCTTGACCTTGCGCAGTATCTCAAGCGCCTCAAGGTCGCCGATGCCGGTGAATGAGTCGAGGCGCGAGCGGTTGGCCTTGCGGTATGACCCTTTGAAGACGTATGGGATGTCGAGCCGACGGGCGATGTCGGCGATCGTTTCGGCTATCGAGAGAGCCATCTGTTCACCCTCGATCACACAGGGGCCGGCCAGTAAAAAAAACTGTGGTTGATGGCTGACTTTGTCAAATGAAAAGTTCATTGTTGCAATTGATTGATGATGTGATAAGTAGTGGCGGCAACGAGGGCGGCAGTCTCGGTGCGTAGTCGGGTGTCGCCCAGGGTGACGGGTGTGAACCCGGCGTCGAGGGCAAGCTCTATCTCCCGGGGCGAGAAGTCGCCCTCGGGCCCAATGAGCACACACATGTCGGCCCCCTTCTTTATCTCGCCGGCGAGCAGCCGACGGGGTGTGTCTTTGTCGCAATAGGCCACAAAGCGCTGTGAGTCCTTCCCTTTCTCGTTGTCAAGAAAACGGTCGATGGGGGTCATCGGCTCGATGAGGGGGAGGGTGGCTTTGAGCGATTGCTTCATGGCCGAGACCGAGATTTTCTGCAATCGTTCCACCTTTATGTCGCGGCGCTCACTGTGACGGCACAGCAGGGGCACGATGCGGTTGACGCCAATCTCGGTGAGTTTCTCGACAAGCCACTCCATGCGGTCCATGTTCTTGGTGGGGGCCACCGCCACGGTGAGGTTGCCGCTCCAGGGGGGGGTGACTTGCCTGCGCCCGACAATCTCGACCCGCGCCCGCTTGGGGTGGGGGTCGACGAGGCGGCATGTGAACACATTGCCTCGGCCGTCGACAACCTCGATACAGTCGCCCTGGCGAGCCCGGAGCACACGCACACAGTGGCCCGAGTCACTCTCGGGCAGTGTCAGCGTGGTCTCGATGTCGGGGGCGTAAAACTGTATCATGATTATTTGGCATTGTTGATTCCGACAACCCCCTCGGGGTCGCCGGCCTGGATGTTTTTGGCTTGCTCAAGGGTGTCGGCCTTGTCGGCGCCGACCTTTTTGTTGTCTTTGAAGATGAAGAAGAAGAGGATGGCCACGACAAGGGCATACCCGGCAAAGATGTACCAGCAGGTGCGCCATCCCTCGAGTTGCGTCTCGGGGGGTGCCGACGGGCTGACAAAGCTGTTGACAATCGTCATGGCGGCGAGAGTGCCGACGGTGGCGCCAAGACCGTTGGTCATGATCATGAACAACCCCTGTGCGCTCGAGCGTATCGTCGGGTCGGTCTCGCGGTCGACATAGATGCTGCCGCTGACGTTGAAGAAGTCAAAAGCGATGCCATAGACGATGCATGAGATCACAAACATCCACACACCCGAGCCCGGGTCGCCCGCGCCAAACAGCCCGAAACGCAACACCCAGGCAAACATCGACATCAGCATGACCCCTTTGATGCCAAAGCGCTTGAGACACACGGGAATCAAAAGGATACAGAATGTCTCCGACACCTGTGACAGCGCGATCAGCGCGTTGGCGTTTTGTGCCGCCCAGGCATTGACAAACAGCGGTATATCCTTAAAGCTGGTTATATAGGGGTTGGCATAGCCGTTGGTGATCTGGAGTGAGACGCCAAGCAGCATGCTGAAGAGGAAAAATATCGCCATTTTTTTCTGTCCGAACAGCTTGAACGCACGCAGCCCAAGCGAGTCGACAAGACTTGCCGAGGCTGCCCGGTTGGTGGGACACTGAGGCATGGTCAGGGCGTAAAACACCATAATGGCCGAGAAAGCCGCCGATACAAACATCTGCATGTAGGTCGACTGGAACGTCACGCCCTCGGCGCCAGCAAAGTTGACAAACAGCATGGCGCAGATGAAGCCGATCGTGCCCCAGATACGTATCGGGGGGAAATCTTTGACAATGTCGAGGCCGCTGCGGGTCAACGCGTTGTAGCCAACCGAGTTGTTGAGTCCGATTGTCGGCATGAAGAAGGCGACCGACATGGTGTATAGTGCAAACAGAGGGGTAAACCCGATGTTGGCGCCGGCCCCCATGCAATAGAACGCTGCCGCGGCCATGAAGATGCCGGCCAGGGCGTGACAGACGCTCAGCAGCCGCTGGGCCTGCACCCAACGGTCGGCTATGATGCCTATCACCGAGGGCATGAAGAGCGACACGATACCCTGCACGGCATAAAACCAGCCTATTTCTTCTTGAAGCCCCACGCGGGCCAGGAAGTTTCCTAACGAGGTAAGGTAGCTACCCCACACTGCAAATTCCAGGAAGTTGAGCAGTGACAGTCTGAATTTGATTCCTTTCATCAGTCTTTTGATGCTATAGTTTAAGGTGTTTAATTGCTGATATTTAATCCTTTGGTCGGGATCGTGTTACTTCTCTCGGCGTTTGCGCTTGAGTATCTCGTTGACACGGGCCGCCTCCTCATAGTCCTCGTCGGCAATCAGTCGCTCGAGGGTGCGCTCAAGCTCCTCGATGGCATAGTTTTCAAGACGTGGCCCGGCGGGGAGACTGTCGTTGTCGTCGTCAGTGCGGCTGTCATCTATCGCCTCGTCGTTGCCGTCGTCATCGGTGACCTCCTCCATGGTAAAGCCGGTTGCCTCGACAATCTCGGGGGTGGTGTAGATGGGGGCCCCGGTGCGCATGGCGATGGCGATGGCGTCGCTTGTGCGTGAGTCGAGCACGACGGTGCGGTCGCCGTCGCTGAAAGTCAGCTCCGACGAGAAGATGCCATCTTCAAATTTGTAGATGAACACCTGCCGCAGCTGAATACCAAAGGCGTGGGTCATCGCGTTAAAGAGGTCGTGGGTCATGGGTCGTGGGGGAGTGATGCCCTCCATCTTGAGCGCGATTGACTGGGCCTCGGTGGCGCCGATCACCACCGGTATGCGTCGCGGGCCGCCGACCTCGGCGAGTATCAGGGCGTAGGCCCCGGTCTGGATGTGGCTGTAGCTGAGACCCATAACTGTCAGTTTAACACGATTCTCTTTCATCTCTTCGTTTTTGTTAATGGTTGGATCCTAACGGCCGGTGATCACTCCGCTGCCATAACATAGACGACTGTCGCGGTCATATATTACAGCAAACTGGCCCGGAGCGATTCCTTGCACCTGGCGGTCGCTTTCTATAAGATATTCATTGTCATCGAGGGCGATGAGGCGCCCGGGGATAAACTCGGGAGTGTGACGGTTTTTAAATGTTATCTCGACCGCACCTGTCGCGTCGGGCCATGGGTTACGGGTGATCCAGTGCATGTCGTCAAGATGCAACTCCTTGCCATACTGCAACTTGGTGTCGCGTCCACGCGAGACGTAGATCACGTTGTCGTGCACGTTTTTCTTGACCACATACCACGGGCCGCCGCTCAGCCCCAATCCTTTACGCTGGCCGATGGTGTGAAACCAATAGCCGTTGTGCTCGCCGAGCTTGCGCCCGGTTTCAATCTCGACAATCGCACCGCGACGCTTCCCTAAGTGTTGCTCGATAAAGTCGTTATAGTCGATTTTACCTAAAAAGCAGATGCCCTGGCTGTCTTTGCGGAAGGCGTTGGGCATCGATGTCGCCACCGCTATCTCACGAACCCTCGCTTTGGGCAGGTCGCCAACCGGAAACATCAGGTGCTCGAGCTGACCGTAGGTGATGCGGGCCAGAAAGTCGGTCTGGTCCTTCACCCGGTCGACAGCCGTGCCCAGATAGACAAGACCGTCGGGGCCGGTGACTGTCGTGGCATAGTGTCCTGTGGCCGTTTTGTCAAACTCATGTCCCCAGCGCTGCTCAAAGAAACCGAATTTTATCATGCGGTTACACATGATGTCGGGGTTGGGGGTCAGCCCCTCCTTGACGCTGTTGAGGGCATATTCCATCACGTTGTCCCAATACTCCTGGTGCAGCGAGACAACCTCAAAGGGCAGGTTGAATTTTTTGGCTATATAGCGGCACATCTCGATATCCTCCTCGGCCGAGCAATCGCCCTCGTCGGTGTCGAGACCTATGCGTATGTAAAACAGATGAAGGTCGTGCCCCTGCTCAAGCAGCCGGTAGACGGCCACAGCGCTGTCGACACCTCCCGATATCAAGACGGCAATTTTCATCGTTCAGACCTCTTCAAGCTCGTCCTCCTCGCGAGCGTTAAGACGGTTGAGGATGCGCAGCGACACCACATAGTCGAGCGAGATTTTTCCCGGCCCGCTGAACCAGATAAAGAAGTAGATGCCCAGAAACATGATTGGCAGATAGCCCGGGTCGGTGCTGTCCAAGACATACATGCTCACATTGTCGGGCAGCAGGTCGTGCAGTATGTAATACTCGGCAAAGAGCATCGAGACGATTGGCGGTATGGTCGACAGACGCGTCCACAACCCTATGATAATAAGCGCCGAGCAGACTATTTCAACAACAATCATGAGCACAAGGCAGGTGGCCGGCTCAAGCCCCATCACCGACGGAAACTGGGTCGACAGGGCCGTGTAGTTGGCCCAGTGGCGTATGCCAAACTGCATGAACATCACCCCCACAAACAGCCTGATGAAGAGGCGGCCCATGTTGGTGTAGGAGAAACCGGTGGTTCTGAGAAACAATCGCTGCAGCCAGTTTATTTGTGCCATTGTGATTGATGTTTGTCGGTTTGTTTAATCGGGTGTTTTCTAAAGTCGGTTGACAACGCCGATTACCTGATCGATGTTCAACCCTTTGCCCCAGATTTTGCCACGATAGATGATGTAGAATGTCGGGAGCATCCTCAGGTCATAGATGTCATTGGCATCTTCGGCCGCCACCACGCGCCAGCTTTCGGGATAGTCCTTGACCTTGTCGCGCCACTCGTCGGAGGCCGCATCGGGATAGATGCTCACAATCTTGAGCGCACCGCTCTCGAGCAGTTGGCGCACTTTGATATCTGCCATCAGGCGCGCGCGGGTGATGGCACAGTCGCCACAGTCGGGGTCATTGAAAAAATAGATGACCAACTGCCCGAAGTCGTTGGCCGTGCTCCCTTTCTCGCCCTCGCGGGTCTCATAGTCGAGCGCCGGAGGCTTTATCCCGTTTCTGGTGCCGTCAAGTATCTTGACCAGACGCTCGTGGCGCAGTTTCAACTCTTTCTTAGCTTTTTTATTGGCTATGAACGGTTTGGCAAACGCCACATAAAGCTTGTCGCTGAGATATTGGGCGGTGTCGCTGTAGAGCTGGGCCTCGGCCTCGTTGGCAAAAAACGCCTGGTCGTCGGGCTGCTTGTTGAGGGCCGTCATCAGGCGGTTGACAGCGTCGAGCGCCACGGTGTCGGTGGCGTTGGGGAGCATCTGGATGAAGTCTTCAAGGGCGACTCTCATTTTCTCGCGCGAGGAGAACGCTTTCTTGAGCTCACAACGGTCCCAGAAATGAGTCACAAAAAAGTCGGCCCGCTGGCTGAAAAGCTGCATGGTGTCGGGCGGCGTAGGGTAGGGGAAATATGTGTTGACCTCGAGGGCCTGCGCTCCGGCAGGCATCCATAGGCCGGCGGCAACAACCATTGCCATTATTATCGTTAGCAGTTTATTCATGTTTGTTTTGCTTTCAAAATGCAAAGATAATAAACGCTGCCGACACAAACAAATCAAAATTCACCTATCTGAAAAATCTGAAAAAGAGCCAACCGCCGCCAATAGTAAAGCGGTTGTGCCAACGTGACACAACCGCTTTACCGTTGTTATGATTCGGAGCCCCGGGGGGCTTTCGGCTTATTTTACCTGACGGCGGCTTTATGGGCCGTGCCGTTGACCGTCACCAGATAGATGCCGGCCGGCAGCGTGTAGTGGCGCGATGAGCCTTGAGAGACAGTGCGGCCATCGGCTGTCATGACAGTCACATCGAGCGCGTCATTGCCGCCTGTGATGTCGATGCCACCATGTCGGGCCACAACCTTGATGTCGCCGGCGCCAAACGAGTTGATGCCCGATTGAGCTACTCTCACGCCGGGTGTCAGCGCCGACACTCGGCCGTCGGCATAGTGGGCCGCCACGGTATATACCGACCCGCCGGCAGCGATCGGGGTGGTGTCGCTCCAACCCGGTGTGGCCACGCGGGCTGCCTCGACCCCGTCGCGATACACAATGTAGCAGTCGACAGGCGATGTTGTCACCGTGAAGTCGTTGAAGGCCACGTCGTCGATGAAGAGAGCGAAAGCGTTGCGGCTCACACAGTTGATCGCAACCCACTTTGTCCCCTGGGGAACCTCGCGGCGATACTCGGTCCACTGTGCAGGCACCTCAAGGTAGTCGGCGCTGTGGAGCGGCATGAATGAGGCGGGCGAGGCATCGGTGGTCGAGTAAAGGATGCGTATGCGCTCGAGCGGTGTGTCTTGATCGGTAAACGATTTGGCAAACAATGAGATGGTTTGACGCGTGCCGTTGAGTCGCGGCAAAATCAGCCAGTCGTTGTTCACCCCGTTTTGAGAGGCGACCGCCATGAGCATCTTGTTGGCGGAGTGGGGGGTGCCCTCGTCCCAGATGTCGATACCCAGGGTCTTGGCGTTGCAAACCTGGAACGCCTTGGGCGACCAGCAGTTGGGATACTCGCCCAGGTCTTTATTGATGTAATAGGTGTTGTCGCCGTCGAGGTCGACCATCATGTAGTCGCCCACGCCGTTGATGGCCCAGTCGGTGTAGCTCTCCATGTCATCTTTGACAGCGCCGGTCTCGTCGGGGGCGGTCCATGTCAGGTCCACGTTCCCCTCGGCCGAGATAGAGGCCGACAGGTCGCCCGGGGTCGGGATGTTCAGCTCGACAGCCTCGACGGTGGTCTCGGCGGTGTTGTTTGCCGGGTCGCCGTCGGGCGAGGTGGCGTCGGCGGTGACAGTGAGAGTGGTCTTGCCGGATTTGGCAATTGTAACCGGCACCTCGAGGGTCACGCTCTTGCCGGCCTCGATGTCGCCGGCCTCACGGGTCGCGATAACCTCGGCCCCTTCACTCACCTTGAGGGTCACCCCTGTGGCGGGCTGTGTGCCTCCCGATGTTAGGGTCACCAGCATGGGGGTCTCGGCCCCGGCAGCCGTGCGCGATGGCATCTGGACCGATGTGACGGCGATGTCGGTGCCCATATTCTCGCCAATCGAGATATTGTCGATGTAGAACGACAGCACGCCCTTTGAGGTGCTTTCAAACATCACCCTGACGGCTTTGCTCCCCTTGGCGTTGTCGAGAGCCACCGTGTGCAGCTGCCATCCGGTCGCCTCGGCTACACGGCCAAACTCAGCACCCTCGACCGGCTCAAACGCGCCGCCGTTGACCGAGGTCAGCACCCTGAGGGTCTCGGATGTTGAGAGATCGCCCTCGGTGTGGTACATCCAGAATTTGAGCACCGGGTTGTCAAGCCCCGAGATGTCAAATTTGGGCGATGAGAAGCGGCCGGTCAGCCCCTTGTTGGCCGCCGTGACGATAAACATCGCCATGCCGTTGTCGCCATTCTGGTCGCTTGCCTCGGGCAGGATGCCGGTGGTCTCGATGCTCCAAAGGTGCATGCTGCCGTCGCTCTCGCTCACCCAGGGGTAATAGGTTATGTCGCCCTGGGCAAAAGTCTCGGACACCGGTGCCTTGATGGCCGGGCCATAGACCGCTGTCTCGGTGGTGTTGTAGCGCCCCTTGACGGTGCCGATATACGGCGTCACCACATAGTAGAAAAGATCCTGACTGCCAAGGCCGAGCGTGTTGTCGACAAACGCTGTGGCCTCGAGCTTGTCGGCCACGAGCGCGGCGTCGCTGCGCACGATGCGGTAGGTCATCCCCGTGGGGTCAAACCACCCGTCGTGCTCGCCGGCTGTCGGCGCCTCCCATGCCAGGGCAATACTGCCATCCTCGCGCTCGGTGGCCGTCAGGTTGACAACGGGACCGGGGGTGTCGACACCTATCCAGCCCTCGACCGACGAGTCGGCTCCGTCGCCAATCTCGGTCACGGCAACCACGCGATAGTTGTAGATGCCGGCCTCGGTGATACCTTTGTCGGTCCAGCTGACTGCTTGGCCGGGGGTCACGTTGCTCAGTGTCACCGCCGGCTCGTCGGCATAGTTGCGATAGATGTTGATGTTGAGAGGATCACTCAGCCGGGTCCCCTTTGAGTCAACCGCCGGGGCGGTCATCGACAGGGTGGCCTCGAGGGCGCCTTGGGGCGCCGGTGACAGCCTCAGGTCGCCAACAGCGGCGGGCACGGCGTCCGAGATCTCCACAACCGACACATTGTCAAGTGTCAACGTCCAGTTGTGGGCCGGGCTGTAGCAGTAGATGCCGATGTGGTAGTAACCGTCGGCATCGACCGTGAAGGTTGCCCGTTTGTTCTCGCCCGTGGGGTTGTCAAAGTCGGGGCAGTCGATGATGAGCTTGGTCATCGACGCGGGGGCACACGCCGTGCCGAGCATCACCTTGAAGTTCTCTTTATAGTTCTTGTAATAGGTCGAGGCGTCGACACTGAAACGATAGGTCTTGCCTGCCTCGAGTTTGACGCGCGGCGAGATTATCCAGTCGTCGCCGGGAGCCTCGACGTTGCGGTCGTAGGTGTAGTAGATCGTCTTGTTTTTTGAGTCATACTGCCAGGTGGTGTGCTCGTTGAAGTCAAACACGCTCCATAGGTCAAAGTCGTCGGCTGTGGCAAAGGTCTCGGTGAAAGGAACGGTGTATCCATCTCCAAACACCATCTTGCCGGTGGTCACGGCATCGCTCTCGCCGCCGTTGCCCACGGTCTTGACCGTGTAGTAGAGCGAGCCTTGGCCGCTCCACCCCTCGTCGACCCACTCGGTGCCGGCGATGCCGGTAAAGGCGGTCTTGTCGGGATAGCGAACGATGGTGTAGGTCAAGGCCGACGCGTCAAACCACCCGCCATGCACCCCTTGGGTCGGGGCCTGCCAGGTGATCAGCGGTTTGCCGTCGCGCTCGCCAAGTACAACGTTTTGAGGCACGCCCGGACGGTCCTCGCCAATCCATGCCGTTGTCGTGGCGATCTCGCCCCTATAGTCGGCGGTGGCAGCCATCACGCTGACCTCCACTTTGCCGGGGGTGAGGGTGAAAAGGGGAGAGGTGACCTTCTCGCCGGGGTTCACACCCTCAACCTCGACCTGCTTGTCGCCGGCCGTGAAGAGAATGGTCAGCGGGCCGGCGAGGTCGGCGTTTTTAACTGTTTTTGTGGGTGCCGTGCAGCTCACAGTGAAGGTGACCGACCCGTTGCTCTCGGGATTGACAGTCACCTCGGCAGGTGCCGCCGGCGCGTTGTCGGGCACCTTGTAGGGCATCGCGAAGATGCCGGCAAACGAGGCATTGTCTTCAAAATGCATTATCTCGGTGGCCTCGCCGGTGGTGGTGTTGACCTCGAGAAGCGCGCTGTAGCCGGTGCCGTCGTTGGCGGTCCAGTAGAGCTTGCCCGTGGCGTCGTCAAATGTCAGCGAGTTGATATATTCGGGCGAGAAACCGGTGCGGCCGATCTGCTCATATCGTCCCGTCTTGGGGTCGATTTTGATGAGCCACCCGGTGTAACCCCAGATTCCGTAGATCTCGCCCTTGGCGTTGGCCGCGATGGCAAAGCCCTGACGGTCAACGGTCGAGATCTGCTCGGCCTCGCCATAATAGGTGTCAAATCGGCAAAAGCGGTCATACTGTTGTGTCATGTCGTTGAAGAAGAAACCGTAGACATTGCCGCTCACGGGGTCGTAGGTCAGATCGGTCGGCACGTTGACTATGTCTATCTCCTCGCTTGAGCGCACGCTCCACGACGAGGTATAGTAGGTTGTCAGCATCGCCTCGCTGTCATAGTTGGAGGTCGAGATGGCATAGTAGATCGAGTTCACCTTGGTGCCGGCGCGCATCTTGATGAAGTTCTGATTGAGTTTCACCTGGGTCAGCTTGCCGTCGGGGCGCGCCTGAAAGGTGTAGATACCGGCGGTGATGGGGTTGACATAGTTGCCGTTGGCGTCGACCACACCCCACAGGTCGTTGTAGACCATCGCGCCACACAACACTGTGTTGCTGCCCGGCAGCCGCAGGGGGGCGGCTGTGGCCGGTGTCGTGTTGAGACGTGCCACCGACGGCGACGCTATTTTCAGGGGGACGCGGTGGCTGCGGTTGAGCTCGCGCTTCTCTTGAGCAATTTTTGCTCCCGGCAGTGCTTTCAGGTCTTTTGCGACAATGTCCCGCGCCGTCAGCGCAGGACATGTCCCGTAGATTCCTGAAACCACCGCGGCTATTGCAATAGCCTTTGTTACAGGTAGTTTCATTGGTTTTATGTTTTGTCGGAGTTTTGTCTATCCGTTTTTTTAGGTTAGGCGACGGGGTCGGTCAACAGATTCTTTGTCCGACCCCTCGCCGGGAGGTTGCCTTAGCGGGTTACCTTGGCTGTTACCTTGGTGTCGCCAACAGTGGCGCTTACCACATATACACCGTGGGCAAGACCCTCGAGGCTGATTGAGTCAACACCCTCGGCGGTCAGCACGACCTTGCCGGTCATGTCGACAACCACAACCTGGTCGGCAATGCCGCTGAATGAAACCAGCGAGCCGAGCGTGAAGATGTTACCCTCGCCAACCTTGACATCCTCAATACCGGTCGGAGCATTGTAAGACACCTTGAACTGGGTGACGGTAATTGCACCCTTGCCGTTGGCGTGCATTCCGATTGTGCCGACACCGGCAGGTACTTTGGTCACAAATTCATCGTATGTCGGGTTGCCACCCTCATCATCGGCGGCAAGAGTCTCAACGGCATTGGGATCGATCGCGTCGATGTAGTAAGTCTCTGAGCGGCGGTCGGAGCTTGTAATATCGGTGTGAACGGTGGCTATCTTAACAACCTTGTCGTCGGGAGTAACACCCTTTCCAAACCAGAGATCCCAGTCAACATCGTCATAGCCGTTAGTCTTGTAGTGGGTAAGCTCAATTTTGTAGACATTTCCGGCATCAAAGTTCAGACGAGGAGTTATAGCCCAGTCGTCGGTAGTGGTTTTATCGGATGTTATATAAATACTATTGCTATTTGCCTCCCAGGTTACAGGATAACCCCAAGACGAGTCATTATTCAGATTATAGATGTTCCAGCCTGCGCCTATGAAACTATCCTCACAAGAGAATGGCAGATTCATGCCGGCACCAATCCACGGGCTCTTGATTGAGACACCACCCTGTGTTGCCTGACCCTCGGGGCCCCAAATCTCTACGGTATAGGTGTACTCGCCGGCGTTGGGCACGTCATTGTCTTCATAGCTCATCTCATCGCCGGGAACAACACCCTCGGTGATGGTGGCTATCTCGACATTGTTACGTTTCACAACTGCCTTGACGAGGTCGGTTGCTGCAACGCCCTCAATGTTGGTTGTGGTGGGGTTCTTCCAGCTGACGGTAGCGCTCAGGCTAAGGTCGGATGCCGGTATAACCTCGAGGTCGGTAGCGCGACCGGGGAGAACCGGGGTGTACTCGATATAGAATGAGGTTACCTCATCGGGGTTGCCGGTAGCAAACCATGTATCAAAATTGTGGATTGTAATTGCCTGTTTGCCGGCATTTTCTATATGGACGACAACCTTATAGGTGATGTCATAGCTGCCGGTGAGCTGGAATTGCTTGAGCGCAGTGTATGTCTCGACAACATTTTTCTTGTCGGTGACAGTGCCAATCTCCATTTTTTGGTAATTCTCACCCTTCATTCTCAAAGTGATGGTGTAGTAACCGGCCGCCAGATCAAAATAGGGTGAAAGGAGATAATCATTCATCTTTGTCATCTCTTTGGGATTGTTCATCTTGGCGCTTGTGCCAATGATCCAGGTGTAGCCGTCGTCATTACCATCAACGCTGCTCCAGATGGGTACACTCGGGTCGTATTCGGCAAACGATGTAGAGTAGGGGAGCGTTTGGGTCTCGTCGCCAACCCATCCTGTCTTAACTTTAACGGGGTCGCCCTGGGGGGCCTCGCCGTTAAGGTAGGTCAGCACATAGTAGGTGTGAACGCCGGGGGTTGCCGGTGTGTGTGTGGCGGTCATCTCCTGGCCCGGAGTGACATTGTCAAAGGTCTCGACAAGCTCGTCGTCACAGTAAAGCTCAGCCTTGTCAAGCGAGGTCAGCTCTTTGCCAATATTGTTAAGGGTGGGGTTGGTCCATGTCAGAGTAACAGTGGCGTCATCGTTGACAGTTGTGGCGAGATTGGCAACCTGAGCCGGTTTCACTGACCACTCCTCAACCTTGAATTGGGTCATTTGGATGTAGTTGCTTGATGCTGTCTCAATAGTGATGTGGAAAGCTATGCCATATTCGCCGGGCTCTGTGACTTCAAATACAACTTCAAAATCTTCATAATAGGTTGGCAATTTCTTGATGTTTCCAATGATGTTATCATCAGGATACCCTCCTACCGAGGTTCCCTTGCCAAGAATGATGTCAAAGTTTATGTCTTGATCTTTTGCGTATTGCATGTTGAAAGTCAAGCGATACACGCCCGGCTTTGTAAACTTCATTTCAGGAGAAATCAACCAGATGTCGTCGTTGCCACGATATGTAGGCTGAAATTTGAAGTAGGAATTATATGATTTATAAAATTCCCATACCTTTGTGCTTGTAGTATTTCTGCCGGGGGTTGAGCTCCAATAGAGTTCAAAATCTTCTACTGAAAGAGTGGAAGCGTCCATTATGTAGGGCAGCTCTTGGGCGGCAACCGGGCCGATATATTTGCTGTCAACGCTTACCTTGGCTGATTTGGCACCGTTGACCACCACCTGCACCTCGTAGGTGTGCTTGCCCGATGTCAACCCGTGGCTCTCGTCGTCAACAAACTCGGTGGCTGTGCCCTCGAGAGAGGCTATCTGCGCGCCGTCGCGATAAACAAGCACCTCGTCAAACGATGCGTCCTCAGGCATCTCAGCGCCGTCGATGTCGACCGTCGGGAGCGCCCAGGTCAGTGTTGCTGTCAACGCACGGTCAGCACCCTCGGCAACCTTGAGGTTGGTGACTGCTCCGGGAGCAAAAACGTTCTCCAAAATCTGGAATCCAGTTACATAAAGGTAATATTTATCTCTTGGTGAACAGCAATAAATTCCAAAATAGTAGTCGGCTGTCTCGGCAGGGGTGAAAACAATCGCTTCCTGTTTTGTTATGCTTTTGCCATAAAAATCAAACAACTCTGTGCCACCCGACAAACTTGTTATATCGGATCCTGTCGACATATAGATTTTGAAAGCCTCATCAAAGCCGCCATTCTTATGCCAAATTTTGAGTTTATACTCTTTGCCGGCCTCAAGATGTATGGCCGGAGAGATGTACCAGTCATCCCCAGGGTTTGAACCATGATAGGAATACTTGATTCCGGAAGTAAATCCTGATCCCGAGAAATCACTGGCCGATGTGTCGTCGGCCCACGTTTTTCCGTCATTGTTGTTATCAATGAGGGTCCAGTCAGAGTCGCCGCATAGGGCCGAGACGTAGGGAACCTCCTTGACATCGGAGGCAAGTGCCGTCAGTCCCATCAGCGCAGTGACTGCTAAAGTAAAGATGTGTTTCATTTGCACCTATTATTTAAAATTGTTAAATTTTGTGATTTTTTGTACGGATAATGAAATTTTGGCCAAAATTACAACATATTTCTTTGTTTGCCAAAAAATACCGACATTTTGTGATAATTTGAAACCAATTTGTAATAATCCGCGAACTTTTGTTTCCCCCACCCCCGCTCGGGGTCTGTGGGCAGGGCCGCCGGGTGGCAGAGCCGGAAGGAATGGGGAGCAATGTAACGAGAAAGCTCGCGATCGCCTCGCCGAGCCGGAGGCTCGTGATTGTCTGGAACCCCGGGCTGAAGCCCGGGGAGTGGATAACCACCTGAAAAATAGTCCCGGAGGGACGTCTTGTGGTGACGGCACTCCACTTGCGCTTTGATTGGTGGCGGGAGGTGCACTCATATTTGGACCTCATCGAGGCCCAAATAGGTCACCCACCGGTCCTGTCCGCTGACCCCCAATAATGGAGAAGATCGACCTCACTGCCGGGTGGCAACGAGGTCGATCTCTTTGTTTGCATTGCCCGGAATAGGGTCGGACCCCTATCGCCGGACGTTTGATTTCATTATTCTTTCTCTTGCTGCTGTTGGAGAATCTCGACAGCCATGTCATAAATGGTGGTGTCATCAAGAACTACGATGCCACCGTTGGGGCCGGGCTCGATGTGCACGCCGCAATTTTTTCCAAACTCATAGTTGGTGCCACCAAAATAGTTACGAACTGTTTGAGGAGTCAGGTTAAGTTTGTCAGCAATCAGTGTGATTGAGCCATCGGGCAAACTGTCTTTGAGGCGACGCAGGTCGTTGAATGAAATGGTCTTTGTCATTTTGGTATTGTTTTATGGGATATCACCGATGCTGAAATTGCTTTTTCCCCGGTGGCGGGGGAGGAGGACGCAAGGGCTTGGCGATAACCGCGGTTAATAAATCCGTTTTTTATGCGTGTTAAATTTAGGCCTATTTGGTGAACTGACCAAATATTTTTGCCTATTATTTTCTATGTTTTATAACATATTTTCTTGTATCGGTTACAATTTGTCACTAAATCAGCCGTTTGCAAAAGCGTCACAACGGCGGGGGCAGTGGGGCATAGTAAAGGAGGCTTTAACAGAAGAGGCCGCGCCAATTTTTTTGGCGCAGCCTCCCTTATGAACTGACAGGTGCTTAAAATCTGAAACCGAGCGAGACGACAACCGAGTTGTTATTGTCGGTGATCGACGATTGAGGCGTGGCGGCGTAGGCCGCGGGCACATCGACGGGTTGCAGGTAGTTGACATCGTAGGTGTCAAAGGCGTGGAAGGTCGAGGTGCGGTGGCGGTGAACGTAGGCTGCGTCAATATAGAAATTCTTATAATGGTAGCCGATGCCGCAGGTGCCATATATATTGGTGTTGTCAAAACTGTAGCTCGGGGTGGTCTCGGTGTAATAGGGACCGTCGGTGTAGATGGTCTGGTCGCCCTCGTTGATACCTGCCTTGACCGGCGAGGTCTCGTAAACAAAGCCGGCGCGCAGGCTGACATTGTTGGAGACGCGGTACTCGGCGCCGACACGCAGGGTGTTGGTTGACCGGTAGTAGGTCTTGATATCGGAGTTGATCTCGGTGAACTCGCTGCCGCCACGCGGGGCTGTGTGCATGTCGCCAAAGGCTTTGTACTCATAGTCAACGCTGAGAATCCCTTTGCCGCCAACGACGGCTGCCGCGCCAACCATGAAACGCCAAGGCGAGCGGTAAGACCAGTCGGTGTAGTTGTAATACCCCTCGTCGGTCTCGGTCCAGTCGGTATTGGGATTGTCAAACCCGGTGGCCGGGAAGCTGTAGCCCATCGAGGTGTAGGTCTGAGACGTCAGTTTATAATAGGTGGGGGTGTGGATGGCGGCGCCTATGCGCAGCTCGTTGATGGGACGGACGATGACGCCTACCTTGAAGTTGAAACCGGTACCGGTGGTCTGCTTCCACGAGTCGAGGTCAAAGCCGCCGTCGCCGTTGACCGTGCCGTAAGCTATCGAGTTGCCGTATTTGTCGACAACGGTGTTGGGTATCTGGGCATTGGTGAGGTCTTCGGCATACCATGAGCGTTGAGAGTAGCTGATGTCGGTGACGCCAAACCCTACGCCCCAGTAGACCATGTTGACAAAGTTTCCGCCAAAATTGATCGAGTATTCATCGATATAGCCTTTCTCCTCGATGTCAAACGTGGCGGTGCCGCTCGTGCCGTTTTGAAACAGGCCCTGATAGGTGTCACAGTAGGGGTCGTCGGGGTTGGTCGGGTTGATGGCATAGCCGTTGAACATGAGGATGCTCATCCAGGGCGCCGACGAGTCCTGGTAGGGGTTGTAGCCGGTGGTGTAGCTGTTGAGGTCGGAGGTGGTGTAGCCTCCGGCGAGCGAGGTGTTGGCGGCGACATAGTTGGAGAGCGATGTCGGTAGGCCCATGGCGCCGCGGTAGCGACGGTCAAAGGAGGCCACGCGCGAGTAGGTGGCTCCCCAGTTGAAAAAGGGCATCACGTTGTCGCTGCCGGTGTAGATGGAGCCGACATAGCCAAAGTTGTTGCACGCGGCGCGCGTCTGCTTGTTTTCATTGAAGCTGTAGGAGGTGTTTTCGGACGCTGTCTTCTGTATATTTATGTCGAGCGTTGCCCCGACCTCGCTCGATCGGTAGACACCGATGCCGCCGGGGTTTTGGTTGAGGCTCGACAGGTCGCCCCCCAGGGCGGTGAAGGCGCCGCCCATTGACATGAAACGTGCCGTGCCGCGCAGGTCGCTCTGTCCCAGCTGATAGGCGTCGAGCGCGCTCTGGGCCAACATCACCGTTGGCAGGAGGGACACAGAGGCTATGATAAGTAGTTTCTTCATATTGTGATGGTTAATGCTCGGTTTATGACTTTTTCAAATAATTGTTCCGATGAACCGCGCTCGGAGTGGCTCAGCGTCGGCCACCACGACCGCCTCCGCCGCCTCCACCGCCGGCGGGACGGGAATAGCTGCCGCCGCCACGGCTACCGCTGTTGTAGGACGGAGTGGTCGACGAGGGGCGCGAGGGGGTTGTTGTTGCCGGGCGTGTTGTTGTTGCCGGGCGTGTTGTTGTCGCGGGGCGTGTTGTTGTCGCGGGGCGCGTGACCGTGGTGCCCGTCGGGCGGGGTGTGGTGACGCTGCCTCCGGGGCGAACGGTTGTGGCCGGGCGTGTTGTTGTCGACGGTGGATTGACAGTGCCCGAGGGGCGGTAGGTGCCGCCGGGACGGACTGTGGCGCCGGGACGGACTGTGGTGCCGGGACGCACGGTTGATGTGCCGATATTGCCGGGCGCTGTGCCGATATTGCCGGGCGCTGTGACTGTGGTGCCGGGGCGTACAGTGCCGCCGGGGCGAACGGTGCCTCCTGAATTGCCCGGGCGAACGGTTGTGCCTTCGGGACGACCTATGTTGCCGGGATTATGATGGCCGCCGGGACGGAATTGATTGCCATAGCCCGGGCGTGTGGCCGGTTCCTGATGGCCGGGTCGACCGGGTCGACCGGGAGCGACCGACGGGCGAGTGGGGTAGTTCCAACCCCAGGTCCACCCCCAGCCGTAGCCATAGTCCCACGCGGGACCCCAGCCCCAGCTCCATGACGGACCCCACCAGGTGTTCCATGAGTTCCACCCCCAGCCCCATGCCGGTGAGTAGTAGTTCCAGTAGCCGGGAGTGTAGTAGGTCCAATAGGAGGGACCCCACCATGACGAGCCCCAATAGCCGGGGGTGTTGACATTGATGGTGACATTGGCAGGCGCGCTGTAATAGAGCTGAGCCAACTCGGGGTCGTCGCTATTGGTGACGATGCCGGGGTTGTGGAAGGCCTCGATGCGTCGCGTGTAGGTGAAATCGTCGGGCGAGACGGCGGTCGAGTCGGTGACAATCACCTCATCGTCGGGCACGGCAAAAAAGCCGCGACGGTTATAGTCGTCGATGGTTGTTGTGGTCGTCACGGTGCCGGGCCCTACAAAAGTGAAGCTCCCGTCGGGATTTACATAGTAAACCGAGCCGTCGGTGAGGGTGACAATGGTCTGGGTATCGGCCGTGTTGACCGGCGTTTGCTTGGCCGGTTTCTCGGGCTTTTTCATTTTGGCGGGATCGCCGTAGATATCATCGTCATAGAGACTCTGTGCCGTCATGACACAGGCCATTGATGACAGCACCAAAGATACTGTCAGCATGAGCGGTCTTGTGAAATTCATGATCGTTGTCCTCATAATAAAAATTTTGTATCAACAAATTATCTATCGGATTGCAATTGTAGCAACTGAATGTTCAATTATTTGACGCTCGGACTGTCAAAAAGTTTAAACATTTAATTCCAATGTGTCACAAATATAAGCAAGATTTCCAAAATAAACCAAAAATTCAATCAATTTGCAATTATTTAACATTTAGACGTAGGTAGTCACCCACCGGTGTGACACGTGGTCACGCCGGTGGCTCCTGATGTGAGGATATGAGGATATAAAGAGCTGACGCTTCAGTTTTTCTCTTTGATGATGCCGCGTCGGTAGGCTGCCAGAAGGCGGTCGAGGTCTCTGACCTGGGTGGCGAGCTCGCGCCCTTTGTCGGTGTCGCGAACCTTCAGCCGCTTGGCTTTAAACTCGTTGAGCACGATGTTTGAGATAATGTCCTGCCCCTCCTCGATGGCTTTGACCTGTGACTCAAAAGGCTCGTGCTCAACCAACTGGAAACCGCGTGAATGGTAGACGAGCGTGTAGCCCGCAATGCCGGTCTCCCCCTGGTAGGCCCGTGAGAAACCGCCGTCGATGACGAGCAGCTTGCCGTCGGCCTTGACGGGGTTTTCGCCGTGGCCGGCTTTGACGGGCACATGGCCGTTGATGATGTGTGAGCCCTCGGTGGGGAGGCCAAATTCGGTCAGTATCCGGTCGATGACCTTGGGGTCGTTGTTGAGCTTGTAGTAGGCGCCACGCTCCTCGCGGTGGGTCTGCTTGTCGGCAACGAGATAACGCTCAAAGGTGGTCATCTTTGATTTGCCGAACAGGGGGGAGTCGGGTCCGCACCACAGATACCACATATAGTCGACGGCATTTTGTTTGTCGAGGTTGTTGTCATCGTCGTCGTCGCCCCGGCGGCATGCGACTTGAACCAACTCGTTGAGGCGGTCAAAAAGGTGTCGGCCCGAGTAGGTGGCGCCGTTGACGTTGACAGCCTTGAAAGAGCCGTCGTCGTTGAGGGGTATCGAGGCGTGAAACATCAGGTTGTTGTTGCGCGCCAGGTAAAGCGAGCCGTGGCGCAGCAGGCAGCCGACATGTTTGTCGAGCTTTTCAGAGTTTACGATGGCGTTGTGCAGCTGGTTGACCACCTTCTCTTCATCGGGACTGAGCTTGTAGGGGTCGGCGGGGTCGATTGTGGGAAACGAGCTTTCGAGCAGGGGGTACTCGACGCCGTCGATGGTGACCGTCGACCGTTTTTTGTCGATTTTGTCGAGCAACAGGCGGTCGCCCATCATATAGTCGGGATGCCGCTCGATGAGCTGCCCCTCGAGTTTCCATTGAATCACCGTTACCGCTTTGTGCATCTGGGCCATCACGAGGCGCTCTTTGTCGGTCAGCAGATGGGTCGAGGTGGTCATTTTGGGGAGATAGAGCGACACGTCGGCCCCTTTGTAGGTCTCCATGGCCATAGTGGCGAGCGGGAGCATGTTGATGCCATATCCCTCCTCGAGTGTCTCAAGGTTGCCGTAGCGCAGCGAGATGCGCAACACGTTGGCGATACACGCGTCATTGCCGGCAAATGCCCCCATCCAGAGGATGTCATGGTTGCCCCACTGGATGTCAAAGTCATGGTAGTCACAGATGGTGTCCATGATGATGTGGGCGCCCGGGCCGCGGTCATAGATGTCGCCGATTATATGGAGCGAGTCGATGGCCAGGCGCTGGATGAGGTCACAGATAGCTATGATGAAGGCGTCGGCGCGGCGGGTCGAGATGATGGTGGCGATGATCTGGTTGACGTAGGCGTGCTTGTTGTGGTCGGCCACAGTCTCGTGCAACAGCTCCTGAATGATGTAGGAGAAGTCTTTGGGCAACGCTTTGTTGACCTTTGAGCGGGTGTATTTTGACGATACGCTTTGGGCGACTTTTATCAGGCGGTTGAGCATAATCTCATACCACTCGGCCATGTCGGGCTCGGTCTGTTTGACCAGGCGCAGCTTTTCGCGCGGGTAATAGATGAGAGTGCAGAGGTTTTTCTTGTCGGCGTCGCGCAGGGTGGTGCCGAAAATTTCGTTGACCTTGCGCTTGATGGTGCCCGAGGCGTTTTTCAGCACGTGTTGGAATGCTTCATACTCGCCGTGGATGTCGGTCAGGAAATGCTCGGTGCCCTTGGGCAGGTTGAGGATCGCCTCAAGGTTGATTATCTCGGTGCTGGCGGCCGCTACTGTGGGAAACGACCGCGACAGCAGCTTGAGGTAACGCTCGTCGGCCTCGAGGTCGACGGTGGGGTAGTGAATGTGCTTTATGGGGGTTGACATTGGTCGGGGTGGGGTTATGCTTCAGTGGGAGGGGGTCACTTTAGATGTTTCAGGATCCAGTCGAGATGGCCACGCTCGGTGCGTTCCGAGGTCCAGTGCTCGTTGACGGGCGTGATGAGGGCCTCCTTTGGGGCGGTGATGACGTTGTAGACGGCGTAGGAGGTCGTCGGGGGGCATGTGTTGTCGTTGTAACCCCAGGTGAGGAATGTCGGGCATGAGAGCTGACGGGCAAAATTGACGACGTCATAATAGGCCATCGTGTTGAGCTTGTCGGGGGTATCCATCCCGGGTGTGCGGAAAAAATGGGGATAGCCGCCGGCGCGGTTGGCCATGTAGCCGGCCATGTCGGAAAGGGCCGGGTGGTTGGCGACACAGACGTTGACACGGGGGTCGAGCGCGGCTGTCACGATGGCAAGCGCCCCGCCCTGGCTGCCACCCTGAACGGCGACATTCCTGCCGTCCCACTCGGGCAGTGAGGTCAGGAAATCAATGGCGCGGACACACGCGAGATAGACCCACTTCATGTAATAGTTGTCGCGGTTGTCAAGACCGGCGGCGAGATAGCCGTTCTGGCTTGTGTTGAAGGCGGCCGATATCTCGTTGAACTGCTCCTGGGGCATCTCGGGGTTGATGCCGTGGATCTCCATCTCAAAGCGTATGCAGCCGTTGTCGGGATAATAGCGGTGTCGCAGGGGGTCTTTGATTGTCTTGATGCCTGCCCCCGGCGGGCACATCACCACCGGGCATGAGCCCGGCTCGGCGTCGCGGGGTATGAACAGGTAGCCGTAGACGGCCTTTTTCTTGTCGTTTACCGTCAGCTTGACAAGGTAGGCGTTGAAAGAGTCGGTGGTGTATTGAGGGGAGGGGGTCATGGTGTATATCAACGGCATCGAGGCAAGCTCGTCGAGGTTTGACTTCCAGAAAGAGGTGAAGTCGGAGGGCAGCTTGGTGTAGGGCTGTATCTTCTCGGGCGAGAAGCCGACCTTGACGTGGTGGGTCGAGGTGTCGTCGCCAATCTTAGCCGTCAGCTTGCAGTCGCGGAATCCCGGGGTCTTCATCGAGCCCATGTCGATTGTCGCCCGGCCGTTTTTGAGCGTGACTTTCCCGGTTTTGTCGGAGGGCATCATGTCGCCCGAGAGCTGATACTCGACCTCGACGCCGTCGACCGGGATGCCGTAGCGGTAGAGGCTCACTTCCACCTGGGCTTTCTCGCCGGTCTTGTAGATCCAGTCGGCATGGTTGGGCACGGTGACCCACAGGTAATCACCGCGATAGGGATAGTTTTCGGCAACGGCCGGCATGAACGTCAGGACCAACAGGAAAGAGGCTGCTATAAAAGAGAAAATGCGTGTCATGGTGTTAAGATTTTATTCAGTGCAAAAGTAATTAAAATAGGCATAGAATGAGCCGATTGAGGCGGAAAAATTTAATTGTGGAAAAATTTCTTTAATTTTGGGTTGTAATATTGAAAATTTGGTTAATTTTGCAAAAACAAAACCATCAAAAAAAGAAAAGATATGTCTAAGGTAACAGTAGTAGGCGCCGGCAATGTAGGCGCTACATGTGCTAATGTGTTGGTGACCAATCAGGTTGCCGATGAGGTTGTGCTCATTGATATTAAAGAGGGTCTTGCCGAGGGTAAGGCGATGGATATCATGCAGACGGCCAATATCCTGGGTCTGAACACCCGTCTCGAGGGTGTGACCAATGACTACTCCAAGACAGCCGGCAGCGATGTCGTTGTCATCACATCGGGTATTCCCCGCAAGCCGGGCATGACCCGCGAGGAGCTCATAGGTGTCAATGCCGGTATCGTGAAACAGGTTACCGACAGCATCCTCAAATACTCGCCCGACGCTATTATTATCTGTGTGTCAAACCCCATGGACACCATGACTTATCTTATTCATAAAACAAGCGGTCTGCCCAAAAACCGTATCATCGGCATGGGTGGCGCCCTCGACAGCGCGCGTTTCAAATATTTCCTGAGCCGTGCTTTGGGTGCCAACGCAACCGAGGTCGAGGGCATCGTGATTGGCGGTCATGGCGACACCACCATGATTCCTCTGACCCGCTATGCCGCCTACCGCGGCCTGCCGGCAAGCTCGCT
>CAYMVS010000012.1:0-48777 GCA_964394205.1 uncultured Muribaculaceae bacterium | reverse complement strand
CCATCGACATCCTCGAGATCGACAACACCGAGGTTCGCAAAGAGCAGATCGAGCGCCTCAACCAGGTGAAGGAGAATCGCGACGAGGCCAAGGTGAAAGAGGCTCTCAAGGCCATTACCGAGTGTGTCCGTACCAAAGAGGGCAACCTGCTTGACCTCGCTGTCAAGGCCGCCGGCCTGCGCGCGACACTCGGCGAGATCAGCGATGCCTGTGAGGAGGTCGTCGGACGCTACAAAGCTCAAATCAGAACAATTTCAGGCGTGTATTCAGAAGAAACCAAACAAGATCCCGACTTCATCAAGGCCCGCAAGATGACCGAGGAATTTGCAAAACGCGAGGGCCGTCAGCCCCGCATCATGATTGCAAAAATGGGCCAGGACGGTCACGACCGTGGTGCTAAAGTGGTAGCTACAGGCTATGCCGACTGTGGATTTGACGTCGACATGGGCCCGCTGTTCCAGACACCGGCCGAGGCTGCCCGCCAGGCCGTCGAGAACGACGTTCACATTCTTGGCGTCAGCTCGCTCGCCGCCGGCCACAAGACTCTCATCCCCCAGGTTATCGCAGAGCTCAAGAAGCTTGGTCGAGAGGATATTATGGTGACCGCCGGTGGTGTCATCCCCGCCCAAGACTATGACTTCCTCTACAAAGCAGGTGTCGCCGCCATCTTCGGCCCCGGCACACGCATCCCCACATCGGCCATACAGATGCTCGAGATTCTCGCCCAGTAACGGCCCGAGGGTCCCGACAACCGATATCCGACACATGAGCGGTAGCGGCAGCCTCAACACAGATAGGCTGCACTACCGCTCTTTTGTTTTGCCGTTTCGGTCATTGTTTGTACCTTTGCAGCACAAAACGTGACGTTTCTATTAATAGGTTTTTTAAGGTATTAAGGTTTAATTATTTATGGACTGGCTGATAAATTTACTATCGCCCGGCAACACAACACTGGCAAGCACCCTGCTGCTGTATGCCTTTGTCATTGCATCGGGTGTCTACCTGGGTAAGATGAAAATTTTAGGAGTCTCGCTCGGGGTCACCTTTGTCTTGTTTGTCGGTATTCTGATGGGACACTTCGGTTACACGGTCAATGGAGAGATTATTCACTTTGTCAGAGAGTTTGGTCTGATTCTGTTTATCTTCTCGATCGGCCTCCAGGTGGGTCCCGGCTTTTTCACATCATTTAAGAAAGGCGGGGTGACGCTCAACATGCTTGCCGTGCTTGTCATCGTGCTCAACGTTGCCATCGTGCTCGCCATCTTTTTCATTGACGGCCACACGTCGATCATCGCGTTGGTCGGCGTCATGTCGGGAGCGGTCACCAACACCCCGGGCCTGGGCGCGGCCCAGCAGGCTATCCTGCAAGTCAACCCCGAGGCCTACGGTGCCTCCGAAGAGATGGCCATGGGCTATGCCGCCGCCTATCCTCTTGGTGTCGTGGGCATCATCATGGCGATGATAATACTCCGTGTCATCTTCAAAATCAACACTGCCGACGAGATCAAGGCCATCGAGGAGGCCTCGGCCGACGATGCCCACAAGCCGGCAATCATCACCCTCGAGCTGACCAACAATCTGATAGCGGGCAAAAACCTGGTCGAGCTGCACCAGATTGTGCCCAGCGACTTTATCGTGTCGCGCCTGCGCAAACCAACGGGTGAGGTCATCATCCCCACCTCACAGACCACGCTTTCCGAGGGCGACCTGCTGCTCATCGTGTGTGAAAGCTGTGATGTCAACAAATACACGGCGGTCATCGGCCCCGAGACCGACATCGACTGGGAGGAGGGCAACGGCCCTGTGGTGTCGCGGCGCATCGTCATCACCAAGAGCGAATACAACGGCATCTCCCTGCGCAAACTGCACCTTCACGCCGGCTACCGCCTCAACGCCACCCGCGTCAACCGCGCCGGTGTCGACCTTCTGGCCAGCCCCACCCTTCACCTGCAGGTTGGCGACCGCCTGACCGTGGTCGGTCACCTGAGCGACATCAACCGACTTGCCGACAAGCTTGGCAACTCGATGAAACGCCTCAACGAGCCAAACCTCATCACCATCTTTGTCGGCATCTTCATGGGCCTTATACTGGGCTCGGTGCCCATCGCCTTCCCGGGGGTCAGCGTCCCAATGAAGCTTGGTCTCGCCGGCGGCCCGCTGGTTGTCGCCATCCTCATAAGCCGCTTTGGCTACAAGATGAAACTTGTCACCTACACCTCGTCGTCGGCCTCGCTGCTGATGCGCGAGATCGGCATCTGCCTCTTCCTTGCCTCGGTCGGCATCTCGTCGGGCGCCGGCTTTGCGGCGACCGTGTTCAACACAACCGGCATGACATGGGTTCTGTGGGGTTTCATCATCACCTTTGTCCCACTCATTGTGGCCGGTGTGATTGGCCGCTGTGTCTACAAAATCAACATGCTCTCGATCATGGGACTTTTTGGCGGCAGCATGACCGATCCCCCAGCGCTTGCCTACGCCAACAATTCAACCGGCAGCGACGCTCCCGCCGTGGCCTACTCTACAGTTTATCCGTTGACAATGTTTTTGCGCGTCGTTGCCGCCCAGATTCTTGTCCTAACCCTTATGTAAAGAATGGAATATCTACAACAACGCATCGTTCCACCGTTTCGCGCCGAGGTTGTCGGCAGCTTCCTGCGCCCGCAATACCTCATCGAGGCCCGCGAGCGGTTTGCCACCGGCGACATCACTGCCTCAGAGCTTGAAGAAGTCGAAAACCGAGCCGTCGAGGCGTTGGTCAACCGACAGCACACGATGGGTCTCGACGTGGCCACCTCGGGCGGTTACCGCCGCGGCTACTGGCACCTTGACTTT
The DNA here is from genome assembly GCA_964394205.1 of uncultured Muribaculaceae bacterium. Taxonomy (GTDB): domain Bacteria; phylum Bacteroidota; class Bacteroidia; order Bacteroidales; family Muribaculaceae; genus HGM05190. Next base: position 45,945 of record CAYMVS010000012.1, on the reverse strand, counting down.
TTCTGGGGACTGGAGGGACTCGAAAAGACAACTCTCCAATCGGCCTATATGTTTGACGGCATCACGGCCAGCGCCGACTCGGTGAGAGTGTGTGGCCGCGTTGCCTACAACCCCAATCACCCCGTGTTCCGTCACTTCAACTTTCTCAAGTCGGTGACACCCGTTGGCCAGACCGCCCGTCAGGCACTCCCCTCGCCGGCACAGCTCTATGCCGAGCTGACCCGAGGCGACAATGCTGCCTCGATCGCCAAGCATTATGTCACCACCGAGCGACTGCTCGACGACATCGCCCTGGCCTACAAGCAGACTCTGCTCGAGCTCTACCGGCTGGGGTGCCGCAACGTGATGATGGACGACTGTGTGTGGGGCACTTTCTGTGACAAACGCCTTGTCAAACTGGTCGCCGACAAAGGAATCGACATCGACCGGCTGCAGGACCAATACCTCAAGCTGAATGTCGACGCTCTCGACGATGTGCCCGAAGATATGATTATCTCGACACGCATCTACCGCGGCACCATCCACTCGTCATGGTTTGCCGAAGACTTTTATGAGCCGATAGCCGACAAGTTTTTTTGTAAGACGCGCTTTGACGCTTTCTATCTGCGCTTTCCCCTCGACCGCCCCGACGCTTTCAAGTGTCTTTCAAAAATACCCGACGGCAAGCTTGTTGTGCTTGGCCTAATCTCGCCGCGCAACCCCGAGCTTGAAGACAAAGAGACGGTCAAGCAAGCCATCCACCGTGCTGCCGACCACATTCCTCTCGAGCGCCTGTGTCTGAGCACCGAGTGTGGGTTCTCCTCGCCGGCGGTCGCCATGCGGCTCACCGAGCAGCAGCAGTGGGACAAGATCCAGCTCGTCCGTCAGATAGCCGAGGAGGTCTGGTAACCTTAGCATCACACTATCCAATGTCTATGAGCAGTACAATCATAATAGCCGAGGCGGGGGTGAACCACAACGGCGACATCGCCCTGGCACGCCAAATGATAGTGGCGGCCCGCGATGCCGGGGCCGACTACGTCAAGTTCCAGACCGCCATCCCCGAGCGTGTCATCTCGACATTTGCGCCCAAGGCCGAGTATCAGAAAGAGACCACCGGCGATGGCGAGAGTCAGCTTGAGATGTGCAAAGCCATCCACCTGCCGCTCGAGACCTACGCCGGGCTCGCCGAGTTGTGCCGCCGGGAGGGAATAGGCTTCCTGAGCACCCCTTTTGACAGCCCGTCGATCGACACATTGGCCCCGCTTGGCATGGATTACTGGAAGATACCCAGCGGCGAGGTCACCAATCTGCCCTACCTGCGCCACATAGCGCGATGCCGGGGCGACGTGATCATGTCGACCGGCATGAGCAGTCTGGTCGAGGTCGATGCCGCCCTCAATGTGCTCTCCGACAACGGTATCGGGCGCGAACGTGTCATCCTGCTGCACTGCAACACCCAATACCCCACCCCCATGGCCGATGTCAACCTGCGCGCCATGGACACCCTGGCGACGCTCGGAGTCAAAGCCGTGGGCTACAGCGACCACACCCGGGGCATCGAGGTGCCCATAGCCGCCGTGGCCCAGGGAGCCGCCGTGATTGAAAAACATTTCACCCTCGACCGCACCCTGCCCGGCCCCGACCATCAGGCATCGCTGACCCCCGACGAGCTTAAAGCGATGTGCACGGCCATACGCAACGTTGAGCTCGCCCTGGGCAGCGCCGACAAACGGCCATCGCCCAGCGAGACCCCAAACATAGCCATCGCGCGCCGCAGCATTGTCGCCGCCCGCCCAATCAGCGCCGGCCAGCTGCTCGACGAGTCAAATCTCGACGTGAAACGTCCCGCCGGGGGGATATCACCCATGCTGTGGGACTCGGTTGTCGGCACCCGCGCCAAGCGCGATTTCAAAGCCGACGAAATGATTGAACTATAACTTCTCATCCCTTATACACTATGAAACTTAACAAATTACTGTCAATGCTTATCGCCGGTGTCATGGTCGGCTCAGTGTCAACCACAATGACCTCATGTGACAACGATGATGACGACAACTGGTATATCGTTCAGGTAGGCGCTGCCTACAACATCTCCTACAACGCCGAGGGCTACTGGGACAAATGCTATCAGACCGACCCCGTGGCCAAGCTGACCCTCGGCCCGGTCGAGTTCAGCCACGACGCAAAGACAAGCGAGTGGGGCGGCTCATGGAAAGGATTCTGCCCCTCAAGGAGCACCGACAACAAGAACTACCCGGCCGACGACCGCTGGATGTATCAATGGGGCTCGATCACAGGCGGCGACGTGCAGGGTGCCGGCGTCGGCTACATGCTCGCCTGCTGGGACGTGCAGGAAGACACAAGGTCAATCCCGGCCAATCCCTCGTTGAAAATCTCGATGACCAACGGCATTCAGTTCACCCCCGGGGCGTGTGTGATAACCAACACTGCCTACGCCTACTACACCATGAAAGAGGGCAACAGCTTCAGCGAGCCTTTTGACGCGCTCTCATACATGCAGGTAAACTTTATCGGCGTGCTCAACGGCCGTCAGACCGGTCATGTGACCTTCTACCTGGCCCGCGACGGCAAAATCCTCGACAAGTGGACCACAGTCGACCTCAGCGCGCTTGGCAAGGTTGACTATATCTATTGCCAGATGGAGTCGAGCGACAGCGGCCAATGGGGCATGAACACTCCGGCCTATTTCTGCCTCGACAATCTGACCATGTCTTTTGAATAAACCTCCCCGGGCCCATGCATCGCGAGTCATTGGAGCAAGTGCAGCAACTCAAGCAACAGCAAAAGCTGTCGCCGGCACAGGTGCGCTATGTCAAGATGCTCGAGATGACGGGCCCTGAGATCGAGGAGGAGGTGCGCCACGAGGTTGAGGACAACCCGGCGCTCGAGCGCGTCGACGACCCGGCGGTCGACACCGGAGAGGGTGGCCAGGAGAGCGCCGAGCAGATGCAACGGGCCGATTACCGTGACGACGATATCCCCTCCTACCGCCTGGAGGCGCGCAACCACAGTGTCAACGACCGCTATCACGAGCCGATGGCGGTGGCCGGCATAAATCTGTCGGAATACCTCATGGAGCAGCTCCGACACAGTGGCGCCACCGACTCAATTGTCAGGCTGGCACCCTACATCATCGGCAATCTCGACCGCAACGGCTACCTGCGCCGCTCGCTCCACTCCATTGCCGACGATATCGCCATGGATCTTGCCATCGATGTCGAGCCGTCGCTGCTCGACGACACCTTTGAGGCGATACGCCGTCTCGACCCCGCCGGCATCTGTGCCGTCGACCTGCGCGACTGCCTGTCGCTGCAATTGCGGCGCCTCGACCGGAATGACCCCGCGGTGGCTCTGGCAACATCGATTGTCGAGACCCATTTTGACACTTTCTCGCGCATGCACTTTGACCGTCTCGCCCAGTCGCTGGGGGTCTCGTTAGACACCCTGCGCCGGGCGGTCGACGTGATACGCTCGCTCAACCCCAAGCCGGCGGCAGCCTTTGACAGCGCCGACGACGACGTGGCCCACACCATCATCCCCGACTTCAGCGTTGATGTCGAGGGCGACGACATAAACCTGTCGCTGCTCAACAACATCCCCGAGCTGAGGGTCGACGCTACCTTCACCGACCAGTCGGAGATTCCCGGCGAGAGCACAACGGGCCGCCGGCAGGCCAACGCGTTCATCGCCGAGCGCCGCGACCGCGCCAACGAGTTCATCAACATGCTGCGCCAACGCCAGCAAACCCTCTTCAGGGTCATGGCGGCGATTGTCAAGATACAACGTGATTTTTTTCTCACCGACGATGAGTCGCGGCTTCGCCCCATGGTGCTCAAGGATATCGCCGCCCTGACAGGCTATGACCTCTCGGTCATCTCTCGGGCCACCTCGTCAAAATATGTCGTGACCCGCAGCGGCATCTATCCGCTTAAATTCTTCTTCAACGAGAGCATCCCCGGCTCGGTTGGAGACGAGGAGGAGACGGCGTCGTCGCGCGCGCTCATCGCCGCTCTGCGTCAGATTATTGATAATGAAGACCCGCGCCATCCGCTCAGCGATCTCGCCATCACAAAACAGTTGGGCGACAAAGGTATCACCGTGGCGCGCCGAACTGTCAGCAAATACCGCGAGCGCCTGGGCATCCCCGTCGCGCGGTTGCGTCGTAAACTATAAACAATCCGACCATTATGAAAATATTAGCCCGAGTAATGTCAAATGTCTTCACGCCTTTGTTAACCCCAACCTACGGCGTGCTTGCCGCCATGTATGCCTCGATACTCAACCCCATCGTCGACGGCAAGACAAAACTGATTGTGGCCGCGATAACACTCTTCATCACCGGCGTTGTCCCCATGCTTGCCATCGGTGCCCTCTATCTCACCAAGCGTGTGAGCGACCCGGGGCTGAACAATCAGAGCGAGCGCACAGTCCCCTACATCATAAGCGGTGTTTGCTACATCGCCTGTGCCATCTATCTTTACAGCATCAGCGCCCCGACGTGGCTCTGGACATTCCCCATCGGCGGGCTGATGGCGGTGGTTGTCAGCATCATCGTCAACCGGTGGTGGAAAATCAGCGCCCACCTGGCCGGCATGGGGGGCGTGACCGCTATCTTCTTCACCATCGCCCTCAAGGGGGTAGCCATGCCGGGCATCGTCTGGTGGGCTGCAGGCTCAATCTTTATCACCGGCCTGTTGGCCACCTCGCGCGTCGAGCTCGGCCGTCACACTGTCGGCCAGACCCTTGCCGGAGCCGCCAACGGTTTCCTGTGGGTCTTCCTGGCCTCCATGCTCCCTCTTTGATAAACCGACCAGAAAGTGTGCCTGACAAAGTTGCATCATTTGACACTTTGTTGTAAATTTGTTAGCCTCAAAAGAAATAATCATTTGAACATGAAACCACTTGTAAGCATAATCATGGGAAGCACCTCCGACCTTCCCATTCTGCAAAAGACAGCGGCCTTTCTCGACGAGATGGAGGTTCCCTTTGAGATGAACGCTCTCTCTGCCCACCGCACCCCGGCCGAGGTTGAATCTTTTGCCCGTCAGGCCCAGGGTCGCGGCATCAAGGTGATCATCGCCGCCGCCGGCATGGCGGCGGCCCTTCCCGGCGTTATCGCGGCCATGACCCCCATCCCTGTAATCGGTATCCCTATCAACTCGACTCTCGACGGCCGCGACGCCCTGCTCTCAATCGTGCAGATGCCCCCTGGAGTCTCGGTGGCTACCGTGGGCATCAACGGCGGTCTCAATGCCGCCATTCTCGCCGTCCAGATTCTCTCGCTGAGCGATCAGCAGATAGCCAAAAACTTTGACCGCTATCGCGCCGGCCTTGTGGCTAAAATTGTCAAAGCCAACGAGGAGCTACACCAGATAAAATATAATTTCAAGACCAATTGAAACACGACTACAGCTACCATCGGCGCCCCTCGGGCACAGCTCGTGTGGCCAACCTCAAAATCGGGGGCGACAACCCCATCGTTCTCCAGTCGATGACCTCGACACCGACACTCGACACCGAGGCCTCGGTGGCACAGATTGAGTCGATAGCGCGGGCCGGCGGTCAACTGGTAAGGCTCACGGCTCAGGGGGTGCGCCACGCCGACAATCTTGCCAACATCAAGCGCATGGTCGACGCCTCGGCCAACCCCGTTCCACTTGTTGCCGACATCCATTTCAACCCGGCTGCAGCCTTTGCGGCCGTTGAAGCCGGCGTCGACAAGGTGCGCATCAATCCGGGCAACTTTGTCGACCCCGGGCGCGTGTTCAAGAAAATTGAGTTTACCGATGCCGAGTATGCCGCCGAGCTTGACCGCCTCGCCGATGCCTTTGTGCCCTTCATTGAGGCGTGTCGCGCGCGCGGCACGGCGATGCGCATCGGGGTGAACCACGGCTCGCTGAGCGACCGCATCATGAGCCGCTATGGCGACACCCCCGCCGGGATGGTGGAGAGCGCGATGGAGTTTCTGCGGGTGGCTGTCGCCCACAATTTCAACGATATTGTCATCTCGATAAAGGCCTCAAACGTGGTGGTGATGACCGAGACCGTGCGTATGCTTGACCGCGCGATGGCCGCCGAGGGGATGAACTTTCCGCTCCACCTGGGGGTCACCGAGGCGGGTGACGGCGAGGACGGACGCGTCAAGAGCGCGGTCGGCATCGGCTCGCTGTTGGTCGACGGCCTGGGCGACACAATCAGGGTGTCGCTCAGCGAAGAGCCCGCCGAGGAGATTCCTGTTGCCGCCCTGATAGCCGGTTATATCGCGCGACGGGCCGCCGCCCCGGCTGTCGTGACCGATACCCAGCCTTGTTTCAAGCGAACTCTTTCACAGCCTTTGGTGGCATCACGCGACAATGAGGCTGTCGACGGTCTCAAACCCGACATACTCCTGACACCCTACGACACAGTTGTCGACGCTGCCCGCGTCCTGTCAATGTCGTCGCCACAGCTGCAACAGCTCATCGACGGCAAAAAACGGGTCTACATCACCAGCTCACACCCCGACTTCATCGGGTCGATGCGAGCCGCCCTCTCCCGGCTAAACACCCTTGACAGCAAGCCCCAACTGATTGGCATGAAAGAGTATGGCGACCTTGAGGGTGACCGCCTGACGGTCGAGGCCTCAATCGACTTTGGCACACTGCTGCTCGACGGTCTGCTCGACGGCATCATGATTGACAGCCGTGCCGCCGGTAGCGCCGTCACCACAAGGCTCGCCTTTGGCATACTTCAGGCGACACGCCTGCGCATGACCCGCACAGAGTTTATCGCCTGTCCGGGCTGCGGGCGCACCCTCTTTGACCTCCGCTCGACCCTCCATCGCGTAAAAGAGGCCACCCGACATCTCAAAGGGCTGAAAATCGGCGTGATGGGGTGTGTGGTAAACGGACCCGGCGAGATGGCCGATGCCGATTACGGATATGTGGGCGCCGCCGCCGGACATATCACCCTATATAAAGGAAAGACAGCTGTAGAGCGCAATATACCTGAAGATGAAGCCATTGACCATCTCATCGCGCTCCTCAAGCAAAACAATGACTGGGTGGAGCCATGAGTAATATTGACCCAAGATACATGCGCCGGGCCCTGCAGATTGCCCGGGGTGGAATGTTTCACGCGTCGCCAAACCCGATGGTTGGCGCCGTCATCGTCGACCCGTCGGGCAGAATAATCGGCGAGGGATTCCATCGCCGATGCGGCGAGAATCATGCCGAGCCAAACGCCATTGAATCGGTCGATCCGGCCAACCGGCACCTGCTGCAGCAGGCCACCATGTATGTCACCCTTGAGCCATGCTCCCATCAAGGGCGCACCCCTGCCTGCTCCCGACTGATTATTGAAACCGGAATTCCGCGCGTTGTGGTTGGCTGCCTCGACCCTTTCGCCCGGGTCAACGGCCGCGGCATCAAGATGATGAGAGAGGCTGGCGTTGAGGTCATTGTCGGGATGCTTGAGACTGAATGTAAAGAGATTAACAAACGGTTTTTCACCTGCCACCGTGAGCACCGGCCTTGGATTACCCTCAAGTGGGCACAAACGGCCGACGGGTATATCGATGCTCGCAAATCACTCGACAACAGCGCTTTATCCATATCAACACCCCAAAGCCTGGTGGCAGCCCACAAGTTGCGCGCCAGCCATGACGCCATTCTTGTCGGCGCGGGCACCGTCGCCCTCGACAACCCGTCGCTGACGTTGCGCCACTTTGCCGGTACGGGTCCCCGCCCCGTCATTTTGGGGAACGCCAATCTAAAACCCGACGCCGGTCTTCTCAAACGCGATGAGACGATTGTCTACCCTTCCAACGGCATTGACCCACATGATTTACAGTCGGTTATGACCGACCTATACGACCGGGGCATCAGCTCGCTGCTTGTCGAGGGGGGCGCCACGGTGCTCAACAGTTTCATCACGGCCAACCTTTGGGACAGCTGCAGGGTTGAAATAAGCCCGACCGTTGCCCCCGCCGGTTGCACCTACCTCTGCCCTGCCCCGAGCCTCCCCCGGGGGAAAATGACAACCACCGCCATCTCCACCTCAACCATCCTCACCATCACCCGCGAGTTGCAGTAGACAACTGAGAGAACTTGCCAACGATAATAAAGTGATTTCGATAGTTTGCGTAAGAGCTACTGTTTGCTCGTTCCACATCTTGAGGCATTCGCATTGCCCGATTTGCTACATTCTTGACCAACCTAAGAAATTTGCGATGTTTCAAAATGTCAAGAAAGAGCGTCGAGTAAACGATTTTCGTATGCTTAGCAGCTCCACCCACATTGCCCTTAACCGGGCTCTACGGTGCGGTCTGCAACCACAAAAAGAATAAAAAATTAAACTCTTCGATCAAAATGATCGTTAATATTTTGCAGGGTAAGAAATTTTTCGTATCTTTGCAATAGATTATCACCCTTAGGTGGAAAATACTAAGGCTCGCCCACCCCTTAAGGTGGGCTTATTTTTTATGGAAAAACAGAGAGTAATAGTATACATTGACGGCTTCAACTTTTATTATGGTCTGAAGAAAAATATCAATTGGAAAAAATATTATTGGCTTAACATTGTCAAATTGTTTGAGATGTTTATGCGTCCCAATCAAGAACTCGTGGCAGTTAAGTATTTCTCGGCACGAGTTGATGATACTGACAAAAGTCTCAGGCAGAACGCATTTTTTCAAGCCAATAAGGAGAATCCTAAGTTCAAATTGATCCTCGGTAAATATTTGAAGAAAGAGATTACTTGCTTCAATTGCGGCAACAAAATCCATACACATGAGGAGAAAGAGACAGATGTAAGAATTGCAACGCAAATAGTCGCCGACGCTTATCAGGATAATTGCGACCTTGTCATAGTGGTTTCTGCAGATAGCGATATGATCCCGGCGATCGAATTAGCTACGGAAGCCGGACATAAGGTGGTTGTTTATTTTCCTCCTCACCAGTATTCAAGCAATCTTGCTTCAATGGCATCAAGCAAACCTGTTCAGTTAAAACAATACGAAAGTCGATTCCGACAGTGCATTTTACCGGATGTGGTACATCTTGCTGTACCGGATTTCGATTTACATATTCCTCAGAAATGGAAAACTTACCAACAACAATAAACATACAAGCATTTGTAGAAGCATACACAAATGTTTATAATTATGGATACTTATGAAATCCATACCGAGATGGTAGCGGCCGGAACATATAAGTACAGATGTAAAAAAAAACAAAAACCGTGCAAATCAAAAGTGAGACTTTCGATTTGCACGATTTTGTCATGGATTTTTCTATCGGTCGGGGTGATGGGGATGGTCGATGGCGGCGGCTATCTTGGCCCACACGAGCAGGTTGCGGCTGAAAATCGAGGGGAACTCGTCAAAAGGGACAGGGGTTTGGGTGCCGGTCTCGACTGTCACGCCCGGTTTCTCAAAGAGTGTCTCAACCTCGTCGACCCACGAGCCGTTGGCCGGGATATTGTCAGGCCCGACCATGGGGTAGCCGGTAGTCTCCATTATCAGGCCGGCAAAATGGCTGGCCTTGTCGTTGACGCGCCCCAAAGCGTTATGACTGCCATAGTAAAGCAGGTTGCCACAGCAGTGATAGTTTAGAAAAAGGTCATAGTCACGCGACCAGGCGACTCTCATCATCATGAACGACTCGACCTCCGAAAGTGGCTTTGGTCCCGGGAAGTGGGCAAAAGCGCGGTGAGACAGAGCGTTGGCGGCACGACCAAACCCTTCGGGGAAGTTACGGTTGAGGTCGACACCGCGGCTGTTGGCCTTGAATCGCTCATAGACCTTTCCCGAGTCGGCTCTCTCCATCAGCCAACGACGCGTCGCGTAGTCGCGCGCTGCCCGCGAGCCCCGTTGTGCAATGTCGACACCGTCGGGGTTGACAAGGGGCAGAATGGTGAAATGAACCCGCGAGAAAAGGTCTCTGACGTCATAGCCTCCAATCGTGCTGTCATTTTGACAATGAAAGGCATAGCGTTCAAGAAGTGCCATGACAAGCTGTGACGACATATACTCGCGGGCGTGCATCGAGGCCTGAACCATGACCGACGGGGTCTCAAAATCGCGGCAACCGAACCATACAACCGGTATCGGGTTGCCCTGCACGGTTGTGTCACGACAGGTCACCTTGATCCAGTCGGGATAGCGATGCTCAAGCGAGTCAAGATCGGCATACAGCCGGGCGGGTGTGTAGAGCGCGCTGTCGGTCATCACGATGTCGCTGAACTCGCCGGCCTGAGAGACAACAACCGCAGTCCACACTATCGCGATGACGGCCAACACGCGCCGCCATCCTATAGGCCGGCTACAGGCGCCTGCCGCCTCTGAAAACGACCTCTTCACGATAGCGTGTGATGAATGTACCGGCGATTATGTCGGTACACCGGGTTGTGGGGATGCCGAGGGCATCGGCAAGAAGATAGCGGGGGATGTCGGCACCGGCGTGAACAGAGGTCACGACACCACCACCCAGGCGCGGATTGATCTCCATGATCATCGGGCTATCGTCAATAGAGTCAAGATCAACAATAAACTGCACCGTCACCGCGCCTTTCAGATTCATTTTCTTTATCACATCGACCGTCAGGGCGACAATCTCGGGAGCCTCGACAGTCTCCGATGTCGACACCTCGCCGCCGGTCACCTCGCCGCGACGACGGGGCGACACCACCTTTATATCTCCGTCGAGCGCCACATAGCAATCGACGGTGTACTCACACCGGCGGTGGATGTAGCGCTGCAGCAGGTGGGTTGGGCGCGACGACAGGTAGGGGCGCAACTCGTCGGTGCTGTGCACAATGGCGATGCCCTTAGATGCCGAGCCGTGACGCGGCTTGGCGATGAGGGGGAAAACCGGCTCGCCGGTCGGGCTCTCGGCAATCACCGGCCGGGGGATGCCTGCGCGCATGAAAGCCTCGTCGGCAGCAATCTTGTCAAACATCAATTCGGCCGAGTCGGCATCGCCAACCGGCACAAACACATCCTTATATGCCTCGCGATAACGGGCGGCAACACCTACGGCCCGGTCGACAAAGGGGATGATAATATCGATATCGCGGTCGATGACTGTCTCATGCAGATGCTCGAGAATGGCCGGGTCGTCCCACTTGAGGCCCTCGATCACCGGGCCCTCGATGGCGATTGGCACACGCTTGTCGAGCTCATAGGAGAAGATACCGATGTTGTAGCCCAAATCGCGGCCGGCTCTCTTGAACATGCGGGCGATCGACACACGCTTGGCGCCGCCGAGAAAAAGCAGATTGAGTTGCTTGAGACGCTGAGGAGCTGATTGTCTTGACATCATCTATTGTATATGTCGTGTTTATATTTTGATAGATTGGAGGGGTCGCAAAACCACTCAATGGTCTTTGCAAGGCCCTGCTCGAGGGTGTTACGGGGACGCCACGAGGTCAGCGAGGTGATCAACGTGTTGTCGCCACACAACCTGAACACCTCGCTCTTGCCGGGACGGATGCGGGCAGGGTCGACCACCCATTCCACCTGCCGGTTCATAAGGCGCGCAATGGTGTCGAGCGTCTCGGCCATCGACACCTCAGTGCCGGTGGCGATGTTGATGTCCCGCCCCACCACCTTGTCGGCCTCGGCGGTTCCCAAGGCGACAAAGCCGGCGGCCGTGTCGGCCACAAAGTTGAAATCGCGGGTTGGCGTGAGGTCGCCGACCTTTATTTGGGTCTCTCCGTTGGCAATCTGGGAGATGATGGTCGGTATGATGGCGCGGGCACTCTGGCGCGGGCCGTAAGTGTTAAACGGGCGCGCTATCACCACCGGCAGGTCAAAAGCGTTGTAAAAGCTTTGTGCAATGGCATCGGCACCGATTTTTGTGGCCGAATAGGGCGATTGAGGTTGGCGTGGATGTTTCTCATCTATAGGAACATACATCGCCGTGCCATACACCTCGCTGGTCGAGGTCACCACCAGTCGCTCCACCCCGGCATCGCGGGCCGCCTGACAGATGTTGAGAGTGCCCTTGATGTTGGTGTCGATATAGCTGTCGGGGGCGATGTAGCTGTAGGGAATAGCTATCAGCGCCGCCAGATGGTAAATGGTGTCGACACCGGCGGCCGCGTGACGGCAGAACGCCGGGTCGCGAACGTCGCCGCTGACTATCTCGAGCCCCGGGTCGCGTCGGTTGTCGAGCCAACCCCAGTTGTTGAACGAATTGTACTGGCACAGCGCGCGCACCTGGTTTCCCTGCTCCAGAAGCAGGTCTACCAAATGGCTCCCTATAAAGCCGTCGGCACCGGTCACAAGTATCTTTTTATTACTCATACAGTCTTGTCAGTATATCTTGGATAGATGAAACGTGATTGGTTGATTGTCGACATCGACACCTGTCAATGTCATTTTGCCACCGCTCTGATTGACCAGCCGCAGCGGCACCTTGACACCCTGAGGCAAATGCAGCTGTGGGGGCAGCGAATACTCGCCGGTGGCTGCCTCGGTGTCGTTGTCGCGATGGGTAAAGTCGAGGGTCAGCCGGTTGTTGTCAAACTCCCATGTGCCGAAATGGTTAGTGCGCCCATGGTTTGGCAACAGAACGCTTATTTCCACAATGTTGCTTTGAAAGGCCCAGGTGATGTCACCCTTATAGGAATCGTCGTTGTCGGACCCGACAGTGATCGAGTCGAGCCGCCAGTGACCACCGAGGAAACTGAGGTCGCCATCATTGGTGGTGCACGAGCCAAGCAGCAGCATCAGTGCCGACAATATGGTCAACAGGCAGTTTTTCATCGACGTTTCAGTGAAAAGGTTGGACAATAGGAGATGGTCATCATGCCGCCGAATGTATTTGCCGGCATCGAACCACGGTCGAGCTCGAGCGAGGCAGTGACGCCGAGACCTTTGACTTTTTTAAACCTGTAGCCCGCCTCGACCATGACCGAGAATGAATGTATCGGCTTGATAAGCATAATCTTGGCGTTACCGTAAGCCTTACGGTAGCCTGCCTTGACAAGCCAGGTCGCCCGAGACGTTATCGAGCCGCATGCGGCCAGATGCACGCCGCGCATACGGCTTCCCACAAATGCCGGATAGCCGTCGATGTTGAATGCCGGAGCCATCGACATCGGAGAGCCTATCGAGAGGCCATAGTTGGCATAAGAGTTGTAGTAGGCATTGTTATAATAGTCGTCGGCACCGGTAGCCTGAGAGGTGATGGTGGTGCCGGGACGGTCGGACGGTGCAAAATGAATCGGGCCGCTCTGGTTTGTCATGTCGAGATACTCGACGACCGCCGCCTCAAGCAGATTCCCGTTGCCGGCGCGATGATACTCCAGGCCCCAGAGGCCGTCCCACCCGTTGCGGCGCCCTATGCCCGAGCCGTCTTCCCACGGCCATGAGAAACGCGCCATCAGCCGGTCGCCGCTGTCAAAGCGCCATCGCGCCTCCAGGTCCCATGAGCCCAGGTGGTTACCGTCATAAAAGTCCTCACTTTTTGACTGGGTCGGTATAAGCATCCTGAACAGATCACCAAACTTCACGCGGCGCTTGGTGTGTCTTGTCACCTCGCCGAGCGAGTACCAGGAGGTCTCGCCGCCAAACGTAGCGGCGGCCTGCATCCCGACAGTGACCGAGAGCGGCTGTGACGGGTTGGTCCTGAAATAGCACCGCTTGTAGTTGAGCCACTCGCCCGAGGCCAGGTGATAGTTGTAACGGTTGGCCATCGACGTCCACCAATTGCTGTCGGTCATCTTGCCGTAAAACACCTCGCCCTGTATCTGCACCCAACCACGGGTGAACGGAATATCCTGAAAGTCGATAAAGCCGACACGGGCTCCGGGTACGGGCCGTGCATTTCCCGACCACACCAAGTCGCCCGAGCTAAGCCGGTCGTCACCCATTGCCGGGGCCTCCTCCTTCATGCCCAGGGTGAGGAAGACACCGCGCCATTTGACCTGGCCAAAGAGCTGCTGCACGCGCGCCCGCCCGGGGGTGACACGGCTTTGGGTCCACTCTCCCCCATCAAAACGGCCATACTCCAGGCCGGCCGAGAAATCACCTATCAGGTCGACCCCGGCGCTCCAGCTCAAACGCTTGTCGAGCGAAAGGGGCGACACGGCGGCAGCCTCGACCTGAGCATTGCCCGAGGCGACATGGCGTCCACCCTTGAGCGACCCTTGATAAAAGGGCACAAAGTCACCGCCGGCACAACCGAGGGTGAGCGTCACCGCTCCCTCTACCGTCTCGTCGGCAACGGCCGGCATCGAGGTTGCCAGCCCGACAATCATTAATATCCTGCAAAGAGTTTTCACACCCACAAAGATAGCAATTTTTTCTTTTATCAGCGCTGTGAGGGTTGACTACTCTTTGATGTAAGGCATGATGGCATCGCGCCAAACGAGGTAGGCGTTGCCAAGCAGATGGAGGCCGTCGTTGGTGTATTTCTCATCGAGCTTGCCGTCGGCATCGGCAAAGAGCGGAAACAGATTGATAAACGTGATGCCACGCTGCCGTGCAATCTCCACCAGACGCTTGTTGTAGTCAACAACCACCTGCTCAGTGCCGTTGAGGCTTTTGAACCGGCCGAAATCGTTATTTATGGGGAGGGCCGACTGAAGATAGATTTTGGTTTGGGGCGACTTGTCTATGATATAGTCGAGCAGTGTCTCCATGAGCGAGGCTATCGAGTCGGCGCTCAGTTTGTGGGAGACGTCATTGACCCCGCCCATAACAAAAATTTTTGCCGGATGCCCCTTGACAATCGGGTCGAGGCGCTCGGTCATCTGCCCTACCACGTCGCCGCTTATGCCACGGTTTTTCACATTGTCCATGCCGAGCAGCTCGTGCCACTCACAGTAGTGGGTGATCGAGTTGCCGAGCATCACAATATCGGTCGAGTCGACCGGGAGCAGCTCAAAAAGTGTTGCCCGCTGTCCCCAGAGGCCGTCATGTCTTGTTTTGGCGGCAGTGCAACAGATGACAACCGTCAGCAGTGCCGTCAGCAGTGTCAGTCCCCGTTTCATTGCCCGACGGGATTTGAGATTTCACGATAAGCGTCACAGGCTTTCTTGACCGAGCCGTGGAGCAGCAGCAAGCGCTTGGCCTCGTCATAGCCCAGACCGAGCTCATCGACCACCATGCGGGTGCCGCGGTCAACGAGTTTGGCGTTTGACAGCTGCATGTTGACCATGCGGTTTCCTTTGACGCGCCCCATCTGTATCATGGTGGCTGTCGTAATCATGTTGCAGATCATCTTCTGGCCGGTGCCCGACTTCATGCGCGAGCTGCCGGTGACATACTCGGGACCGACAACCATCTCGATTGCAATATCGGCCGCCTGGCTGACCGGAGCGTCGGGATTGCTGGTGATAGCGGCGGTCAGGATGCCGTGGCGGCGACACTCTTCAATGGCGCCGATGACGTATGGGGTTGTGCCCGAGGCTGCAATGCCCACCACGGTGTCAAGCTCGTTGATGTTGAATTGGCTGAGGTCGCGCCATCCCTGCATGGTGTCGTCCTCGGCGTTCTCCACCGGGTTGCGCAGGGCCACGTCGCCACCGGCGATAAGGCCTATTACCCACGTCGGATCCATGCCAAATGTCGGGGGAATCTCGGAAGCGTCGAGCACACCCAGGCGACCCGATGTACCGGCCCCGATATAGAAGATGCGTCCACCGCGGCGCATACGCACTACAATCTCGCTCACAAGCCGCTCAACGGCCGGCAGAGCCTTCTCAACGGCAAGGGCAACCTTTTTATCTTCATTATTGATGTCGCGCAACAACTCGCCAACCGACTTCTTTTCCAGGTCGTTGTAAAGGGAGGGCTGCTCACTGATTTTTATGAATGACATAATAGGGTGATAA
The DNA here is from genome assembly GCA_964394205.1 of uncultured Muribaculaceae bacterium. GTDB lineage: Bacteria > Bacteroidota > Bacteroidia > Bacteroidales > Muribaculaceae > HGM05190. Next base: position 30,120 of record CAYMVS010000012.1, on the reverse strand, counting down.
TGATATGTTGGTTGATAATTTTTCAACAATTGTGATACTTAATCAGACCCTCCATGGGGCTCTTGACAATCTGGCCGAGGATACACCCGACCGACGAGGCAGCCTCTTCAAGCACATCCCGGTAGTAGTGGGCTATCGACCCGATAAAGCTGACTGGCAGCGTTTTGTAATCCTGGTAGGCCAGAATGTTGCGAACAAAGAACGACTTGAACGAGTTGAGCACCAAACGGTGGACGGCGGGATCGTCGATATTGGCGGCGAGGAAGGGTGACAGCGAGGCCAAAAAGCGGTTGGCCTGAGGCTCGCGGTAAACGCGGCGTATAATCTCAAGGCGGTCGAGGTTGTACTCGTTCAGGAAACGCTCACACAGCTCGTGAGGCAGCTGACGCTTGAGCACGTCGCCAACGAGGATTTTGCCCAAGACCGCTCCCGAGCCTTCGTCGCCCAATATGTAGCCGAGCGGCGACACATTGTCGACGATATTCTCGCCGTCATAATAGCATGAGTTTGAACCGGTGCCCATGATGCAGGCAATGCCGGCCTGGCGGCCACACAGGGCGCGGGCGGCGGCCAGGAGGTCGGTGGCGACCTCAATGACCCCGGCGGGGATGGTGTGACGTATCGCGCGCTCCACGTTGCCGCAAACCTCGGGTGAGATGCAGCCGGCGCCATAAAAATAGACCGCATCGATCTTGTCGACAGGCGTCTTGAGCGTCGAGCCAAGCTCGTCGGCGATGCGCTGGCTTATCTCCTCCTCGGTGAGCATGACGGCATTGATTCCCGTGGTCTCAATGCGCTCCACAATGTTATCTTTGTCAATCAGGCACCAGTCGATTTTGGTGCTTCCACAGTCGGCTATGAGTTTCATATCTTAATATATATTTTTTTTGCATAAAGAATGTATCCTATGGCCCAGTTGAGCATAATGAATGTCACTGCATAAAGGAGCGAGGCAAAGGTGGCGTCGGTCACCGCCGGCACGAGCACGTCGTTATAGTACCAACCGTGAACGGTGGTATAGCCCGCCTGGGCAGCCGGGCACGGAATACGCACAAGCCCGAAGAGCAGGCTCAACACGGCCCCCTGGACGTAGAGGAAGAGCGGGTTGACACCAAATACACGGAAAAACGTGCACCACTTCTTGTGTTTCTTTATATCGATCACCCAGATGAGCAGCGCCAGCAGGCTTGAGGCGAGACCACAGGTGGTCAGCACAAAGGTGGGCGACCATATCTTCTTATTTATGGGGAAACCGTAGTTGAGCAAAAAGCCGGTGAATGTCAACACGGTACCCACAAGGAAGAGGGTCAGCGCCCGGTCGCGGTTGTCGTGGAGCGTCATCATCTTCATGCCACACCAGAAGCCCAGCAAGGTGTGGGCAATCGACGGGATTGTGCTCAGAAGCCCCTCGGGGTCAAACTTGAGGCACACGCCGTCGATGGTGTCGGCATACATGTGGTTCTCGCCAAGCACGGCATGGTCAACCCGGCTGATGATATTGTCGAGCGAGAACTCCCACCCGGCGCCGATGAGCAGCAGCACGGTGTAGACACCCAGCAGCAGCCCAATCACCCAGGGCAACCAACGGCGGTTGAGAGTGATGGCTACAATCGAGGCCACACCGTAACAGATGGCCAGACGGGGCATGACGCCGAGTATCCTGATATGGTCAAAATTGAAGACTGCCTCGACAAGAGTGGCCTCCGAATAGATGCCGCGCAGGGTCAGTCCGAGCCAGGCGATGGCGAGGCCGATGGCAAAAATCACCACCGTGCGCCTCAGTATCTTGGCAAGCGTTGGCCATGAAAAGCTGAAATTATACTTCTTCAGAGAGATGTAGGTCGACATTCCCATGATGAACATGAAGAAAGGGAAGACCAGATCGGTAGGGGTCAGTCCATTCCACGAGGCATGCTCGAGGGGGGTGTAGATGTGGCTCCACGACCCCGGGTTGTTGACCAGTATCATGCCGGCGATGGTGATGCCGCGCATCACGTCGAGAGCAAGAATACGGTTATGGTTTTTCTTTACTGTAGCCATGGTCTTAAAAAATCAACTTTGAGGTTGTCACTTCGTCAACAAGATAGATGAGCGACCGGTAAGGAATCTTACCGTGCAGCGAGAGACCGACCTCACACGTGCGGCTGTTGGAATAGCCCTCGGTCGCTCCAAACTCCTCAATCTCCCGGCGCAGGCCGCGCAGGGCGTAAGCATTGAGCTCGGGGTGTGTAAAGCCGCGGTCGCCGGCAAAGCCGCAACACCCGACCGACGACGGCACGAGCACATGGCGCGAGCACTTGCGGGCCATGTCGATCAGCACTTTGTTGAGTCCCATCAATCTTGACGAGCATGTGATATGGAGCGCTATGTGACGGTCGACGGGGTGGAACACGAGATTGGGAGCAAGAAAGCGCGCCACAAAATCGGTCACCTCAATCACCTTGACTTTGGTGAAATATTCCTGCATGTGGTGCAGGCACGGGCTTTGGTCGCAGATGACAGGCCAGCGTCCGTTCTCGGAAGCCTCGAGCAGGGCGGCCTCGAGCTCATCGCTCTTTTGCCGGGAAATGTCGGGCATACCTTTTGACGACCAGATCATGCCGCAACACAGATTCTGCATCTTGCGGGGGAACACAACCTCATATCCGGCCTTCTCACAAAGCATCGACACAACCTCGACAAGGGGACGGTCGGACTCACCGCAGCGGGTGGTGTGCCCCATCGTGCGGTTGATGCAGCTCGGGAAGTAGACCACCTTGAGCTTGGAGGCACCCACCTTGACTTTGCGGGGATAGTAGGCCGTCGGCAGCGCCTCGCTCCAAAGGGGCAGACCAACGTTGTGCAGCCCGCGCCCCACGGCATTGACAGTCCCGCCACCAATGACACTCTTCACCCCCGAGGCCACCGACAACACGGGGCGCAGGGTGGCCTCGATGGCCCCCAAATGGCGGGCTGCCATTTGGCCCAATCGGTAGGAGAATGAACCGGCCGGTATCCGCTCACCGCGCAGGTGGCGGGTGAGCACCGCCGTGTTGATACCCATGGGGCACGATGTTGAGCAAAGCCCGTCGGCGGCACATGTCTCAAGCCCGGGGTATTGATATGCTTTGTCGAGAGCGTCGGCGGCCTCGTTCTCTCCCCTCCCCATGAGGCGCGCGATCTCGCGGCGAACGATGATGCGTTGTCTCGACGACAGGGTCAAGCCCCACGACACGCAGTTGACTTCACAGAAGCCACACTCGATGCAACGGTCGACAGCCTCATCGACCGCGGGCATCATCTTCAGATGCTTTGTATAGCAATCGGGGTCGTCATTGAAAATCACACCTCGGTTGAGGCGACCCTCGGGGTCAAAGATAGCCTTGAGCCGCTTCATGGCCTCAAAGGCTTTCTCGCCCCACTCTTTCTTGACAAACGGGGCCATGTTGCGCCCGGTGCCATGCTCGGCCTTGAGCGAGCCGTCAAACTTGTCGACGACAAGGCTCTCGATGCGTTCCATCAGGCCACGGTAGCGCTCTACCTCGGCCGGGGTGTCAAACGACTGTGAGATAATGAAATGGTAATTGCCGGCCAGAGCATGTCCATAGATACAGGCGTCGTCATATCCACACTCTTTGAGTATCTGGGCAAGCTCGACAGTGGCACTCGGCAGGTCATCGATATGAAAAGCTATATCCTCGATGAGCACCGTCGTGCCCGGTTTACGTGTGCCCCCCACGCTCGGGAATATGCCTGAGCGTATCTTCCAGAACGCGGCCTGACGCTCGGCATCGGTTGTAAACTCGACCGGTTTGTAGGGCTTGAACCGGTTGAATGTGGCAGTGATAGCCTCAATGTTGGCCTGAAGATGCTCGGGGTTGTCGGCGCGGGTCTCGGTCAATATTGCCGTCAAGCCGCTGCCGGTGGTGTCATTGACGCTTTCGAGCGACTTGCTGTCGAGCATCTCGGCGGCGCTCACCGGAGCCTGCCTCAACGCCACCACGGCCTCACATGCCTGCCTGAGGTCGTCAAAATAGACCATAGCGCTTGCCTTGCAAGGCTCTACCTCGCCGGTGTTCATTGTCACCTCGCTGATGAAAGCGAGCGTCCCCTCCGACCCAACCATCGCGTGGGCTATGATGTCGATAGGGTCGGTGAATGTCACAAAGGGGCGCAGGTTGAGGCCCGTGACATTTTTTATCGAGTATTTGAACTTGATGCGCTCGGTCAGCTCGGGGTCGGCCAGGATGTCGTCACGCAGTTTTGTGACACCCTCGATTACATCGGGGCGCGAGCGCCTGAACGCCTCGCGCGAATCTTGGCTGAGGGTGTCGAGCACCGTCCCGTCGACCATCACGATGCGTATTCCCTTGAGCATGCGGTCGCTGTTGGCGTGGGTGCCACAGCTCATACCCGAGGCATTGTTGGCCACGATTCCACCGATCATCGCCGAGTTGAGCGAGGCCGGGTCGGGGGTGAAATATCGGCCGTAAGGGGCGAGATATCGGTTGACCTCGCTCCCAATGATGCCCGGCTGAAGAGTGACGACACGACCCTCGTCGGCCACGGTGTAGCTGTTCCAGTCACTGCCGGCAACGATGAGCACCGAGTCGGTGACCGACTGGCCCGAGAGGCTTGTGCCTGCCGCGCGAAAGGTCACATCTATCTTCAACTCGGCGGCTATCTTGAGCAGGCCGATCACCTCCTGCTCATTTTTGGCTCTGACAACCACGCGCGGGGTGAGGCGGTAGACACTGGCGTCGCCACCCCATGCGAGAGTCTTCAGAGGGTCGGTGTAGAGCCGCGAGGGGGGAATGAGCTGCCGTGCACGCTCGGCAAAATCGGAAAATCGCTGGTCCATCAACTTTTACCTGTATAGTTTAACTGTCGTCGGGTTTTAATATAAATGATATTTGGCCTTACGGGCCTTGAACGGCTCGACATCCTTGTTCCAATAGTCGATGATGTCGTCGACGCGGTAGCGTTGTCCAAAGCGCCGGCGTATCTCTTTAGAGCCGGTCACCTTGTCGAGCATGTTCAGGCGGGCCTTGGGGGCGACGTCAAACGCCTTGTGGTCGGGGTACATGTCGGCCAGCTCCTGCATGACATAAAACTGCACCAGCGACAGGGGAGCCGCCTCGGGGTCGGTGACATAAAACTCGACCCCCTCGATGTTCTCGCCCTTAAACATGGAGTAGAACGGCTTGATGTGGAGCGGGCGGAACATGACGCCGGGTATATCTAAGGCCGTCAAGCGATTACACAGCGAGTCGGCGTTGACCCACGGAGCGCAAAACAGCTTGAAGGGCTTGGTATAGCCGACACCTATCGACATGTAGTCGAGCTCGCCCAGGATGCCCGAGGCCGGATAGTAGAGACAGTCGGCGGCGTCGGGTACATGGGGTGAGGGCATCACCCAGGGCAATCCGGTTTCGGGCATGAACATATCGCGGCGCCACCCCTCCATGGGAATGACCGTCAGGTTGACCTTCTTGCCGCTGTCAAGCAGCCCCTCCTCGTTGAGGTAGCGGGCGAGCTCGCCCGGGGTCAGGCCATAGATATAGGGAATCGGGAAACGGCTGACGAAAGAGAAACACGAGTCTTCGACAATATTTCCCTCGACCTTATCGCCGCTCAACGGGTTGGGACGGTCGAGCACCATGAACTCCTTGCCAAGCTCGGCACAGGCATCCATCGCCACCCCCATGGTGGAGATGAACGTATAGCTGCGCGAGCCGTTGTCCTGGATGTCATAGACAAGCACATCGATATCCTTGAGCATCTCGGCCGAAGGGCGCTGGCTGGCCCCATAGATTGAAAAGACGGTCACGCCGGTCGCCGGGTCGACGTAGGTGTCAACATGATCGCCGGCATAGACATCGCCACGCACACCGTGCTCGGGCGAGTAAAGCGCTTTGAGCTCGACGCCGGGAGCCTGGTGAAGGATGTCGATTGTCGACCGGAGCGTGTTGTCGACACCGGTCGGATTGGTAATCAAACCCACGCGTTTGCCCTGCAACCGGTCAAAGCCGTTGTCGCGCAACACCTCGATGCCGGGTTTGACAGCCGGAGCAGCCATAACGGCGACAGCTGCCAGTGTCGTCAGAATTGAAATCAGTTGTTTTTTCATTTTTTCTCTATTTTACGACCGAAGTTGGGGTCAATTTTCAGGAAAGCGCAGATGCCGATAGTGGCGGCACAGCAAATCATTGTCCAGATGAAGAAGTGGCGGTAGCCAATCGTCTCCTGCAACCAACCGGCGGCCATACCCGGCAGCATCATGCCTAAAGCCATGAAACCGGTGCAGATGGCATAATGGGCCGTTTTGTGCTGACCTTCGGAGAAGTAGATGAGGTAGAGCATATAGGCGGTGAATCCAAAGCCATAGCCAAACTGCTCGATGAACACACAGATGTTGACCGTAAGCAGCGACTGGGTTGGGAAGTAGCTCAGATAAACAAATGTCAGGCAGGTGAGCGACATCGACCATGCCATTGGCCAGAGCCACTTTTTGAGGCCACCCCTGGCAGCCACCATACCGCCGATGATGCCGCCGATGGTCAGGCCGATTATACCGACCGTGCCATACACGATGCCGACCTCACCGGTGGTCAGTCCCAAGCCCCCCTTGTCGATGGGGTCGAGCAGGAAGGGATTGATGAGCTTGACCAACTGAGCCTCGGGCAGGCGGTAGAGCAACATGAAGGCGATCGCCACCCAAATCTGCTTTTTGGTGAAGAAGCTGCGGAAGGTTTCAAAAAACTCGGCCAGGATGTCGCCGGCGGTTCGGCGCCCCTCGCCGGCGATTGACGAGTCGGAGGCGGGGCGTGGCAATGCCCACGAGTGATAGACGGCCACCACAAAGAAGAACGCCGACAGCACTGCAAACACAACGAGCCATGCCATGGCGATGTTGCCCGAGGCGCCCTCAAACGTGGCGGTGGTTGGCGACGACAGCTTGTGGTCTATCTCATAATATAGATAGGCAGTTTTGTCCCAGTTGTTTTCGTTAAACTCAAAGCGTGTCGACAGGGCGTTTTGCTCGAGCTTGATGCTGGGGTCGCCGCTCTTGTGGGTGATGTTGACAATGACGCTCTCGCCGGGCTTGGGAGCTTTGTTGAGCCTGAAACCGACGATGGCAAAATTGTTGTTGACGGCGGTTGAAGCCTCGCGCTCCTCGCCAAATGTTTCCTTAACCCAAGTGGTGAAGGCGCCGGGTTTGTCATCGTCGCTTACCGCGGCGACGGGTGCCGTCGACAGGTGGGTCGAGCCTTGAGCCACAAAACCGTTAGCCTCGTTGAGCAGCCCTATCGAGTCGCGCATCAATGCAGCAAACTCTTTAAACGACATCTGCTTGCCGTCAACCTCGACTGTCTCGGGCGTCCTGACGGCGACGGTGCTGTTGGCGGCGGGGGTGAAAAACTCCATCTCGCCGTCAAGGTCTTGCTCGGTCGAGGCGATAGCGGTCATCGTCGGCGAGCTCCACTCGACCGCGGGGTCGGCGTTGACGGTGATGTTGAGCGGAGTGAGCCCCGAGTTAGTCTCGATGAGTCCGGCGAGAATTACAAGCAGACCCTGGCCGGCCACAGTGGCCACGCGATAGAATGTCGAGCGGATGCCGACATAGAGCGATTGCTCGTGCTCGGTGAGGGCGAGCATATAGAAACCGTCGGCGGCAATGTCGTGGGTCGCCGAGGTGAATCCCACAAGCCAGAAGATGGCGAGGGTTAGCTGAAAGAAGAATGGGGTCGGGATGGCAAAAGCGATGCCGGCAAGAGAGAAAGCGATGAGCCACTGCATGGTGAGAGTCCACCATCGTTTGGTCTTGATGATGTCGACAAAGGGGCTCCAGAACGGCTTGATGACCCAAGGTAGATAGAGCCAGCCGGTGTAGAGGGCGATGTCGGTGTTGGAGATACCCAACCGCTTGTAGAGAATCACCGAGATGGTCATGACGGCGACGTAGGGCAAACCCTGAGCGAAATAAAGCGTCGGTATCCACGCCCATGGCGAGCGGCGACCTGTTGATTGTTTCATGGTTAGTAAAGGGTTGTGATAAGGGTGTTTACAAAATAGTGTGACAAGATGGTGCGGTAGTCATATCCCTTGGCGCCCATCACGGCGGCACCGATCTGGCACAGGCCAACACCGTGGCCCCATCCGGCCCCGTGGAGCACAAAAGCCTCGGGGATGCCGTCGGCATCGGGGTTGACGCGCTCGACCACAAAAGCCGAGCTGTAGAGATGGCTCGGCGACAGGGCGCGGCGTATCTCGAGCTCCTTGCCGATAATCTTGGTTTGCTTGGTGCCGACAATCTCCAGGCGGTAGAGACGCCCCGAGGTGCCGCGCGCTATTGGCACGAGGTCGCGTATCTCGCCAAAGTCGATGCCCGAGCGCTCGCGGGTCAAACGCGCTATCTCCTGGCGGGTGAGCACAACCTTCCAACGATAGAAGTCGGTTGTCTCCTGGTCATAGTTGTTGAGCACCTGTGAGAGAATCCCGGCATCGGTGGTGTTACAGAACGACTCGGGGCGTGAGAGAATCCACTCCTCGGCGTCACTCTCGGTTGTCAGATCGGGGAAATCGTTCTCGTCGCCGGTGTCGCGGCGTGCCTCGAGATAGCTGTGATGGACAGGCTCCCAGCAGTTTTCAAACTCTTCAAACACGCCGCCACAGCATTTGCTGAAACGGGCGTCACACAACACGCCGTCTTCATCGGTGAGCACCTCGCCGCGGGTAGCCGCTATAGCCTCGGCAACCGTCGGGGTTGTTGCTCGCGTGATGCCCTGGTAGCGCTGGCAGTGGTCGTCGGCACACACATCAAAATGGGTGTGGTCCTCGCGGTCCCACCAGTGCACACGCTCGTCGGCGGTCTCGGTGAAGCTGTTGTAGGGGGTATGGGTCGAGTCGAGCCGTTTGTTCTTGTCTATCTGGGCCAGGAGCCAGCTGCGAGAGATGACCGCATGGGCCTTGAGCAGCTCGAGCGATGCCGTGGCGCTCATCTCGCTTGAGATCACGCTCTCGAGATAGCTCTCAACCTTGACACGGTTGACAGCAGTGACAGCGCCGTCGATCAGCTGCAGGGTCAGCGCCCCTCTGAACCTTTGGTCCTCTTTGCGCTCCCAGTGAAAATCGACCCCTATCACCACGTCGCGCAGGGTGAATGTCGAGTTGTCGTCGACCGGCTCAAAGTTGACCACCGTCGCCTCTGTGATGTCGCCGATATTGAGAGAGAACGAGTTACCGTCGGGTGCCAGGCGGGCCTCAAAGTCCCCCTCCACCCTGCGGCCATCGAGTGTGTAGCCTCCTTCAAGACAGCCCTTTATGACCGAGCCGCCAACCACACCCACGCTCACCAACGGTTCCTGTTCAAAGTCGCTGCCGTGGTTGAGGCTTTCAATCTTGGCCGCCACATCCTCCATCATCGCCCGGTTGTAGCATGTCTGGTCGATGACACGAAGTATCCACGAGCTGTCTATCTTGTTGAAATCCTCTTCGAGAGGTGTGATCATGACACCGGCAAGGTCGACCGAGGCGGGGCTGACCAGCAGATGCTCGGGAAGCTCACTGCCATAGAAAGAGGGGCGATGGGCCTGCCGGGGGATGACCACAATGCGGGTGCGCTCATTGTCCATCGCCCACGCAAGGATGTTGAGCATCGGCTCGCTGTCACCCTCGGGGGTGGGGAGCACGCTGATGAGCCTCTTGAGCATATCGGCGCCCCCTGCCGGGGTGTCGGCATCGATAACAAATGCCTTGACGGGGATGTCGAGGGCCATGGTAAGACGTGCCGACGCGCTGTTGCACACCGATGTCAGCAGCGTGTCTTGGAGCCACCCGGCGATATTGAGGAAGTCGGAGTTGCCGGCCTGGAAGTGCTGATGGTCGGGAGCCGACGCGCCACACCGCGCGCCGTTATAAAACACCGTGTAGCCCGGCAGTTGGAGAGCCAACTCGGCCATTTCGGCCACACGACCATCAATCGACTGAGCTTCATGGGCATTGTTAACTATGGTCAAGTGGCGCGGAAAGATCGGGAACGGATTGATAAGCACCGTGTAACGTCCCCACTCAATGCCCCGCTGCTCGGCCGGACGGTTTTTCTCACACAGGAAGCAGGGGCGCTCGGTGATGGTTTTCCTGTCAACCTTGGCGCCGGTCGAGACAATGCGCGCCGGGTTGAACTGCACCTTGTACTGACATCCTCCCACCATCAGGTTTTTCACCTTGACACGCGAGAGTGCATCATAATTGTCACCTGCCGTTGGCCACTCTACGAGCTGTGAGTTAAACAGCCGGGTGACCGATGTTAACAATGCTGTCATCTGAATGTGGAGTCAAAAAAGGGATTAATATGAATTTTTGTTGAGGGCCTGACGTGCCTGCAGTTCCCATGTGCGAATACGGTCTTTGTACAGGTTATGACCGTTAAGTTTCACGCGGTCGAGGGCGGCGTCGCTGTTATCGTCCCAGCGGCGGCAGCAATAGAGCACGTCATAGATGCGCCCTATGCGGTGGCGGCGGCTGATGGCAAGGCCGATGGCATAGTCTTCGCCGTAGGAGGTGTTGGGGATGCCCAATTCTCTTATCATCGGGGTGAAGAACGCGCGAGGAGCGCCCAGGCCATTGATGCGCAAGGCGTTGTTGCGGCCATTGTCGGGTGTCCACTCCTTGTGGTCAATCACGCCCGGGGGAATTGTGTTGAGGTCAATGTCGGTGAGACGGTAAGTGCCGACCACCATGCCGCAATCCTGCTCATAGAAAGCGGCGACAATCTTGGCCAATGTGTCGGGACCCGAGTAGACATCGTCGCTGTCGAGCTGCACGGCAAACTTGCCGCAGCGGGGGTCGTTGACGCCGAGATTCCAGCACCCGCCAATTCCAAGGTCGTGGCGCTCGGGCACGATGTGGATCACGCGGGGATCTTCGGCGGCGAGCTTGGCGAGCGCCTCGGTGGTGCCGTCACTGGAATGATTGTCGACCACAATGACGTTAAACAGGAACGATGTCTGTTGGCTCAGGGCGCTCCTGACGGCATCGGCAATGGTGCGGATGCGGTTTCTGACCGGGATGATGACCGATGCCTCGACGGGAAAGCCCTCGACCGTGAGGCTGACCGGCTCAAACACCGGCTCGAGATAGCCGCCGACTGCCTTGAGGTGTGCCGTGCAGGCCTTCTCCATCTCTATCTGTATGCCCCGGTTTTTAGGGTCGACATAGTCAAATATTTTCTTGCCGCTGGCGCGGTTGTCGGTCTCCACGTCACTGTAGAGATACTCGTTGATGTGGACAATGCGGCCCAGACGCGACAAGGCCAGACGCAGGGCATAGAGACCGGCGGCGGTGTAATCATCCTCAATCATGGCGGCGGCCTCTTTGAGCGCGCCGGTGTTGAAAAGGAGCAATGTGCCAAAGTCAAAATCGTCGCGCAGCGAGCCCTCCTGATAGTCAATCACCGGGGCGTTGGACATTGTGCCGTCGACATTCTCCAGATAAAAGTCGGCGTAGGCCATCACGGCGTCCGAGTCGTCGGCCACGCGCGTCATGCGCTCGAGAGCGAGATAGCCGGGGCGCAGGTGGTTTTCACCGGTATATAATAATGTGTAGGGCGCTGTGGCCGAGCGTGCGATCGACTTCATTGTGGCCGACGACTTGAGGGTGTCGATGTCGAGACGGTCGACACCCTCGGGCAGTTTTGCCTCGACTTGGGAGGGCACCATGACAAACACGCGGCTCACCGGGCGGCAATGCTTCAACGACTCTAAAGAAGCCTCCAATGCCTGCTCGTTGCTATATGGGAGGAAACAATCGATAGTTTTCATATTTTTATATTGATGTTTTTAGTTTTTCATGAAGTTATTTCATAAGGAAGTTGAGCGATTGGGTCATCAGCGTGTTACGGTCGTGAGGGGTCATCACCGACTCGAGGGGGAATCCGAACACAACCGTGCGGTAGCCACCGGCATCCATCGCCGTGCCGGCCACGAGATTGTTCTCGCCGTAACGCATAATTGTCGCGCCCTTGTCGGCATCGGCGGCATAGAACGAGTCGGGCGACTCAACCACATAGCTGTCGGCATTTTTGGTGTTATTGAAACTGAAATGACCGCCGTTAAACTCGCTGAAACGCGAGGGCACCTCAAAAACCGTCCCCTCGACCGAGGCCTGCCCTACGCGCCACTTGCAGCCGAGCACATCGGCGGCAAACTTCTTGTCGGCAGCCATTGTCTCGGCCGATGAGTAAGGATTGTCCCACAGGTCGGTGGCGACATAAGAGCCGGTCACCAAAACCGAGCCGCCACCGGCGGTAAACTTCTCGATGCGGCTTTGCAGCTCGGGCGTAAAGGTCTTGTATTTAGTGCCGTAGGCCCCGGTGCCGACCTTAATCTCCTTCTGCTTGCCGAGAATGAGGTCGACAACTTTGGGCTGGTTGGCATCGTCGGCCTGATTGACCCACGCGCCTACGCTTGTCGAGATGAACGAGCGTCCCGACGAGGCTATCGCACATCCGTGCACATAGGTGTAGTCGTGTGTGTTGCCGGCAATCACCTTGTCCTCAAAGTTGGCGCGCGATGCACCAAAGCCGGCGGCATCATCGTCCATCCAGGGAATGTCGCGGCGATACTCAAACATCTCGCCTATATAGTTGATATCCTGCACGTCGGGCACACCGCCGTCGCGGGTGTCATAAAAACCGGCAATCTCGCCCGAGTCAAAATAGTCGGGACCCGAGACACGCGTGAATCCATTGACCACCAACACGTCGGGCACTCCGTCGCCGGCTCGCAGCGAGAGCACCTCACAGGGGAAGGAGACACCGCCGTCGTTTCCGGCAATCACACGATAGGAGTAGATTTGGGTGTCGTTCACGCCAAAGGTATATTTTGGCTCGGTCACACGGGCGATCTCCACAAAAGCGCCGTTGCCGGCACGCTGCTCCACGATATAGTAGGTAGGCGCGGCCGTAGCCTCGGCGGGATCGTCGGTGGGTCTCCATGACAGAGTGTAGGTTGACTTGTCGCCCTCTTTGCCGGTATAGGCGATGGCCGGTGAGTTGACCGGCAGCGGCTGAACCACGTAGGGGCGGCCGTCGCGCTCGGCGAGAAACTTAAGCATCCCTTTATAGATGGCGCGCGACACGGTGAAGCGGAAGGTCGGGTCGAGACCATACTTCATGTCGGCAAAATTCTGATGGCTCAGCAGCTCGAGCAACATCGCGGGCACCTCGGGCACACGGGCTTCATAGTAGCTCTTGTCCCACATGGCGCGACGGGTCCAGTTTGGCTCATAGTTGGCGCGGATGTCTTTGACAATCTCGGTGGCGACAATGTCGTTGAACCGGCGCGAAGCGACACGGGGCGTTCCGTTGGGGAAAACCTGCTTGTCGTTTGATGTCGTGCAGTAAATGGAAAGGGTGCCGATAATGGAATCGTTGAGGGTGGTGCCGGCATCGGTGTGGAAGGCAAACGACAGGTCAACGGGTATCTTCAGCCCCTTGCTGCCGGGGAGAACCGACGACCCTCCCGCGAGATAGTTCACCCACAGCCCGCGGCAACGATAGTCGTCATTGTAGTCGTTGGTAAAGCCGGTTGGCGAGTAGACACTGTCGGGCATGCCGGCCCACTGCAGCCAGTAGCGAGCGCCCTCGGTGAAACGGGGATATCCGCTCACCATCGGGGTGACAGCCACACTATCGGCCAAAACGCCCTCGGTCGGAATGTACCGGGCCACGTTGCCCATGCCGCCGCCAATCTTGACTGCATCGGCGCTCACCACGGCCCCGCTCTTTGAGCTGACGTTGCTCAGTGTCACAACCGGCTGCTCACCCTTTGCCAAAGGATAATGGCCCAGATAGATCCATGTGCCGCCACCCATCTGCTGGTTGACCTTCACCTGACGGTCGCCGCCGGTGGTGTGGATGGTGTAGAGAGCATCTTTGGCACTGCCGGGCAGGGAGGCGTAAGAGACATAGACGGCATAAGAGCCTGCATCGGGAATCACGGCGCTCCACGTGGCGGTGGAGGCATCGGCGGCTTTGCCGACGGTTTTCACCTTGCGCGCTTTACCGGCGCGGAAAGGGTTCTCGCGGTCACCGAGAGTCGTGTTGAGATAGGCAAAGCCCTCGACACCTGCATCCTGCCAGCCCGCGCCCTGCTCCTGATATCCGCTCCAGGCGTTTCCTCCATCGCCGTCGACGATAATCTCGACGCGTTTGACATCACGCTCACGGGGCGACATCACGTAGGCACCGGCGTTCTCGAGCATCGGCATCAGGTAAGGGATCACATAGCTCTGTGGATAAAGGTCCTCGACCGTCTGGAAGATACGCGCGCGCTGCCACTCCCAGCGGTTGAGCTTGCGCTCGTAATACCAACCGTGGCTCTGCCACAGGGCTATATTCTTGCCGTCAAGTCCTTTGGGAGCGACAGGGCCGTCAACCTTGACAACAAAACGGTCACGCTCGGCCGGCCCTTTCATTTTTATGGAGGGGGTGGTGGTCAGGGCGCTCAACGGCCAGTGGCCAACCATCACATTGATTTTATATTTTTGAGCCGAGGGGGGCAGCGAGCTTTTTATGGCCTCGACAATAGCGTCGGCCTTGGCGGCATCGATCGACATGTAGGCCAGGTTCTCGTTGCACTCCACATCAACCCGTCGTGCTTTCTCGTCAATTACAATACTGTTGATTTTGATGACACCCACCGGGTTGTCGGGGGTGGTCAGTTTTTGCATGGCACTCTCCATAGCCGCTGTCTGGTCGGGAGAGACCACAGCCTGTGCCGATGCCGTGAGCGAGGCGGCCACAGCCATTGCGCTTATAATGGCTATTTTGGCATTGAAATTGCTCATAGAGTTAAGGTTAAATGATTGATGATTGGTGTTTTGCCGACTTTGACACGGCGTTGACGCCGCGGCCTGTCAGCCCAACCACAAAAATATAAAAAAGATTAATTAATTTTCATCAATCAGGCAGCAAAATGGAGTCTATAAACATTTTTTAATGTTTGTAGACTCCATTTTTATATATCGGGCATCAAACCTGCCCACCTCTATTTCAAATGCCGGCGATAAGCGTTGGCCAGACGTGTGTGATAGCCGCGGGAGGCATAGCTCGGACCGTTGTAACCGCGGGCAAAGGCGCTCCAGTTTTTTGACTGGAGGTGTTTGAGCAGGCCGGTCGACTTGACAAAGGCGGCAAAGAGATCAAGCTGGTCCCGCTCACTGCGGCTCATAAGCCGCTCAAACTCCTCAATGCTCTCCATGCCACACTTTGACCAGTTGAAGCCCCCAATCTGGAACATACCCCAGAAGGTGCCCTCGATGGCTGCCGCGGGGTGGATCGCTTTGGCATATTGGAGACGCTGATACTCACCGCTTTGTCCACGCCGTCCACCGCCATTGAACACCATCGGGTGAGACTGGCGGTACTTTGACAGATTAACACCCTTCTTGGCCGCAAAACGCGAGAACATGGAGTAGTCAAAATTGACAATCGGGACTCCCGGGGCCGAAAACCCCTGATGAGAGCGTCCGGCCTCGATCTCGACGACCGCCTTAATCGCGGCCACCTCGACACCGAGCCCGGCGGCAACCTCCTCAAAATCTTGCTCGGTGAGAGTGAGGATGGTGGGTTCATCGGCTGAGGGCACACTGTCGGCAATAACCTCGGTGGCAGGGGGTGTCTTGGCCTGACGGTGACGCCGCGTTCGGGCCGACATTGAGGCCGTCAGCACGACAACGGTCAGCATCGCGACAAGGACCGCCCTTAAACAATCTCGTTTCATAACTTGAATTTTGGTAGAAACCGCCACCACCTTACTTAAAGGTGACCACGCGGTTGAAGATGAAGTTGGCAATGGTGTAGACACACATGCCAAACACTGTCGCCACCGCATAACCGGTAAAGGTGAACGACAGCACGGTCCACTGAAGCTGACCAAGCTCCATCGGCTCGGTGAGAAACCAGCAAACAAAAAGCTGCAGCAGGTAGCACAGCAGAAAGCCGACACAGAATCTCATCGCCTGGCGGCCGGCGTTTTTTGACGAGTGGAACACCCATTGCCTGTTCCACAGGAAGGAGTTGATCACGCCGGCCACATAGCCAATGGCGTTTGAGACCCACTCGTTGATGTCAAGGATGCCTTTGCACACAAAAATGACAATAAGCGTGACAAGGGTGTTGAGCACTCCGACTATCAAAAATCTAATAAACTGGCCAACGGCCGCATTGTCAAGATTTACCATGGTCTCCAGTTGTGTTTTCTCATTCGCCTGCCACGGTCGTTGCCGGCGGCTGAATATTGGTTATCGTCTTTAAGGGTGGGCAACTGCCAGGAGTATTTGACCGCCAGCACACGCAACAGGATGACCGTGCCGGCACATGACAATTGCACGATATAGGAATTTGCACCTAAAAGAGCTGTTATCCAGTAGACTACACCGCCGGCTATACAGGCGGTGGCATAGATATCCTTACGGAAAAACAGCGGCTCCTCGTTAATGAGAATGTCACGCACGACCCCACCGAAAGCACCGGTTATCATACCCATGATGATGGCCACCCACATCGGATAACCGGTTGAGAGGGTCTTCTCGATGCCGATCATCACAAAGAGCGCCAGCCCGATGGCGTCAAAAATAAAGAGAGTGTGGGTGCGCCTGAGCAATGAGCGGCGGAAGAGTATGACAAAGGCCATTGCAAGGCCCGTGACAGCGAGATACCACCATGTCTGCATCCAGAAGACCGGGATGTCGAGCAACACATCGCGCACGGTGCCGCCGCCGATAGCTGTCACCAGCCCGACGGTGTAGGCGCCAAACCAGTCAAAATGCTTGCCGGCTGCAAGACGTATTCCACTGATAGCAAACGCCACCGTTCCGATGACCTCGATTATGAAAAGAAATGTTGCCTCAACCATGGCCGTTTGATTTATTGTAATGACGGCACACGTCGGTCAGGATGCAATTCAGGCAGTCGGGACGACGGGCCTTGCAGACATAGCGTCCATGCAGTATGAGCCAATGGTGGGCGCGCCCGAGTATCTGGTGAGGAAAATGCTTGACAAGCGTTTTCTCGGTTTCGAGAGGCGACCGCGAGTTGGTGGTCAGCCCGATGCGCTCGCTGACTCTGAACACATGGGTGTCGACAGCCATGCGGTTTTCACCAAACACCACCGACAGCACCACGTTGGCCGTCTTGCGGCCTACCCCAGGCAACGACATCAGCGAGTCGATATCGCCGGGCACCCGGCCGTCAAACTCGTCGACAAGCCGCCGGGCCATCCCCATGAGCGAGCGGGTCTTGTTGTTGGGATAGGAACAAGATTTGATCAGCTCAAAAATCTCGTCACGCGAGGCCGCGGCCATATCCTGAGCCGTCGGGAAAGCCTCAAAGAGCGCCGGGGTGATGAGGTTGACACGCTTGTCGGTGCATTGGGCCGACAGGATGACAGCGACAAGCAGCTGATAGGGGTTGGCATAGTGGAGCTCGGTTTGAGGTGAAGGCATCGTTTCCTCAAACCGCTCGACAACGGCCTCATAGCGCTGCTTGAGAGTCATAGGGGGCACGGGCGGTCAGCGAGCACCGCGAAACTCGTCAAGAAACCTGACATCGTTCTCCGAGAACATGCGCAGGTCTTTGACCTGATATTTAAGATTGGTGATACGCTCGATGCCCATTCCGAGGGCAAAACCCTTGTAACGGCGCGCATCGATGCCGCAAGCCTCGAGCACATTGGGGTCAACCATGCCACAGCCAAGTATCTCAACCCAACCGGTGTGCTTGCAGAAAGAGCAGCCCTTGCCGCCACAGAGGTTACATGAGATATCCATCTCGGCCGAAGGCTCGGTGAACGGGAAATAGCTGGGGCGCAAGCGTATTTTGGTCTCGGGGCCAAACATCTCGCGGGCAAAATACAACAGAGTCTGGCGCAGGTCGGCAAACGACACATTCTCGTCGACATAGAGTGCCTCAACCTGGTGGAAGAAACAGTGGGCACGCGCCGAGATGGCCTCGTTGCGGTACACTCGGCCGGGGCAGATGATGCGGATTGGGGGCTGTGTTTTCTCCATCACGCGGCTTTGCACCGACGATGTGTGGGAGCGCAGCAGCACGTCGGGCTTATGACCGATGAAAAAGGTGTCCTGCATATCGCGCGCGGGGTGGTCTTCGGCAAAGTTGAGCGAGGAGAAGACATGCCAGTCATCCTCAATCTCAGGGCCCTCGGCCACCGAGAAACCAAGACGGGAGAAGATGGAGGTTATCTCGTCGCGAACAATCGTCAGCGGGTGACGCGAGCCCTGACGGCATCGCGTAGAGGTGCGTGTAAGGTCAATGTCGGCATCGATGTTGTCAACATTTGACAGCGCCTCGCGCAGGGCGTTGATCCTATCGGTAGCCATGGTCTTGAGCTCGTTCAGAGCCTGGCCCATAGCACGTTTCTGGTCGGCCGCCACGTTACGGAAATCGTTAAACAGCTGTGACACCTCCCCTTTTTTACTGAGATATTGGATGCGCAGGGCCTCAACCTCGGCCTCATTGGCCGCTGTGATGCCGGCTATGCGCGCTTTTAACTCGTTGATTTTGTCTAACATCGTGATTGTGTTGATTTATCACGGCAAAATTACAAAAAAATTTGACAATCTCATTGAATTTTTTATTACTTTTGTTGGAAACTCCACTCACCAGAGAAACATGATGAAACAGATATTGTTGTCGGCCCTGACGGTGGCAGTGGCGGCGACAGCGTCGGCGACGACCTACGACATAACCGCCTACGGGGCGGTGAGCGACACCACCGTCATGAGCACATCGGCAATTCAGCGCGCCATCGACGACTGCTCGGCCTCGGGCGGGGGAACAGTGCTCGTCCCCCCGGGCGACTACGCCACCGGCAGCCTCGTGCTCAGGAGCAATGTGAACCTGCATCTGGACAAAGGCGCCACTATCTATGGGAGCACCGACATCAACGACTACAAACCGATGGTGACCGACTTTGAGTCGCTGCGCACCAATGTCCCGACCATTCAGCTCATCTATGCCGACAACGCCCGGGGTGTCTCGATCACCGGCGAGGGGGTCATTGACGGCCGTGGACGGGTGTTCCCAAAACTGACATGGAACGATGAGGGTATCACGCGCCCCCACCTGCTGAGACTAATACGTTGCAAAAACGTGACCCTCGACGGCATAACGCTAAAAAACTCAGGGTGTTGGATGCAGCACTATCTGGCGTGTGACAGCGTGAGAATACACAACATCACCGTCAAAAACCGCAACAACTACAACAACGACGCGCTCGACCTCGACGGCTGCCACCATGTCGAGGTAAGCAACATGACAGCCGACTCGGACGACGACGGTATCACCCTCAAAAGCACCTCTCCACGGCTGTGTGAGGACGTTCACATCCATGACTGCACCGTGTCGAGCCACTGCAACGCCATCAAGCTCGGCACCGAGACCAACGGCGGTTTCCGAGGCATCAGGATACACGACATAGAGGTCAGCCCATCATCCGACCAATCGTCGATCTTCTTTGGCCGGGCCATAGGCACATCGGCCATCTCGCTCGAGATTGTCGACGGCGGCCAGATGGAAGATGTGGAGATAAGCTCGATCAAGGCATCGGGCACCGAGTCGCCCATCTTCATACGCCTCGGCGACCGTCGCCGCCCCTACTCGCCGGCCCACCCGGTTGACAGCATCGGGAAAATCAACAATATCACCCTGAGCGACATCACAGTCGACCACGCCGGCCCCACCGGCTGCTCAATCACCGGGCTGGCCGACCATCCGGTGACCAATGTCTTCATGAGAGACATCAGCATCAACCACGCCGGCGGCATTGGCCAGATGTCGCGCCCCACCGATGAGAAAATCGCCGACTATCCCGAGGCCACAATGTGGGGCACCCTCCCCGCCAAGGGGTTCTGGCTCAACCACACCCGGGGCATAAAGATGGAAAACATCGAGGTGGTCACCGATCTCCCCGACAACCGGCCGCTCATCGTTGCCGACGACTCCCCCGACCTCCTCCACCCCTGACCTATATTATTTCGCTTCCTATATAGGGACATAATGAGGGGGCGGCTTGGCAGAGTGGGTGAAAAATGTTATTTTTGCAAGCGTCGGGGTTATCCTAAATTTTGAATGACAATGGTTATCACACTGATTTGCATTTTATTTCTCCTGATTTTGCTCTTTGCCGTCAAAGCGGCCACCACGGCCGGGGCTTTCAAGAAACGGTTTGAAGAGAGCGACCGCATGATTGTTGAGCTGCAAAATCGCGTCGACGCCCTGGAGATGCAGGCGGGTATTGCCCAGAGTGACTGCCAGCGGCTCACGCGGCAATTGCTCGACCTGACCAACAGGATGGCCGATGTGACGGCTGCCGGCCGGCGTCGGGCGGCAAGCGACCGCGAGGGTGCCGTCAAGCCGGTGGCGGGTTATTTTGATAATGCCGTCAACAGCGACAACCCCTATTTCAGGCAGCTGCTTGGCAGCCGTGGTAACGACACAAAATTTGCCGTGACTGCAACCGACGACCCCGAGGTTGTCACCTTTGAGCCGACCGACATGGCCGCTTTGCTGTCATCGGGCGGCTCTGACAGCGTTTTGCTGATCACCGGAGATGTCACCGCCGGCGAGGCTTCGAGCTATGGTGTCTCCAAGCCGGGATTTGCGCGCCACGACGGCGAGCGATGGATCGTTGTCTCGCCATGCCAGATATATTTCATCAGATGACCCGCCCGATCGTCGGCTCTTCCATACCATATTACAATAACATTCACCCCCCATTTTTTAACCATGAACAATAGATCAAGAAACTCATCGGCAGCCAAACCGGTAATAATCACAGCGATTGTTTGCGCCACGGTTATCGTGCTTATCATAGCCATCTTTCTCTACTTTATGATCACCAACGAGTCAGTCAGATCAGCCGGGCGCGACGGCGACGACATTGATGACGACGTGACAACCGAGAAAATCGCCGAGCAATATGCCTACCCCGGCGACCTGAACAACCCCGACAGCCGTCTGCAAAGCTTTGACTGGCTGAGCGACACCCGGCTGACCATCGACGACATCACGGGCCTTTCAGGTGACGACCTGAGGCTGCTGCGCAACGCGATATTTGCAAAACATGGCTATCGGTTCAAGTCGGCCGATCTTGACCGTTACTTTTCGCGCTTCAGCTGGTACGCCCCCACCCACAGCGATGTCACCCGGTTTCTCAGCCCCAACGAGTCTTATAATATTGAGTTTATCAGAAAATATGAGGGCAAAGGGACCAAGGGTATCAAGAGCTCGGCTCGTGTGAAAGACGTGACATTTGCCAACGACTACAGCGACATCGTCTGCTACTCCCGTCTGACCGATGCCGACGTTGCCGGTCTGTCAAAATCGGAGATTAGGATTTTGCGCAACACAATTTATGCCCGCCACGGCCGTTCTTTTAAGAGTAGTGACCTGAACAACTACTTTCGCGGCTTCTCATGGTACAACCCCTACCGCAGCGAGGTACCGCCGTCGGAGTTAAGCGCCATCGAGAAGCACAACATCAACCTGTTGTCAAAATATGAATAAAGCGACTGTCATTATATCGACGTTTTTCATCTTGCTCACAGCCTGTCGCGGCGACGCGGCGACCGACAGGACGCGCCCTGCCCTGGCCGACTCGATAGCCCTCCATCAGCAGCAAGCTGCTCCCGCCGGCACCTCTACCCCGGCAGAGGCGCCGCGCGGTCCGATGTCGGCCGCCGATGCCCTCAAAGCGGCCTACCCCGATTTCATCAAGGATGTGGCCGACAATCAGGTGGTCTTCACCGACGGCACAACGATGACCTGGGATGACCGGCTCGACAAGACGTTTGAGCAACGGCTCGACAACTCCGATGTCGAGGATATGTTTTACGTCAGGTATGACGACAAGACAACACCCCCCGAGTATCTTGCCGACCCCGGGCGGTCGCGCTCGGAGGCTCTCTTCAAGAAAATGTATGGCTCGAGCGCCGCTCAGGTGCAACGCAACCTTGTCAACGTCAACTGGATGGGCAAGAACCTGAAGTTCACAAATATCAACGGCGCGGCCGAC
Organism: uncultured Muribaculaceae bacterium; assembly: GCA_964394205.1. Taxonomy (GTDB): domain Bacteria; phylum Bacteroidota; class Bacteroidia; order Bacteroidales; family Muribaculaceae; genus HGM05190. The sequence goes on along the minus strand of CAYMVS010000012.1, from coordinate 8,044 downwards.
TCGCTGCGCAAGGTTGCCGCCGAGCTTGAGCGCCGCCCCCATCTGAAGAAATATCTCCCCTGCTCGGGCACATTCTATTGGCGCAACGTCAGGGGGGCCAACCGGCTCAGCGCCCACTCCTACGGCATAGCCATCGACATCGCCGTGCCCAACAGCGACTACTGGCTGTGGCGCAACCCCCGGGCCGGCGAGACAACCCGCATAAAATATGCCAACCGCATCCCCGCCGAGATTGTCGAGGTTTTTCGCCGCTACGGTTTCATCTGGGGTGGCGCGTGGTACCACTATGACACGATGCACTTTGAGTTCCGACCCGAAATAATAAACTATTCCAAATGACCGATTTCTGGAAGCTGCTTAAGAGGTTTGTCCCTCCCTACAGGAAGTATCTGATACTCAACATCATTTTCAACATCCTTGCAGCGGTGTTGACCCTCTTCTCGTTTGCCGTCATCATGCCGATCCTTGAGATGCTTTTCAAGGTCAAGGAGGCTCACTACAGCTACATGCCGTTGGGGTCGGCATCGGTCAAAGATGTGGCTTTCAACAATTTCTATTACTACACCCAGCAGGCCATCGCCACCTGGGGGCCCGAGATGACCCTCGCCCTGCTTGCAGCGCTACTGGTCGTGATGACCGCCCTGAAGACCGGCGTGACCTATCTCGCCTCCTACTTTATAATACCGATGCGCTCGGGCATAGTGCGCGACATACGCAACTTTGTGTATAACAAGATCGTGACCCTCCCCATCGGTTTCTTCACCACCGAGCGCAAGGGTGATGTCATGGCCCGCATGACGGGCGATGTCGCCGAGATTGAAAATTCCATCATGTCGAGCCTCGACATGATGTTTAAAAACCCGGTAATGATCATCGTCTGCCTCGGCATGATGATCGCCATCAGTTGGCAGCTGACGCTCTTTGTGCTGGTGTTGCTCCCCATCGCGGGCCTGGCGATGGGCCGCATAGGCAAGCGCCTCAAGCGCAAGTCGCTCGAGGGGCAGCAGCAATGGGGTGTGCTGATGTCAAGCATCGAGGAGACCCTTGGCGGTCTACGCATCATAAAAGCATTTAACGCCGAGGATAAAGTCAAGACCCGCTTTCATCAAGGCAACCAGAAGTTCTACAACATAAGCAACACCGTGGCCCGTCGACAGCAGCTGGCCCACCCCATGAGCGAGTTTCTCGGCACCCTGACAATAGCCATCGTGCTGTGGTTTGGCGGCTCGCTGATATTGAGCGGTCACTCGAGCATCAATGCGAGCTCGTTCATCTACTATCTTGTAATCTTCTACAGCATCATCAATCCGGCCAAAGATCTTTCAAAGGCAGCCTACTCGATACAGAAGGGTCTGGCCTCGATGGAGCGTGTCGACCGCATATTGAGCGCCGACAACCCTATCAAAGACCCTGAAAATCCCATTCCCGTGCCCTCGCCCTTGAGGGGCCACATAGAGTATCGCAATGTAAACTTCCGATACTCGCCCGACTCGCCTCTTGTGGCTGAAGATGTCAACATAACCATCAAACCGGGCCAGACGGTGGCCCTGGTCGGGGCAAGCGGAAGCGGCAAGTCAACGCTGGCCGACCTCTTGCCACGGTTTTATGATGTGGAGTCGGGGCAGATCACCATTGACGGCGTTGACATACGCCAGATGAAGGTGCACGACCTGCGCGAGCTGATGGGTAACGTCAACCAGGAGGCTATACTTTTTAACGACACATTCTACAACAACATCACTTTCGGGGTTAAAAACGCGACCCGCCAGGAGGTGGAGCGCGCGGCAAAGATAGCCAACGCCCACGAGTTTATCGTCGACAGCGAGCATGGCTATGACACCATGATAGGCGACCGTGGCTGCCGCCTGTCGGGCGGTCAGCGCCAACGGCTCTCGATAGCCCGCGCCATTCTCAAAAACCCGTCGATACTCATACTCGACGAGGCCACCTCGGCTCTCGACTCGACAAGCGAGAAACTTGTGCAGCAAGCTCTTGAAAGACTGATGAAAGACCGCACCACGCTTGTCATCGCCCATCGCCTGTCGACCATTCAGGATGCCGACCAGATTTGTGTTGTCGACCATGGCCGCATCGTCGAGCGGGGCACCCACGCCGAGCTGCTCGCCCTCGACGGTGTCTACAAAAAACTCGTCGACATGCAAAACGTGGCCGGCTAACCTATGGCGGCCACAATGGCTATTACAATGACCGTGACTCCGGCCACCGCCGCCGGCAGCCACCGGTATTGCATCGGCTTGACCATGCCCGTGGCCTTTGTGTAGATAAAATAACAGCCGGCTCCGACAGCGCTGCCTATAATCCCACCGACAAGCAGGTCACCGGGATAATGCACACCAAGATAGACGCGCGACAGTGAATTGATGATCGCCCACCCAAAAATCAGTGCTGTAAACGAGCGTTTTTTGACTGCAAGCGACATAAAAAAAGCCAGAGCGAGCGAGTTGGCCGCATGACACGAGGGGAAACCGTAGCTGCCGCCGCGATAACCGTTGACTATCATCACCATTGATGAAATGGGATTGTCGGGATTGGATGGGCGCAGGCGTGCCACGTAGGGACGGATGAGCGAAGCACAGACCTGATCGGTGATGGTGATTGCCAGGGCAGCCGCTATGAGAAAAGCGCCAAACCGCCACCAGTCGCGCCTGCTTATCATCGCCATTACAGCTATCGACAGATAAAAGGGCACCCAGACCCACCGCCCCGAAAACATCTTCATGAAGATGTCGAGAAACCCTGAGCGGAAAAGGCTGTGAAGCATCAGGAAAAGCTCGTTGTCTATGCCGTTAAGTAGCTCTATCATAGCTTGTCGAGGGCTGAGTAAATGGCTTGAAGATAGGCTTTCATCTTCTCGGTGAGGGTGGCCGGGGTTGTCGGGGTGAGGTTTGTTGAGCTATCAATATTGTAGCTCGCCTCGCGGCCATCGCTGTCAACCATGCCAATCACGCTTGGCGAGGTAAAAAACGCAAAATGAGGTGAGGCCGGGTTGAGCAGGTCCTTGCTGAAAGTGAACTGACCGTGATCGACACCGAGCATGGCCAGCAGCGTGGCCGCGATGTCAACCTGTGACCCGGCCGTGTCAATCTGTCGCCCCGACTCCTTTAACGCCCCCCCGGTCAAAATCAGCGGCACATGGTGACGCCGGGCGTTCTCATCCATGTTCTCAGGATAGACGCCCTGATGGTCGGGCACAAGAATGACAAGCGAGCGGTCCCAGCGTCCCGATTGCCTGAGGTTGTCGACAAACCCGACGATGCAGCTGTCGGCATAGGCAAACGCGTTTTTGCGCGGAGAGTCGGCAAACCGCGGGTCGGTATATGGCACCTCAAACGGCTCGTGGCTGCTTGAAGTCTGGATGACAGTAAATCGGGGCGCTCCATCGGCCGGGAGCACCGCCAGGTCGGCCTTGGCCTTTTCAAAAAGAGCGCCGTCGGGTGCGCCCCATTTACCGGTGCGCTGCGAAATCGGGAAATCCTTGTCACACACAATTTTGCCGAAACCGCTGCTCACAAGATAGGCCAACATGTTGGTAAAGTTTATGTCGCCACCATAGTAATAGCTTGACTCATAGCCAACGGCGTTGAGCGATGAGGCGATCGACGGCAAATGGCCGGCTTTCTCGACATGTTTCATCACCGAGGTTGTCGGCTGGCCGGGAAATCCGCTCAGTATGGCCGGCAGGGCGCGATCGGTCCTGAAACTGTTGGCATAGAAGTTGGTGAAAAGAATCCCGCTCGAGGCCAGGCTGTCAAGCCGCGTCGCTATCGGCTCCCCTCCGAGCGATGGCATCAGGTGTGCCGAGAAACTCTCCATGATGAGGATGTATATATCGGGGCGGGGAGTTGACAGCAGCGTTGTGTCGGGGCGCCCGTCGGGCCGGTCAACGAGGGTCGACATCAGTTCCTCCAACTTTTTGTCGTCATAGAAGTTGAACTGCCCGCCAAAATCATCCTGGTGGGTAAAGGAATAAAGCAGACTGAACACAGGATTGATTGCCGCGTGATTAAACCGCTGATTGTTTGAAAAGTAGGCTCTACTCAGGTTCATGGTTGACACTGTGACACCCCCGCGTATGGGGATAAACAGCGCCGCGGTGACGAGTGTCAGCACAGCCACGGCGACAGCCCTTTGTCTTGGGGCCGGGGGGGTGATGTCGATCTGCCCTACCGTGAACCACATCGCGCAATAGATGGCTGCACCCAGGGCGACAACCGCTGTCAATGCAAGAATATACACCCACCACTCCACGCTTGCCAGGGCTGCTGCCGGCGAGGTCGATAGATAAAACAGCGGGGTCATGTCGAGCCTGAAGTCCCAATAGCCGTAAAGGGCGGCATCGGCCACCGTGATAACAGCCAGAAGAACCGAGGCCAAAGCAAACCAGACCTTCCAGGCGACCTTTATCACCGGTGATGAGCCAAGATTGGAGGCGATCACCAACAGCGCCGGCACCACCGTCAGATAACCGGCCACGGCGCCGTCGATCGCCAGTCCGTGCCAGAGGATAGAGAAAAAGTCGGCCACCGAGCTGACTGCTATCAGCGAGTGATGGATGCCGATAAAGAGAGCTCTGAGCAACTGCATGACGACGATAAACATCACCCAGGTGCCGACAATTTTCAAGACGCCCTTTTTCATGACTGCTCCTCCTCCCCGCTCTCACGGGCCGACTGTTGATGTGACCGGTCCACGTCGTTTTTCATCTCGACGATTTTGTCGAGAAGCCTCTGTGCCTCATCGTTGTATAGTCCACCGATAAGGGGCCTGAGCAGAGTCTCCGCTTCTTCGATCATCCCGTCGGTGACATAAAAGTTGGCCAGAGTGAAATTGAGATATTCCTTAAATTCCCTCACTACATCGGCCTGCTCGTTGTTGTCATCGTCGCCATCGTCATGCTGTGACATATCCCGCTCAAAACGGGAAACGCTGTCGAGCAATGACTCGATGAACGCGCGGGTCCTGAAATCGTGGGTCGACATCAGGGTGGTCAGCACCGCCTTTGTCCAATCGATATTGGTGTAGTGCATCAAAGGTTCCAGAAAGAAAAACGAGCTGTCAAAGTTGCCTATCTTCATGTAGGATACCCCGGTATAGAACAACAGCAAATGTAACGACCGGCGCCCATCCTCATCCATCTTATACACCGATGCCAACATCGTCCGTGCCACGGGGTCAAGCAACCGTGCCGCGAGCAGGAAATTGCCGTTGTAAAACTCTTTGAGGCCATTGTAAAGATTTTCATCCAACACGGGCCTGTCAAGTGCCGCCATCAATTTCTGTGCCACGGTCAGCTCGTCGTGTCGCCCCTCCCTGATTTTGTCAAGGGCATCGGCTTTCATAAACCGTATCTCGGCGTCATTGGCCGCCGGGTTCATGGAGTCGGGGCCGACGATAAGCGTCAACTGCCGTCCGCTGTTGAAAGAGCCGTTTATCGTCGGGTCAAGTGTCGGGTTGACCGGCTGCAGGCTGAAAGTGACAAAGAAAGATTGGCCGGCGGGATTGTCGTTCAATATGTTGTCGGGGGATTTATTGACAGTGACAGTCACCACACGGGGTGCCGACTCACCCTCGATGCTGAACCGGCCGATGGCGGTCAGTTGGTCGACAAGCAGCGTCGAGAGCATGACATCGCCTGCCTCAGGCCCTTGGGCGAGCCGCTTGACCGTCTCGGTGGTTATGATGTCGAGACTGATGAATGTGACAGTGCCCTGTGGTTGCCCGATGACTGTGTCAAGCAGGTTGCCGACGGTAGGCCTCTCCAACGGCGCGTCAACAGCGGGCGCCGATGAGACCTGTTCCTTTTCCCAACTTTTTACAATCTCCTTGAGATACAATTGCTTAAACACCGTCCGGTTCAGACTGTTGTCGGGAGTCTCTTCAAGCAAAGCCGGGTCATAATCGTCAAGTTGCTTGCAGAAATCGCGCTGTACGGTGAAAATGATTCTTATCAGTCGCTCGATGACCACATCCATCGCCGGCACCTCGCTCACAAACAGATTGGCCCAGATGTCGACAGCGATCCCGACCGAGTCGTCACTCTTAATGATACGATAGGTCAGGTGGGTCCCAAACATCTGAGATGACATGCGGTTGCAAAGATACTCGATGGCCGCCAGTTCCTTCAGCCCCCACCCCCCTATGCTCGGGTAACAGAGCGACATGGACCCCAGGCTCTCCGACACCTGTGCCATGAAGTGGCCGGCCTGAAACTCAAAGTCAATCTCCATTATATTATTCACCTGCTCGTGGCGTGTCACCCGGGCCTGCAGCTTGGCAAGACCGTGCATGACCAACTCGACTGGATTGGACGAATCACTGTCGGCGGCCGGCACGTCGGGGGTGTCGCCCGGTTTGGTGGACTTGTCAGGTCTGTTGAAAAATGAGAAAATTGACATTGTTTATCGACTGTTGGTTAAATGATGGGGGGTTATCTTGAGTTTCCGGCGCCTGCAGCCCTGTTCTATAAATGACAAGGGGGATGTGGACCCACACCCTCCCCCCTTTATTGACCTTGCGAGCGAAAAGACACCCCCTTCAGGCGTGGCTCACTTGAGCTTGTCGACGTGATTGGCGATGCGGTCAAAGATGTCGTCTACCGTGCCCGAGCCGTCGATTGGGTGATAACACCCCAGCGAGGAGTAATATTCCCTAAGCGGACTGGTCTCGTTGTGGTAGACGTTCAGGCGCTCTTTGATGGTGTCGAGGTTGTCGTCGCTGCGTCCCGATGTCTTGCCTCGGTTGAGCAGCCGCTTGATCAGCTCGTCCTCATCCACCTCAAGGCCAATCACGGCGTGAATCCCGGTGCCGCGCTCGTCAAGCATCTTCCTCAGAGCCTCGGCCTGCTTGATGGTGCGTGGAAAGCCGTCAAACACAATTCCCTTGGCTGTCAAATCCTTTTTTGAGTCGAGCACATCGCCAAGTATCTTCACCATCAGGTCGTCGGGTATCAGATGTCCTTTTGAAATGTAACTGTCGGCAAGGATGCCGTCGGGTGTCTTTCGGGCTATCTGGTCGCGCAACACCTGGCCGGTCGAGATGTGATACAAGCCATATTTGTCTATTAGCTTTTCACTCTGAGTACCTTTTCCACTGCCCGGCGCGCCAAAAATTACTAAATTAAACATCTCGGTAACGGGGATTTTTCAAAGTATATATGTTGAACTGGTGATTGTCGTCTCTCTCAGGCATCATGCTTTACATAAATGTCGGGCAGGTTGCGGGCCAACCCGTCAAGGTCAAGGCCAAACCCGATGATAAACTTGGAGGGGATTTCAAATCCCACATAGTCGGGCTTGACATCTTTCTGCAGAGCCTCGGGTTTGAAAAGGAGTGTGGCAATCTTGATTTCGGCCGGATTTTTCTTTTTGAGATCCTCGATGAGCCCGGCGATGGTGTTACCGGTGTCAACGATATCTTCGACAATGACAACCGTGCGCCCCTCGATATTCTCGCTCAATCCGAGCACCTGCTTGACCACGCCGGTCGAGCCGGTGCCCTCATAGCTTTTCAGACGAATGAACGCAATCTCGGCGTCACCCTCAAAATCGAGAAAGAGGCCCGATGCAAAGGGGAAAGCGCCGGTCAGCACACAAAGAAACAGCGGCCGCCTCCCCTTGAGGTCTTCATTCATCTTGACAGCCAGCTCCTTGATGCGGGCCATGATTTTGTCATTTTCTATGTAGGGCACAAAATCAAGCCCGTTATAACTCACTTTTTTCATCTCCAAAGAAAAGGTCGAGGTAAAATTTTTGCAAAATTACAAAATTCCCCCGACTATTTCACTTAAATACAGTCAAATTTTTTCAGCCGTGTCTCGGCTCTGTCCGTTCCTGAAAAAGGTTGACTCGGTTTAGTATGTTTACTGTTACTGGTTGACTTTACTACTAAGTATGGTTGACTAACCGGATCCTATCCCTGTGCGGGGTTGACCGAGGGCGTAGCCCGAAGGCAACGGAGCACAGGGATAGGGGCAAATTTAGATAAAAATTCTGAGATTTCTACACCGGCAGGATAAAAAAACAAG
>CAYMVS010000011.1:0-49018 GCA_964394205.1 uncultured Muribaculaceae bacterium | reverse complement strand
AAACAATCTTCAAGATTGAATCAGCATTGGGTTTACAGATTCTGGAACCAGCATTTGCCCTGCGTTAAAGAATTGATGGGCTATAGATATAAAAGAGTTAAAATTCGTTACACAAATAAAAAGCGCGTTTGTATCTTATTGATACAGCGATGCTTGCGGTGTTAAGTTCGGGTCCCTCCACCTCCACTATGAGGGTCGGACAGATTCCGGACCACGAAACACAAAAACAAGTCAAACCGCAGACTATCAATTAGTTCTGCGGTTTTTCTTGGTTTGCCCGACAGGGGTATTTTTTAACGGGTGGAAGTCCATTCCTGATTAAATGAACTTAAATAAAGAACGCCTCTCAAGTATGCTGCCAAAGGCTCGCCTGAGAGGCTTGTTATCTTATTAAGTTAAGGAGTTGTTGTCGATTTTGGTTCTGCAAAATTTTGGCATTATTTTTAATACTGCCATTTTTTTTCTTCTTCCCACTTATTACCTATTTATAGTGGGAGTTTGCGCGTTAAAGATTTATTGTTTATCTACTTTTAGTTGATTTTTTTACTGAAATATCAACTGAAAGTATAGAGTACGGATATAATTCCAACTCTACATTCCAATGGGACACATCTCAATATAATGAAGCTGGCCTGTCTATGGATACAATTGAAAATATCTTTACCCGGCAGGGTATTATTTTGATTTTGCAATCAATAGAGTATTACACCTGTACTTATAGGTGAAATTTTTTAAGGTAAACGTGCAAAAGTTGGAAAATATCGTTATCTTTGCCGATAAGCGTGCCCTGTAGAAGTTTTTCACCGGTCTACGGGATGATGCTTGGCATTTTGATTGGTGCTTGACTCTCAACACAATCACGTTCTTAACTCGCTAAAATATCCTCCAATGAAACAGATTGCCGCGGTTGCATTAGGACTCTTGACATCTGTCCTGTGCTTTTCTCAGTCTTCGGGTGTTCAGAAATCGATGCTGGACCGATTCACTCATTATGCCTCAATTGACAGCCAGTCAAGTTATGACAGTATCTGTACAGCCGGGCAATACAATATGGCCAGGGCAATACAGAAAGATGTGGAGGCAATGATTAAAAGCTACCGTGCAACCGGGGCGATGTGTCTTGTTAGCGATGACTGTTATGTTTATGTGACTGTTCCTTCAAATGTCAAGGGCAATTGCCCTTCACTTGGCATCAGTTGCCACCTTGACGTGACTCCTGAGGCTCCCGGGGGTAGCATCAAGCCGATTGTAGACACAAAAGAGGGGCACACAATAGTAAGAACCGACGGGACGACACTGCTCGGTGCCGACGACAAATGTGGATGCACGATCGCTGTTCAGCTGATTCAAACTCTTATCAGTGATAAGAAACTTAAACATGGCGAGGTGATGTTTGCGTTCTGTCCCAACGAGGATGTGGGTCACGCGGCCGATGCTATTGATTCAAAGATTTTCAACCCCGACATTTTGTTTGATCTTGACGGGGAGGGTGGTAGGATTATTACCGAGTCCAATTTCACCGCCCGAGGTTTCAATGTGAAATTTATTGGCCATGAGGCTCATCCGGCTAAGGCAAAGGAACAGAAACTTGGGGATGCGACAGCGGCGGCCGCTACTTTCATCGCGTTCTTCCCGGTGGAGATACGTCCTGAAAACACCGAGGGAACGCAGGGCTACATACACCCGTGGAGTTTTGACAAAGAAAAAGATAGCCCTGACGTGACTGTCCAGACTCGTGTCAGATATTTCGACAAGGCCGAGGGCGAGCGTTTTGACAAATTGCTTAGCGATGCTCTTGACAAAGTGAGACACGATTTCCCAAATGTGGGGGTTGAAGTGGTGTTTGACGGCTTGCAATATGAAAATGTTGCATATACCATCCATCCTCAAGCCAAAGCCCTTGTTGAGAGTGCAGCCTGCAAGATTGGCAAGGAGGTTACGTTTACCTCCGAGCGTGGCGGCACAACCGCGTCGATGTTTGCTGCCAATGGGCTTAAAGGAGGCATGTGTGTCTTCACCGGTCAGCATGATATTCATTCCACCCGCGAGTATGCCGACCTCGAGGAAATGGAGGAGGCCTACAGGCTGATGCTTGAGATCATCAAGGGAATACCGTCAATCAAGTAGTCGGTTTTTTCCTGTTGTTTTCAACATTTGTTAAGGGTTGAGTGTAACAGATTGAGTAATTTTGCGTCCTTAGAGAAATGACATTTTTAAGGCATGAAAAATTATTTGGTCTCAACAGCGCTGATTATTCTTTCTGCAACGGCTTATGCCCAGGTTCCCGCCGATAGTATCGGGGTGCAATCCGACTCTATCCAAAGCTATACCCTCAAAGAGGTCGAGGTGGAGGGACGCACCCAGCGAGTGATAAAGAACGGAGTGGAATATATCCCGGCAAAGAAAACAAAGAAAACATCGATCGACGCGACGGGTTTGCTGTTCAATATGCAGATTCCTCAGCTTAGTGTCACTCCAGGGTCAACTGAGGTCAAGACCAACACTGGCAAGGGAGTGTCGATTTTTATTGACTATGTCCCTGCCTCTGAAGAGGAAGTGAAAAGTTTAAGGCTTGAAGATGTACTTAAGGTCGAGGTGCTTAATTACCCTGACGACCCGCGATTCAATGATGCAGTGCACGTTGTGAATTTTATCATGCAGCAATATGAGTGGGGCGGTTACACAAAACTCAGTGCAAGAGGACGTGCTCTCTCATCCGATTTGATAGAGGGTGGTATCTTTTCACGTTTTGTTTACAAAAAGTGGACTATTGATGCTTATGCCTCTTCCAATTGGTCGCACAACAACAATATGCCGTTGTCGAGCGTGTCCACTTTCAGGGATGTGGATTTCAACGGGGCGCATTATGATGAGATTACCCGCACCCGGGCGACAGGTGATAATTACCTGTCACGCAATAATTCCCAATACACGTCACTGACAGCTCATTATCGCAGTGAAAGTGCATTTGCTCAACACCAGATCAGCTTTGGCCGGTCGGGCAATCCAATTACGCGTCGGCCAATGACAGTCTCGCTCTCTGTCCCCGACTTTGACGACGTTACAGCAACAGAAATAAATTCTGTTCAGACTCTTTATCCGGCAGCAAGAGGTTATTATTATTTTGACATCTCAAACGGCAACTCGCTGTCTGCCTCATGGGGGTTTACCTACGGTTCGACCAAAAACCATTCTTTCTATCAGCTCTCCGATCTTGCTCCCATTGTCAACAATAATAAAGAGAAAGTTTATTCTCCCAATGTCACAATGCAGTATGCAAAGATGCTTGGTCATAACAATACCTTCCGCGTCAATCTGATGACCTATAACACTTTTTACGACACTCATTATTTCGGCACAGACAACAGTCGGCAGAAGTTGCTTTCGTCGGAGAATATGATCTTCCTTATTTATACGCAGAATTGGAAGAAACTCAGTCTTTACTCCCGCGTGGGAGCGTCTTACGTCGTTGGTCGCGTAAACGGTAGAAACACGCTTGAGCAGTGGAATCCACGGCTCGGGTTTCAGTTGGAGTATGATATAAGCGACCGGCACTCGGCAAGCGTTGAGGGGTGGTGGGGCAACTCACACCCCGAGGCCTCCACATCAAGCGAGGCTTTGGTCCAGTCAAACGAGTTGCTTTGGCTGCAAGGCAATCCCGACCTGCGCAACACTCTGTTTGCGTCGGCATCGGCCTCTTATACCTATATTCCGACCAACAATCTCTCGCTGACAGCTACTGTCGAGTATGAAGGAAATCCTAACAAACAAGCCTATCGTTTCTACTCTTTGACGGGATATGATGGCCTCGTTCGTCAATCGATTAACAGCGGTGATGCCCATTCTTATTCAGCGTGGCTTTCGTGTAATTTGAAATTGCTGAATAACACATTTAGCATCAGGGCAAACGGCAGCGCGCAGAGGGTTGTTCTGACCGGACAGGACGCTCAAAAGATGAATCTTCTCTCCGGCAGCATCTACACACAGTATTCCAAAGACAATTGGTCGGCGACACTGTTTTATCAGACACCTCAAAAGCAACTCGGCGCCTGGAGCTACGGTTTCCGTTCAAGTTTCAAGAGCACCTACGGGTTGATGGCAAACTATTCAATAGGCAACCTGAAGGCAAGTCTGCAATTCCGCAACTGGTTTAAGAAGAACGGTTTTATTGATTCATGTTTCTCATCGCCGCGATACTCTGAAGTGAATCACACATGGGAAGATGACCTCTCACGCAAGATTTTGCTGACGCTGACTTATACATTTAACTATGGAAAGAAAGTATCGTCGCGTGATGAGCAGCAACGCGATGGAGGCGTAGGCTCGGCCATCCTTAAATAAAATCCCGCTGAGTTGACCACTTGGCTACAGGATTGGACTGAGCAATCTCAGTACCGACTCTAATGCCCGTTGGGTGATGGGGCGGCTTTTCCATTGAGCCGCCTTGACGCGTGTGCTGTTCTTTATGTCTTCGGCAAACTGTTTGACCAACCGCCGGTTGACATCGTTAGAGAAGATAAGCGCGTTTGACTCAAAGTTGTGCTCAAAGCTGCGGAAGTCAAAGTTGGTGGACCCGACACTCGACCAGTCGTCGTCGATTATCATGATTTTTGAGTGCAACATGCCTTCCTGATACAGGTAAATCTTTATGCCGGCCCTGAGGCACTCGGAGATGTAGCTGTAGGAAGCATAGGTGAGTATTATCGAGTCGCTTTTGCGGGGCATCAGTATTCTGACGTCAACCCTTGCCAGTGCAGCCGCCTGAAGCGCTTTGAGCAACGCCTCGGTTGGCAGGAAATAGGGGGTCTGGATATAGATGCGCTTTGATGCCGATGCGATGGCTTTGAGATATATCATGGCGATGTTGCTCCAACGGCTTGTCGGCCCGCTTGTGATGAGCTGCATCCCGACATTGTGGGGGCGTTGGGGAGCAGCACCGGCTGTCTCCTTGAGCAGCGGCTGGCCCATGAAGTTCCAGTCGACGGCAAATGAATATTGCAGACCGGCAACGACGTGACCGGTGACCCTCAGGTGGGTGTCTCGCCATGTTTTGAATTTTTTACCGCCGTCGATATATCGGTCGGCGATGTTCATGCCGCCAATATATCCTATCTGACCGTCGATTACAACAATCTTGCGGTGGTTACGCCAGTTCATGCGTGTTGCAAACGGTGGAAACGCGACTTTAAAGAATGGATAGACCTCAATGCCGGCCTGACGCATCTCTTTAAAAAAGCGCGACTTGACATGAATCGACCCGATGTGGTCATATATTACACGCACCCTCACCCCCTCGCGAGCTTTCTCTTTGAGGATAGTGGCAATCTCTGTGCCCAGGCGGTCGTCTTCAAATATGTAGTATTGAAGGTGGATATAGTGTCGGGCATTTTTAAGGTCGCCGATGAGGCGCTTGAATTTGTCGTCTCCGTTAAAAAAAAGCTCGACGTCGTTCTCGTCAAAATAGACTGTGCCGGTGAGCGAACGCGCGATGGTGGCGAGCCGTCGGTTGTCGGCGCTCAGATGAGAGATGTTGCCGCTTTGTTCTATTCCGATATCCTCGCGCAACAGCCGCCTCTTGTTACGCCTGGATATCATGTGCTGATTTTTAATGCTCCGGCCAAAGAAGATGTAAAGGATAATGCCACCTACCGGCAGCAACATGAGCACCGTTATCCATGCCAATGACTTGAGCGGATTGCGGTTCTCACTTATCACCACCCCGATTATGCTCAGTATTGTTATAATATATGCCAATATCAATCCCCAGAACACCAGGGGATTGTGCATAAACGTCGGGAGTGAGAGAAGCGAGGTTGTCATTAGGCCGGAAGAATGTGATTGCCTTTAATTTCAAGTGGAATAGCGTTGTTTAAAATATATTTCTCGTACTCATCTTTGGTGAGAGGATAGATTTTTGGTTTGGTAACCCTCGGGAATTTATTAAAGAACTGGTCGGTCGAGCCCCACCACCGGTGAGATTTGACCACGTCCCACTGTCTGAACACTCTGTCCATCTCAAAGATGCGCGTCGAGGCGACCACAGTGATTCCAATCGTGCCGTCGGTCAGTTGGGAAACAATAATGTAATTGCGGCGAAACAGTGGCTCCCTTTCCTCACTTTTGATAGCCGTGCTTATCTCAATGTGGTGAAGCCCCCGGCTGTTTATCAGGTCGCGGTAGCGGCAGAACGTATTGCCGTGGGATGTCTCATCGTGTGGCCCGAAAAGATGTATCGCGTAGTGAATCATCTCATGGGCCAGGGTGTTCTCATATTCCTGCAGCGTCCGGTCAAACATGGTGCTGATTGAGATTGACCGGTTTCGAGACACTATGTTGCCACGGCCATCGCTTTTGGTCGACACACTGAAACAACCCAGTTGCGTTCTCGATCGCGACAGTTTGATGAGAATACCGGGCAGCTTGTTGTCAAAATATAACTTGTTGAGTTTGTGAAAACTATCGATTATTATGTCAAGAGTGATTTTCATTTTATTAGGCTATTCACATTTACTAAGGGCAACCGAGGCATCGCGGGTCATAACTGCATTTTGTTGCAGGGGGAGCAAGACCTCACGGGCATCATCAAATTTTTTCTCGTTAAAGTAGATCACTCCGAGACGGTTGGCCGAGGCCACATCGCCCGCCTCAGCTCCTTTCTTGAGCATCTTCATCGCATCTTTGGCATTGATGAAAGAGTAGGCGAGTGGTGCCAGTGGAGCTGCTTTTGACGCCATCTGCTTGAGCGTTTTGCCGGCTTTGGATTTCTTTACCGTTTTGGCCTCACATAAAAGAGCCATCGCCTCGGCTCCCGGAGTCGGGTTGTCGGTCAGAAGAGGCAGAGCCCCGGCGTAGTCAGGTTGCCTGTCCTCGCGGTCGAGCATGATGAGGGCTTTGGTGAAGTCGGCAAAAGCGCTGTCGCCTGTCAGCTCGAGAGCCTTTACCGATGCCTCCCCGGGGTCGCTTTCGGTAGCCATGTCAAGCCATAAATATGCCTGATAGGGGTCATAGAGAGAGCTGCCGGGGGTGGTCTGAATCTTCACGATGCGGTCGAGAGCGACATCCGAACCATTTTGGGCAGCCTGATACATCCATCTTGCCCCCTCGGCATTGTCGCCGTTTGACAGTAATACCTCCGACAGAGCCAGCTGAGCCTCGGGATATTCGGTCTCGGCAAGATTGCGTAGCACCTGAAGGTCGGTTGTGCCGGCGCGCGACAGCATGTCGAGTATTTGTCCGATTGTTTTGTCGTCGGGGTTGCGTATGGCGCGGAGCATCTCAAGGGCCGATGTGGTGTTGCCGGCAGCAAGGTAACGCCGGGCGCCGTCAATCAATGCCGGTGTAAACTCTCCCTTTGCCGCCAAGTTGTCATAATAGGCCACGTCTTTACCACTGCCGGCTCCTTTAAAACCCTGTTCAATTGCCCGGGCCATGACGTAGGCGTCAAAACCGCCGCCATGCTCGGCATTGCGGGCTGTCAGATTCTCGAGACGACGGTTCCCCTTGAGAAGAGATTTTATGTACCATTCAACGGCTGAAAGCGTATCGGCACGCAGGCCGCGGCCTGTGCGCAGGCAATAACCGTAGTTACCCATGGCCTCGGTGTGGCCCTGGGCTGCCGCCTGTTGCCAGTAATAGGCCGCGAGAATGTCGGCCGAGTCGGCCGGAGTGTTCCTGACACGACGCTCAAAATGAGAGCAACCAAGCAGATATTGAGCCTCACGGTTACCGGCGGCGGCTTTACGCTTGAGAGACGCTATTGAGTCACCGGGAACATAATAGGGCGTCGGGGTGGCGCGTGACTCAAATGACGCAAAGGGATGCCATACAGCAGCCGCCCGGCGGCTCTGTTTCTTATTGGTCTGCTTCCCTCTCCTTGTCTTGCCCGAAGTCTTTTTTGAGGTCTTTTCCCTTTTTTTTGAGCCGGCTTTTGATTTGGTGACCGCAGTTGTCCTGCCTCCCTTTGCCGACCGCTTTGCTTCGAGCCCGACGGGAGTGGCGACCAACAGCAATGAGGCTATTATCAGTGTGACAAATCGATTGATCGCTTTCATCTTTTCAACCGTTTTGTGTTTAGTGATAACGCAGGGCGTTAAGGGCGCGCAGATTATTGCAGAGAATCCGGCTCCAGTATGACTCAAAATCTTCCTTTATGGCACATAATGCCTCGCTGATAATTTCGGCCGGAGCCTCGCGAACGGTCTCCAGAAAATTGAAAAGTGACTGGAAGATGTCACACAACCCCTCCGAGATTGAGGCCCCGATCGGTGTGTCGGAGTATTTCATATCCTCCTCAAACACCTCAAGATAAGTGTCGTCTTCGCCTAACAGATTTTCAATGGAGCGGCGCAGGGAGTCATAGTAATCCTCGTCAAGGCTGTTGTCCATGTAGCCGACATTGTCGGTAATGTCGGTAGATGCCGGCAGGTCGGTCGCCACGATGTAGAGGCGCGGCAACTGACGCAGCATGAGCTGAATGAACTCCTCGCGCGCTGTGTCGCGGGCGCTTTCTATTGCTTGGCAATACTCGTTGGCGAGCCCGATGAACGACAGTTGACCGGGACTTAGTTGTATGTTATTTTCCATTATATAATCCGTTCTCTTTAATATAAGTGTAGACATCGGGGTGCAGGAAATAGCTCATGTCATACCCCCGGGCGAGGGCGCGTCGGATGAATGTGCTCGACAGGTTGCACTGAGGAGCATCGATGGTGTCCACTCCGTCTTCATATTGTGTTGGCAGAGGATAGCCGGGCCGGGGATAGACAATCAGTCCATAGTCGCGCTTTATGCGGTCGCCCTCGCGCCAGCGGTCAAAAACACGCAGGTTGTCGCTGCCGATAATTAGCTTGAACTTGCGCCGCGGGTAGCGGCGTGCAAGCAGGTCAAGGGTGTTGATGGTGTAGCTCGGGCGGGGCATTGACAGCTCGATGTCGCAGGTGCCTATTCCCTCCACTCCTTTTGTGGCGATGGTGAGCATCTTGAGGCGGTCGATGTCCGATATAAGCTCAAGCGAGTCGGTCTTCAACGGATTGAGCGGCGACAGAGTGAGCCACACCGCTTCAAGGTCGGTGAACTGACACAGATAGTTGGCCAGCATGAGATGGCCTATGTGAACCGGGTTGAACGAACCGCCGAATATGCCTATTGTATTTGACTCCATTTTCAATTGTTTAAAAAGTCGGTGATTAGAGCTCTTACGTTTCCGACAGCTTGGCTGAGGTCGTCATTGACAACCTGACAGTCAAAATCGGGGGCAAAAGTGATTTCAAACTCAGCCTTGGCCACTCGGCGCTCG
The DNA here is from genome assembly GCA_964394205.1 of uncultured Muribaculaceae bacterium. Taxonomy (GTDB): domain Bacteria; phylum Bacteroidota; class Bacteroidia; order Bacteroidales; family Muribaculaceae; genus HGM05190. Next base: position 39,723 of record CAYMVS010000011.1, on the reverse strand, counting down.
ATCTCGGTGTCGTCGTCGGTGGCACGGCCTTTCAGCCGGCGGCGCAGCTCGTCGATGCCCGGAGGCATGATGAATATGGTCAGCACCTGGGTGCCCATCATCTTCTTTACATTGACGCCGCCCTTGACGTCGAGGTCGAGAATGACGTTGTGGCCGCTGTTGACCACGCGCTCGATCTCGCTGACAGGAGTGCCGTAATAGCGGCCCTGATAAACCTCTTCCCACTCTACAAACTCGCCGTCGCGCGCCATCTGCTGAAATTGCTCGGTCGACACAAAGCGATACTGGACACCGTCGCTCTCCCCTTGACGCGGTGGACGGTTGGTTGCCGACACCGAGAAGTGGAGGTCGAGGGCTGCATCTTTCATCAACTCATTGATGATGGTCGATTTTCCCGTGCCCGATGGAGCTGAAATGACAATCGTTTTTCCTTTCTGCATCACATTACGTTAAGTACTTGCTCTTTGATTTGCTCAAGCTCATCTTTCATTTTGACGACGAGTCGCTGCATGCCCGCATGGTTGCTCTTTGACCCCATGGTGTTGATTTCACGTCCCATCTCCTGGGCGATAAACCCGAGCTTTTTCCCTTGACCGGGCGTGCCGGCCATTGTCTCGATGAAATAGTTGAGGTGTTGGGCGAGGCGTTGCTTCTCCTCGTTGATGTCGAGTTTCTCGATATAGTAGATCATCTCTTGCTCGAGGCGCCCCTTGTCATAATCGACATCCTTTATCTTTGAGAGCCCGTCTTCAAGCTTGGCCCTGACATGGGCCACACGCTCGGCTTCAAACTGAGGCACCTCCTCAAGCAATGCCTTGATTTTATTGACACGCAGTGTGAAAAATTCCTCCAGCCGCTCCCCTTCGGCCCGGCGATGGGCGGCAACGCCGTCGAGAGCCTGTGACAGACATTGCAGCAAAGCTTGGCGCTCAGGGTCGGTAAGCTCGTCGGCTGAATCATTCTTGACGGCGTCGGGCAGACGCATCAAGACACTGTACCAATCGGTCGGCTCGGGCAGTCCGAGCTCGCGGGCCAGCAGTTCAATCTGCTCCTTGTAGGCTTTGAGCGCAGGCACATTCAACGTCGTGGCCGACACGCCTGCCAGGTTGTCGACCGTCACCGACAGGTCAACTTTCCCTCGCTCAAGCTTTTTGGCGACCAGATTTCTCATCTCACCCTCAAGCTCCCGATACAGCGACGGCAGCCTTGACGACATGTCAAGCTGCTTTGAATTAAGCGACTTCACCTCAATGGTGATTTTCTTTTGGCAAATCTCGATGGCCGATTTGCCAAATCCGGTCATTGATAAAAGCATCTTCTTAATAGTTTAGAGTGCAAATTTACTATTTTTAATTGGAAATTTTTGCTACTTTTGCCAAAAACTCACAATTATGTCGATCGACCCATTCTTTACCTCAAGGCGCACTATACGCCGTTATTCCGACCGTGATATCGAGCCGGCTGTGTTAACCGAATTGATTGAGGCTGCGTCTCATGCCCCGACAACCGGAAACATGCAGCTTTACAGTGTAATCGTCACCCGCGACCCTGAAATGAAGCAAAAGCTCGCGCCGACCCATTTCAATCAACCGACAGTGACGGCGGCTCCCGTGGTGCTGACATTTTGTGCCGACTTCAACCGGTTTGTAAAATGGTGTCATGCCAGCAATGCCAAGCCCGGCTATGACAACTTCCAGTCGTTTGTGACAGCCCTGCTTGACACGACAATCTTTGCCCAGCAATTCTGCACTCTTGCCGAGATGAACGGTCTGGGGTGTTGCTATCTCGGCACAACCACCTATAACGCGCCCGATATTGCCCGTATCCTCAACCTTCCCTCACGCGTGGTGCCCGTGACCACATTGACCGTTGGCTATCCCGAGGGTGAGAGCGAGGTGAGCGACCGTCTCGATGTGGGTGCCATCATGCACAACGAGACATACCATGACTATTCTCCCGAGACGATTAAGGAAATATATGCCCCCAAAGAGGCGCGTGACGACAGCAAGCGCTTTGTGGCCGAGAATAACAAAGAGTCATTGGCTCAGGTGTTTACCGATGTCAGATACACCCGCGAGGCCAACGAGCATTTTTCAAAAGTCTATCGCGACTTCATAAAAGAGCAAGGTTTCTAAGAGCCTGTTCCATAATATGGTTATGAACTGGCTCTGAGAGCCTGCTCGACAACAACAGCATTGTTGTGTTCACGGTCGTGTGACGAGTAGAGCAAGGTCACACGCGGCCTGGAGGCAAGGGTTTGCTTGAGCGTGGCGAAAGCCGCGTTGGCGGCGAGCTCGGCCTTGTAGCGCCTGACAAACTCGTCCCATCGCCCGTCGGCATCGGCGTGAAACCATTCACGCAGTTCGGTCGACGGCGCTATCTCTTTGTCCCACAGATCGTAGTGAAAAGTAACGTGTGACAGGCCGCGGGGCCACAGGCGGTCGATATAGACACGATAGCCGTCGGTTGACGGGTCGGCCGGGTCGTAGGCTCTTTTCAGTTGTATTTCCATTTTATAATGTGTGTTGTTTGTTTATGTGTTGTAAAACAGATTAATAAGTATTCTGTCATTTGAACAAACGGCGCTCTTAAATGGTTTGAAAAGCGTAATAAACAATTTATTCACCATTCAACCATCGATAATTATGGAAAATCAACCAAAGATGTTTTGTTATCAATGTCAGGAGACAGCTCGCGGCAAAGGGTGTGAGCTGATGGGCGTGTGTGGCAAAAAGGCCGAGACCTCGGCACGCATGGACATGTTGCTGTATATCACCCGCGGCATCGCGGCACTCAATCGCGAGATGCGCCGTTTGGGTGAGCCTTCGCGAGAGGCCGACCGTTTTGTGGTCGACGCCCTGTTTGTAACCATCACCAATGCCAACTTTGACGACATAGCGCTCGACGCTTACATCGAGCGTGCCTTCAAGGTGAGAAACCTGCTCGAGGGTACCCTCAAAAAGATGGGCGTAGAGATTCCCGACCGTCCCGACATTATATTTACCGGAACCCCCGACAAGGCCGAGGAATATCTTGCCGAGACCGGTGTGCTTGCCGATCCCAATCCCGACACCCGCGGGTTGAAACAGCTTGCCATCTTTGGTTGCAAAGGTATGGCCGCCTATGCCCGTCATGCCGCCAACTTGGGATATGAGGACGATGACGTCTATGCCATTATTGAAAATGCCTTGGCCGAGTCTGACCGCGTCGATATTGATGCCAACGAGCTGTTCTCGCTGGTGCTAAACGTAGGCCAGGGTGGTGTCAGGGCAATGGCACTGCTCGACAAGGCCAATACCGAGAGCTATGGCAATCCCGAGATAACAAAGGTTGATATAGGTGTGAGAAACCGACCCGGTATTCTCATCAGCGGCCATGACCTCAAAGATCTTGAGGAACTGCTTGAGCAGACCGCCGGCAAAGGTGTCGATGTCTATACCCACAGCGAGATGCTGCCGGGACAATATTATCCCGCTTTCAAGAAATATCCCCACTTTGCCGGCAACTTCGGCAACGCGTGGTGGAAACAGACCGACGAGTTTGAGCACTTCAACGGCGTCTTCCTCTTTACCTCCAACTGCATTGTGCCTCCGCGCAAAAACTGCACCTATCTTGACCGTGTCTACACCACCGGAGTGGTCGGTCTGCCCGGCACCCATCACATCCCCGACGGCGAGCCCGGCAAGCCTAAAGACTTCTCGGCACTCATCGAGCATGCCCTGAAGTGTGCTCCCCCCGAGGAGATTGAGAATGGCGAAATCGTAGGAGGCTTTGCCCACCATCAGGTGATTGAGCTTGCCCCCAAGATTGTCGATTTGATTAAACGTGGCAAGATACGCAAGTTTGTGGTTATGGCCGGATGTGACGGACGTTTCCCCTCGCGCGACTATTACACCGAGTTTGCCAAGGCATTGCCCGACGATTGTGTAATCCTCACAGCCGGGTGTGCCAAGTTCCGCTACAACAAGCTGCCTTTGGGCGACATTGAGGGTGTACCCCGCGTGCTCGACGCCGGCCAGTGCAACGACTCTTATTCGCTCGTCAGAATTTCAATGGCCCTGCGCGATGCTTTCGGCCTCAAAGACCTCAATGAGCTACCGGTGGTCTACAACATAGCCTGGTATGAGCAGAAGGCAGTGATTGTCCTGCTGGCCCTGCTGGCTCTCGGTGTCAAGAATATCCACACCGGCCCCACGCTGCCCGCCTTCTTCACCCCCGATGTCCTCAAGGTATTGCAGGAGAAGTTTGGCATCGGAACCATCTCAACCGTGGAAAATGATATAAGTAATTTGATTGACTGATGTTTTTTTTGTGAACATTAGCCAACGAGGAATGTTATAATGATAAAAAGAAACAAATTTTATTTATTTTAATTTATAGAGATTATGAATACAGCACCACTTCAAGGAATTAAAGTTGTTGATTTTACAGAGGTACAATCAGGTCCCTCTTGCACGCAGTTGTTGGCATGGCTTGGCGCCGATGTGATTAAGATCGAGCGTCCCGGTGTCGGCGACGCAACCCGTAAGGAGCTTCAGTTTAATCCTGATCTGCCCAGCTATTACTTCCTGCAGCTCAACAGCGATAAGAAATCACTTGCACTCGATGCCAAGACACCCGACGGCAAGGAGATTCTGACAAAACTTATTAAAGAGTGTGATATTTTTATTGAGAACCTTCACCCGGGTGCAATGGACAAGCTGGGTTTCAGCTGGGAGGTTGTTCATCAGCTCAACCCCCGTTGTATCTACGGTACAATCAAAGGTTTCCCTCTGTCGTCAAAATATAAAGACCTTAAGGCATACGAGCCTATCGCACAGGTGACAGCAGCTGCCGCCTCGACAACAGGTTGGTATGACGGTCAGTACAACATTCCTACACAAAGTGGTGCTGCGCTTGGTGATTCCAACACCGGTATGCACCTGACCATCGGTCTGTTGGCCGCTCTTTGCCAGCGTGAGAAGACCGGTGAGGGCTGCTACGTTTATCAGTCGATGCACAATGCTTGCTTGAACCTGTGTCGTATCAAGACCCGTGACCAGTTGACCCTTGACAAGATCGGTTACCTGACACAGTTCCCCCAGTATCCCAACGGTAAGTTTGGTGATTGTGTGCCCCGTTCGGGTAATATCGAGGGTGGTGGCGTGCTCGGTTGGACCTACAAGTGTAAACCCGCCGGTGGCTATGATACTGAGATCGATGGCAACAATTATGTTTACATCATTCTGCAACGTGGCGCCAAAGACTTTGAGGCATTCTGTAAGGCAGTTGGCTTTGAGGATTGGTTGACCAACCCCGACTTCAACACTGCCGATGCCCGTGATCGCCACAAAGATGAAATCTATGCCCGTATCGGAGCATGGACTGCCGACAAGACAAAATATGAGGTTACATCAATTCTCGGCCCCGCCGGTGTTCCTGTAGGTCCTGTTCTGTCAACCAAGGAGATGATGACCGATGAGAGCCTCTACGACGGTAACACCCTCGTGAAGATTGATCAAGGTGGCGAGATCGGTGAGTTTGTAACAGTCGGTGTTCCGTTCACCATGTCAAACTATCAACCTGAGTATGGTCCCGCTCCCGAGCTCGGTGGAAATACCGACGAGATCCTTCAGGGTCTTGGCTACACTGCCGATCAGATCTCTTCATTTGCACAAAACGGCACCACAGCGCCGGCCCCCAAGCCCGCCGCTCCCGAAGCAACAGCAACCAAGTAAACAAAACTGTTCAAAATATGGCATCTTAAGAGTTTATCAGCCGGTTTGCTCTTAAACTCTTAAGATACCTTTTTTAAAAATTCAACTCATTTCCAAAATTCAAAGTAAACACACAATTCATCATGGCTACAACAACCACTCCCACCGCTACAACCCCGGCCAAGCCTCAATTTCCCGAGCAGGTTACCGGCATGTATATTCTGGCCGAGGCCCTGCGTCGCGTCGGCATTGACACCGTATATGGCCTGATAGGCATTCCCGTCACCGAGACTGCCTATGCCATGCAAAAGATTGGTATTAAATATGTAGGTTTCCGTTTTGAGCAACAGGCCGGCATGGCTGCTGCCACCCACGGTTATCTGACCAAGACCCCTGGCGTGCTGCTGACCGTGTCGTCGCTCGGCTTTATGAACGGCTTGACGGCAACGGCCAATGCAACCGTCAACTGTTACCCGATGATTCAAATTTCAGGTGCCTCCGACCCGACGATGGTCGACATGAAGATGGGCACCTACGAGGAGCTCGATCAGCTTAACACGGCCCGTCCTCTGGTCAAGGCTGCTTTCCGTTGCAGCTATGCCAAGGATATCCCGAGCGCTGTGGCCCGTGCCTACCGTGCAGCGGTGTCAGGCCGTCCCGGCGGCGTCTACATTGACATGACAACACCTGCCTTAGGTGAAATCATGAACCGTGAGGATGCCGAGAAATTGTTCTATAACCCCGTTGACGTTTACACTCCGGTTGCCCCCAACAAGACATCTGTCGAGCGTGCCGTCGAGATATTGACCTCGGCCAAGCGTCCCGCCATCCTTTTGGGTAAGGGTGCAGCCTACGCTCAGGTCGACGACAAGATCAAGACCCTCATCGAGACCTACAAAATACCTTATCTGCCGATGTCAATGGCCAAGGGCCTGATGCCCGACGACGGCGAGTACAGCGCTCTGTCTTGCCGCAGCGACATCATGGAGAAGAGTGATGTTGTCATGGTGATTGGTGCCCGACTGAACTGGATGCTGTCGTTTGGACGAGGCAAGTGGAACCCTGCCATCAAGTTTATTCAGCTTGATGTCGAGGCCCAGGAGATTGATGTCAATGTTCCTATTGCCGCGCCGGTTGTCGGCGACCTGGGCGAGAGCCTGGATGCGATTCTTGCCGCCATGCAAGGCAAGACAATGTCGACCGACCCTGCATGGCTCAGCTCACTTCAGGCCGAGGCTAAGGTCAAGAACGCCAAGTTTGCGCAGCGTATCGCCGACGCCAAGACTGTTCAGCCTATGAACCACTGGAGTGCCCTGAGCGCTGTCAAGCCTATCCTGGAGTCAAACCCCGACATCATCCTTATCAACGAGGGTGCCAACACGCTCGACGATACCCGTGATGCCGTCAACATGAGCCTGCCCCGCCACCGTGTCGATTGTGCCACCTGGGCAATCATGGGCATGGGCATGGGCTCGACAATCGGTGCCGCTGTCGCAACAGGCAAGCAGGTTGTAGCCGTCATGGGAGACTCGGCTTTCGGTTTCTCAGGAATGGATTTTGCCACCGTCTGCCGTTTCAAACTGCCTGTTGTGGTTGTCATCTTCAACAATGGCGGTATCTACAACGCCGCCGGTGTCAACCCCTCGACCGACCCGCGTGTAGAGCATGATCCCGCTCCGACTACCCTTGATATCAATGCACGATACAATATGATTGCCGAGGCATTTGGTGGTAAAGGATATTATGTCACTACCCCCGATCAGCTGACCGAGGCTCTCAATGAGGCTATAGCCGCCAAGGCTCCTGCCATTATCGATGTTCAGCTGTCGCCCGACGCCGGTGCCGAGAGTGGTCACATTGGCTATCTTAACCCCGCTCCATTAATTGACTATACTGTTTAATCTGTAAAAATCCACGGTCTTTAGCCTCTGTGTGAGGTGTACCCTCGGGCGGGGGCTAAAGATTTTTACCAACTATTAAAATCTAAAGTTATGAATCTGTCACACGTCATCTTATATGCGATCGTCCCGATCATCGTTGTGATGCTTGCCGGTTTTATCTCGGGCAAGAAAGGAGCGTTCACGGGTGCTGATGCCAAGAAGTTCAACAAGGTTGTGCTTGACTACGCTCTTCCCGCCGCATTGTTTGTATCTATTGTCGGGGCAACCCGAGAGATGCTTGTAAAGGACCTTAAACTGACCCTCGTGTCACTTGTCGGCATCATGGTTTGTTTCATGTTGGTCTACTTTGTATTTAAATATTGCTTCAAGAAGAACACCGGTGCCGACGCTGCTATCTCGGCTTTGATCAGTGGTTCGCCTACCATCGGTTTCCTGGGATTTGCAGTTCTTGAGCCTATCTTTGGCACATCGCCCACTGTAGCGCTTGTCGTCGCCATTGTCGGTATCGTGGTCAATGCAGTCGGTATCCCTGTCGGTCTTTCATTGATGAACGCCTCGCTTGAAAAACAGCAACCCGGGTCAACAAAGAAAGAGAGTGCCTGGAAACCTGTGCTCCACGCTCTTGCACAGCCTGTTGCGTGGGCTCCTATCCTGGCCGTCGTCTGGGTGCTCGCCGGTATCCCTTGGCCCAAAGAGCTCAGCCCTTCGTTTGACCTTATTGCAAAGGCTAACGCATCAATGGCCGTCTTCTCGGCCGGTATTACCCTGTCGTCAATCAAGTTCTCAATCAACTGGCAGGTAGTGCTCGGTTCGATTATGAAGATGATTGTAATGCCGCTGTTTGTGCTGATCTTAGGTCTCGTTTGCCACATGGATCCCCTCAACCTTAAAATGTTGGTTGTCGCCTGTGCACTGCCACCAGCCTTCTCGGGTATCATCATTGCCGACGAGAACGACACTTATGTTGCAACCGGTACATCGTCGTTGACCCTCAGTGTCATCCTCTTCATCGGGTTCTGCCCGCTGTGGATATGGCTGACCGACCTGTCACTGCAAATGTTCCCCATGGCATAAGAGCTATTAAGTAATTAACCGATAATCAAGTTTCTCAAGCGATGTTATGTCTTGAGAAACTTGACTATTTAAAGTTGGATAAAATATGTCAAAAAGAGAGATAATGGACGGTTGCACCGCCGCCGCTCATGTGGCATTTGCACTTAGCGATGTCGCTACCATCTATCCTATAACCCCGATAGCCTCAATGGGCGATACTGCCGTCAAATGGGGTCTGCAAGGTCGTAAAAACCTGATGGGACAGGCACTCGACGTTCAGGAGATGGAGAGCGAGCTTGGAGCCGCCGGCGCCACTCATGGGGCTCTTGCCGCCGGTGCCCTTGCAACAACTTTCACCTCATCACAGGGGCTCATGCTGATGATCCCCAATATGTATAAGATTTCGGGTGAACTGTTGCCCGCCGTCTTTCATGTCGGCTGCCGCTCGCTTGCCACCCACGCCCTGTCAATCTTTGGCGACCATCAGGATGTCATGGCCTGTCGCGCCACCGGTTTTGCCATGCTCGCCTCGGCCTCGGTCCAGGAGACTATGGATCTGGCCCTGGTGGCCCATCTGGCGGCTATCGACGGTCGCGTGCCGGTGCTGCATATCATGGACGGATGGCGCACGTCAAACGAGATGGCCTCTATCGAGGTGATTGATTATGAGCAGATGAGGCCACTGGTCAATTGGGATAATGTGGAGGCGTTCAGAAAACGGGGCATGAACCCGAGGCACCCTGACCTGAGAGGCTCGGCACAGAACTCGGATGTCTATTTCCAGAACCGCGAGGCGGCAAACAGCTATTACAACCGTTTCCCCTCAGTCGTTCAGGAGGCTATGAACCGTGTCGCCGCCATCACCGGTCGTCAGTATCAGCTCTTTGACTATTATGGAGCTGCCGATGCCGACCGCGTTGTCATCGCGATCGGCACATCGACCAAGGTATTGGCCGAAACGGTGGCCTACCTTAATAAAAGAGGTGAAAAAACCGGTGTCGTCAGTGTGCACCTTTATCGGCCTTTTGACGCGACGGCTTTGCTGTCGGTCATCCCCCCGACGGTGAAGGCTATAGCCGTGCTCGACCGCACCAAAGAGCCGGGAGCCGGTGGCGAGCCGCTGTTTAAAGATGTTGTGACGGCGATGGCTGTCGGTGGTAGGGGAGATGTCAAGGTCATAGGTGGCCGTTATGGACTGGCAAGTAAAGATTTCAACCCGTCGATGGCTATCGCTGTCTTTGACGAGCTGTCGCTCGCCGAGCCTAAACGGGAGTTTACGATCGGGATTGATGACGATGTGACCAACCTGTCGCTTGTTGTCAATCAGTCGGTTGACACAACGCCGGCCGATGTTGTCCAGGCTCAGTTTTATGGCTTTGGAAGCGACGGCACAGTGGGTGCCACAAAGCAGGCAGCGACGGTGATCAACGACACGTCGGGCTTTTACACCCAGGCATTCTTTAACTATTCGGCAAAAAAATCGGGCGGCTACACTATCTCCCAACTTCGCTACAGCGCCAACCCGATCGAGAGTGAGTTTAACATCATCAATGCCGATTATATAGGCTGTCACAAAGACACTTACGTCAACCGGTATGATTTGCTTGAGAATATCAAGCCGGGCGGCACATTCGTGCTAAACTCGCGATGGAACACCGTTGAAGAGATGGGCGCGGCTCTGCCGGCCGCGATGAAGAGGAAAATCGCCCGTCTTAAGCTGAAAGTCTATAATATTGACGCAGCGGCCATCGCGGCGTCGGTCAATCTCGGGGCCCGCATAAACACGATAATGGAGGCCGTCTTTTTCCACCTTGCCCCGGGTATAGACTATGATCAGGCCATAGAGCACTTCAAGCAGATTGTCTCAACCACCTACAGTCATGAGGGTGGAGAGGTTGTGGCCAATAATCTGGCGGCAATTGACAAGGCTATCGGGGCGGTGACTCCTATTGATTACCCTTCGGAGTGGGCCGATGCTGCCGATGAGCCTCAACCCGCCGAAAGTTTACCCGACTTTGTTGCCAAGATTGCCCGCCCGTGCAATGCCCTTGAAGGTGATAAATTGCCGGTGTCGCTCTTCAATCCCGACGGAACCATGCCGATGGGCACAACGGCCTACGAGCACCGGCGCGTGGCTATCAATATACCTCACTGGAACCCGGCGACCTGCATCGAGTGCACCGAGTGCTCGCTTGTTTGCTCTCATGCAGCGATCAGGCCGGTGGTACTTACACAGGCTGAGAAGGATTCCGCGCCGGCCGATTTTCTCACCAAACCGGCCCACGGCAATCTTGCAGGCAATTTCTTCCGTATTCAGGTTTATCCCGACGACTGCACCGGTTGTGCCTCATGTGCCACGGTGTGTCCCGGTCATGCCCTGTCGATGGTTCCGTTGCAGCAAGACCGCGATGCTCAGGTGAAGTTGTTGGAATACACTCAGCAGAAAGTGACGCTTAAGGATAATCTGTTGTCACGCTTCACCGTTCAGGGCAGCCAGTTGCAGAAACCGCTCTTTGAATTTTCGGGCGCTTGTGGCGGCTGTGGCGAGACTCCCTACATCAAGCTTCTCACTCAGCTATTTGGATCGCGGCTTATTATAGCCAACGCCACCGGCTGCAGTTCAATCTATGGCGCCGACTTCCCCGGCAATCCCTGGACAGTCAATGCCAAGGGGCATGGCCCGGCATGGGGTAACTCGTTGTTTGAAGACAATGCCGAGTTTGGATTCGGTATAGCCACTGCCATTGAGCAACAGCGTGATCGCCTTGTGACCGCAGCTAAAAATCTGTCGGACACCCAGGGGGTCGACCTGACGCTCAAGGCGGCTCTCGACAGTTGGCTTGACTCTAAGGATGACCTCGACAAATCACAACAGGCTGCCGATGCTCTGTTGCCACTGCTTGCCGAGATGGCCGATAATACCGATGCAAAGACCCTCTCACAGGGCGCCGACCTGCTCGGTGCAAAATCAATTTGGGCGATAGGTGGCGACGGATGGGCCTACGACATCGGCTTTGCCGGTCTTGACCATGTGCTCGCATCGGGCAAGAATATCAACATCTTGGTGATGGACACCGAGTGCTACTCAAATACCGGCGGCCAGATGTCAAAAGCGACACCGCTTAGTGCCGTGGCAAAATATGCCCCTGACGGGAAACGGACTGTAAAGAAAGATCTTGGTCGCATGATGATGACCTACGGCACCGTGTATGTAGCCTCAATCTCGCTCGGAGGTAATTTCCAGCAGGCTATCAATGCTTTGCGTGAGGCCGAGGCATATCAGGGCCCGTCGATCGTCATCGCCTACTGTCCCTGTATCAATCACGGGTTGCGCACCGGTATGAGCCATTCCATCATTCAGGAGCGTGACGCTGTCAAAACAGGTTATTGGAACCTTTATCGCTTTAATCCGTCGGCACAGCCACAGCTTACTGTCGACCAGGCTGCCCCGGTAGCAGATAACTTCCTGCCGTTTATCAATCGTGAGGACCGATATGCCGACCTCAAGATGGTTGACCCGACCGAGGCCGCCGTTTTGCAGCCGCGATTGCGTGACCACGCTTTGTCGGTCTACAACTTGCTGACGGCGTCTATCAACCTCAAGCAATAATCAATATTCAATATATAATAAAATATAAGAGAAAATGAAAATTACTGAAAACCTACCGAGCGAGATTGTTGAAAATCCCGCCTATAAGAATATCCTCACCAGAATCAGTATTAGAAAATTTACCGACGAGGCTGTCACTGACGGCCAGCTGACCGCGTTACTCAGAGCGGCAATGGCGGCTCCTACCGGGGTCAACAAGCAACCGTGGGAGTTTATCGTGGTTGACGACAAGGAGTTGCTGAGCCGGCTTGCCGATGCATTGCCCTATGCCAAGATGGCTGCCAAGGCTCCGTTGGCCATCATTGTCTGCGGTAACCGTGCCCGCATGCTCGAGGGCGCCGACGATATCCTTTGGGAACAGGACTGCTCGGCGGCGGCCGAGAACATTCTTCTCGCCGCCAATGCGATAGGGCTGGGTGGTGTCTGGACCTGCCTCTTTCCCCATGATGACAGGATTGAGCCTGTCAGGAAAATCTTGAATATCGACGATACCCTCGTTCCCTTCAACCTTATCCCGATAGGCCACCCCGTGTCTGAGCGAACCCCCATCGACAAATGGCACCCCGAGCGGATACATTTCAATCGACTGTAGTCAATCTCCAATTATAAAAAAAGTCAAGCATTTGGACGACCTAAATGCTTGACTTTTAATTGAGCGGCAAACGAGGCTCGAACTCGCGACCCTCAGCTTGGGAAGCTGATGCTCTACCAACTGAGCTACTGCCGCCTGTTGATTGGGCTTTTGCACCGGCAAAGGTAGAATAATTTTTGCATTTGCCAAAATTTTTCGTTTGATTTTCTCAGGTCTAATTGTATGTTTGTCGGAATATACATACTTTTGTGGCCATGAAACGGATTAATCTTTGTTTGTCAGCAACGATGGCGCTGATGTTGTGCACGACAGTGGCTTGCAACGGTGAGTCAAATGAAAATGATGACCCGGCTGAAGAGATTCAAGTTGTAAAGCGTGCGAGCGACTTGCCTTTGTTTGAACTGCATGGCGACGTGAAGAGCTGTGAGCGCACAACATATTATAAAGTGGATATCACCCCCGAGGGTCAGGTGTCGATTGACACGGCGGCAGGCTGGAAGCCTGTCTTATTTGAGTTTGACAAGCGTCATCATTATCTGAAAAAGGAGCATGAAAGTGTGAGTCGCGACTCGTTGGGACGTGTTGTGCGTTGGGCAGACAGCACTCCAAATGCAAAAGGTGTTCACGGTGGATTTTTACGTGACACTTTGATGTATGACTATGAAAATCCCTACACTATGTTTATCACCGGTCGAGGCGAGATGGTGACATCGGTGCGCGACAGTCTTGGTAACATTGTCGGGCAGACAACGACGCCCCTGGCCGGAGTGACCGGAGTGACCTCGGCCCACAACGTGGTGCTGAAAAGCGACGACAAGGGGAACTGGACCGAGCGACTGACGGTTTGGACCGTGCAGTCTCCCGGAAAGAAAGCGCGAGTGTTTTACATGCTTGACAAACGCGACATAACGTACTATTGATGAAGAAGAAAACGATTTGGGACCTTGACCGTGTCGATGTCGCCACGTTCAAGCTTCAACCAAAAATCGGCCTTACGGTGGTGCTTGACAATGTAAGGAGTCTTAACAACATCGGGTCGATATTCAGGACTGCCGACGGGATGATGGCTGAGCGCCTTGTTTTGTGTGGTATCAGCCAGACACCGCCGTCGAGTGAAATTCACAAGACGGCTCTCGGCGCCGAAGACTCGGTTGACTGGGAGTATTTTGAAGATACCCTCGAGGCTGTCAAGAGCTTGAAAGAGAGGGGTTACACGGTTTGTTGCCTTGAGCAGGTCGACGGGAGTGTGTCACTTGAGGCTTTTGAGGTCGACGTCAACCGAGAATATGCCGTTGTTGTTGGCCACGAGGTTGACGGTGTTTCACAAGCGGTGGTTGATGCCTGTGACTGTTGTATAGAGATACCGCAGCATGGCACCAAACACTCGCTTAACGTCTCAATTTCAGCCGCTTTAGCTATGTGGCACTTTTATCTGGGTTTTACCCGTCAGAAGCAGGGCAAACAAGGGGCTGCGCTCGATGACATAGTTGACGCCTAAGGTCACCGCTATGATCAGAGCGGCGGCGACAACAGCCACCGTAAAGGTGGGAACAACATCAAGACCCATGTCGCGCAGCGGCTGCTGCAGGAATGTCATGGGGAACAGGAAGAAGTAGTGCAGCAGATAGATGGCGAGCGATTTCCGCCCGAGGAATGTCCACAGTCTCAACCATCGGCTCGTCACGGCCACTTTCTCTACCCACGGGCGCGCAAGATGAATACCGATTACTGCCAGACACAGGTGGACGATTATTTGGGAAAAGTCGCGCGCATAGTGGCTCATCTCGGGAAAATCCCATGGATAAAACACATAGTAGCCCAAAAGCACCCCGATGACGAGGGCGCCTGTGTACCAGTGTGACGACGATGTGGCCCGGGTGAAGAACCCGGGAAAGGCATGGCACAGCGCGCCGGCCATAAAGATGATGTAGTATTTTGAGATAAAAGGCAACTCAATCGCGGCCCCTATCGGCTCGGGAGTAAAAGCATCGGCCACCATCAGTGCAGCGGCAATGGGGATAGAGGTATAGGCAAGGGCTATTATTGGATTTTTGAAACGATTTGCAATTGAGGCGGTGACGATGTAAACCAAATTGATGGCAAAGAGAGTGAGAGTGAACCAATATCCGTTTTTCCACAGGTCGAACCACAGACCGCCCCAAGTTGAGTCAAACGGAGATTTTAGACCCGAGTGAGGGTAATAATATATCCATAAAGTTGAGACAACCACCATCGGGACAATCAGTTGCATGAACCGTTTTACAAGACCGGGCAATTGCAGCCGCCCGGCTACCGTTTTCTTGAAAGTGAAATAGCCGCTGATGAAAAAGAACAGAGGCATGTGGATCAGACCTATGGCCTTGAACACGATGGCCGAGTCGATCTGACGGATGCAGGCGGTAAGGACATGTCCCATGACGACCATGTAAATGGCCAAACCCTTGAGCAGGTCAAAGTATTGGAGCCGGTTTTTCTCCATGGTATATATTAAGGTTAAAAAACAATCAGGGCCCGACGATAAGCCGGGTTCTGTCGTCATCGCCACTTCGTTTAAGCCCGGGTCGGGCCTCACGGTTAGCGTGACGTGCAATCATTTATCTACTCGACGTGTTGCCACGCCGCTCAAGCAGCCTACCCCCCGACAATGGACGAGCAGCCCTTAAATGCCGGTATACTTGGCCTTGCAACCCATAGGTGGTGCGCCTTGCAATATCGCTATGGCATGGCGGTGAGCTCTTACCTCGCCTTTTCACCCTTACCCCGCGCCCGAGGGCACGTGGCGGTTGTTTTCTGTCACCTTAACCCTGCCGTTGCCGACAGCTTTCCGTTAGAAAATATGGTGCTCTGTGTTGCCCGGACTTTCCTCTTGCCGCTCTTGGTGTGTGTCGGCAAGCGATTGCCTGTCGGGCCACTGATTGTCGCTATTTTGTTACAAAGATAGTCAATTTTTCGGATAAACAGCCCCCTCGGCGGCAAGGAGGGTGTTTTTCATCAATGAAACGATTGTCATCGGGCCGACCCCGCCGGGTACCGGTGTGATGAGACGGCATTTTGGAGCCACCTCACTAAAGTCGATATCGCCCTGCAATCGCCATCCGCTTTTCTTTGACGGGTCGGGCACCCGTGTTGTGCCGACGTCGATCACAACAGCGCCATCCTTGACCATGTCGCCCTTTACAAATGCCGGTCGGCCAAGAGCGGCGATGATGATGTCGGCACGACGGGTGACCTCGGGCAGGTTGACTGTATGGCTGTGACAAACGGTGACTGTGGCATTGCCGCGGGGTGCTTTCTGCATGAGCAGTGAGGCGACCGGTTTTCCGACTATGTTGCTGCGCCCGAGAACGACACACTCGGCTCCATCGGTCTTGACGTTGTAGCGCGACAAAAGCTCGATGATGCCCGCCGGGGTGGCCGAGACATAGCAGGGGAGGCCTATCGACATGCGACCCACGTTGACCGGATGAAAGCCGTCGACATCCTTGCGGTAGTCTATGGCCTCGATGACTTTCTGCTCGCTGATGTGGGCCGGGAGCGGCAGTTGCACGATGAAACCGTCGACCCCGGGGTCGTTGTTGAGCTTCTCGACCGTGTCAAGCAGCTCGCGCTCAGTAACATTATCCTCCATCCTGATCAGGGTTGAGCGGAATCCACACTGCTCACATGCTTTAACCTTGTGGGCTACGTATGTCTCGCTTCCACCGTCATGCCCGACAAGAACGGCGGCCAGATGTGGGCGTCGCTTGCCTTGTGAAAGCATCTGGTCGACACGCGCGGCGATCTCTTTTTTAATTATGTCGGCAATCAGTTTGCCGTCAATAAGTTCCATATTGATTGTGTCTGTGAATGTTTTTGCAAAGGTAAATAAAAAGACCCATATAAACAACCGTGGCGTCTGTCATCCCGACGACGCCACGATTGTTTATTAAACCAATCATTATCACATTTTTGCAATGAAACAAGTTATCTTTGCTTTCTGTATTTATAACGCCGGCACCCCATCAAAGGTTTCAGACGATGTAGTTAAAATGTGTTAAATGTGTCGGGCTGTCAAATTGTCTCGCCGTTATATCTCATGTGTTGGCCGAAGATGGTACAAAATAAGATGTGGAGGTCGGTTGTGAAACTGTAGTTGTTGAGGTAGTACAGGTTTATGCGCACCTTGTCGGGGTAGATTACCGTGTCGTTATAGGTGAGCGGGTCGTCTTGGGTGGCGAGCAGTTCCTCCTCGTCGCGGTATTTGAGGGTGGCGGGGCCGGTGATGCCGGGATAAAGCGAGAGGACGTCGCGGTCGCTGCCGGTGAGGGTGTCGGCATAACCGGTCACGTCGGGCCGGGGGCCAACTAAACTCATCTCACCTTTGAGCACGTTCCAGAGCTGAGGCAGCTCATCGAGCTTGAACCGGCGCAGGCATTTTCCTAACGGGGTGACGTGGCTTTGGCCGGCAACGGTGACTGTTGTGCCAATGGGGGCGTCGGTGTCCATCGTGCGAAATTTGTACATGGTGAACAGACGACCGTGCCGCCCGACGCGCTTTTGCTTGAATATGACCGGACCGTGGGGCATGACAAGTTTAATGGCAACCCCTAACAGAACGAGTAGGGGGGCCAGCAGGATGATTCCTGTGATCGAAACCGTGTAGTCAAGTATTCGTTTGGCGGTCATGGGCATGTCGTGAGGTGAGGTTTCAGTCGCGGCAAAAGATGTCGCGGGTGTAGACCCGTTGTCTGACATCGTCGAGACACGGGTCATAACGGTTTGCAACGATGGCACACGACAGTTGCTTGAAGCGGTCAAGGTCGTTAATCACTTCACTGCCGAAGAATGTCGAGCCGTCGGGCAACGTGGGCTCATATATTATCACTCGGGCTCCCTTTGCTTTGATACGTTTCATCACGCCCTGAATCGACGACTGACGGAAGTTGTCGCTGTTTGATTTCATGGTGAGCCTGTACACACCGATCACAACCGGCTCAGTCTCGCGGTGTTCGCCAAACCCGACATTTGATGAATAGCCATACCAACCGGCCTTGGCAAGCACCTGGTCGGCGATGAAGTCCTTGCGGGTGCGGTTGCTTTCAACAATTGCCGACATCATGTTTTGAGGCACATCGGCATAGTTTGCCAAAAGCTGTTTTGTGTCTTTGGGCAGGCAATAACCGCCATAACCAAACGATGGATTGTTATAATGAGTCCCGATCCGGGGGTCAAGACCAACCCCTTCGATTATCGCTCTTGAGTCAAGCCCTTTGATCTCGGCGTAGGTGTCAAGCTCGTTGAAGTAGCTTACACGCAGGGCCAGATAGGTGTTTGCAAACAGTTTTACCGCCTCGGCCTCCTTTGTGCCCATATAAAGGGTCGGGATATCTTTTTTAGTTGCCCCTTGTTTAAGCAGGTCGGCAAACAACTCTGCTTTTTTTTGCAGAAAATCGATTGAGGTCAATTTCCCGATAGCCTCGTTTTCATCTTTAAAGGCAGGATTGTCAAGCAGTTTTGGCACACCTCCGATAATGCGTGACGGGTTGAGATTGTCAAACAGCGCTTTGCTCTCGCGTAGAAACTCGGGGAAGAAGATCAGATTGAACTGCCCGACACCACGCCCGGCATACTTTAAATACAGGCTGCGGCAATATCCGACAGGTATGGTCGACTTGATGACCATGACAGCACCCGGGTTTACGCTGAGCACCATGTCTATGACCTCCTCGACGCAATGGGTGTCAAAGTGGTTTTTTACCGGGTCATAGTTGGTTGGAGCGGCTATGACAACAAAACTCGCGTCACGGTAGGCCGAGGCAGCGTCGAGAGTCGCTGTCAGGTCAAGAGGCTTCCCGGCAAAAAACTTCTCAATATATTCATCCTGTATGGGCGAGACGCGGCGGTTGATTTTCTCAACCTTATCGGCCACAACATCAACGGCGACAACGTGGTTGTGTTGTGCTAAAAGGGTGGCGACACTAAGCCCCACATACCCTGTCCCGGCTACAGCTATGTTGTATCTTTCCATCAAGCTGCAAAGGTAAGAATTTTTTCTCTTAAGGCAATAGACAGGCTCCAAAAACGGTGTTTACCGGCCATAGACATGAGTGAGAATCTGTCGGGTGGTGGCGTTGGTGAGATGGGCGAAGTCGTAAAACGATGTCACCTTGTAGGGCAATGTGTCGACTCTCACCACATTGTCGGCTCCAAAAACTGCTTTCAATTTCTCGATGTCACGGTCGTTCATCAACTCGCCGTTGCGGAACGGGATTATGACGATGCGGTAGTCTGTGCCGTGGCGCTGAAAGATTTTCAACATCTCTCTGAGTTGATCCTCCTCATCGAGGTCTATGCCGGGTGGCTTTATTTCGGGAGGGGCCTGCCTGATTTTTTCAAGAGAGTCGGCCTCGGCCGGCGTGTAGAGTGTGCCTTCCTTCAGCTTACGCTCAAGAAGGCTCTCGGTCAGTTCATTGACCGCGGGGTCGTATGTCATGTCACGCCATTCATAATACCATGGGGTGTTGATGACTCTGACCGAGTCGCCGGTCAGTCGCCACATTACATATTTGTCAAAAAAACGCTGGTCGAGAAACGCTCTCAGGTGCTCAAGGTGAAATTTCAGGTAGCGGTGGTCGGTCTCGGGGGTGTTTATGAACCGATATCCCTGCGGGTCGCCCTTTTTGTTGATGTTGAAATAATTGAATGGAAAGAGCACATGTTTTATACTGTAGCCTTTTGACTCGAGGTAGTGCAGTTTGCTGACAATGGTTGACAGATAATCGTTGTAGGCGTCAAGGTGATAGGCCTGTGACCCCTCGGGAAGATATTCCTCCCAATCTTTCACCCTGAAATTGACGGCGCGCGAGTCGCCTATGATGAAGGAGTCAAACAAGACGGGCGAGTTGTTTAAAGTCCTTACCGACGCCATATTGTGATTGATCCACACCGGGAAGTCGCGCTGACCGTAGTAGTTGTCATAGTGGCCGATGGCCATGAAAGGGTCGATCACGATATATGCTATGACGGCGGCAATCACCGGCAGTAGAAACAGGGCGGTTTTCAGCAGAAACTTTTTCATCAGAACTGAAAATAAATGAATTGAATGTCGGCTTTGCTGTGAGTGTGGATGAGCCACAACATCGCCCAGTAGATGGCCCAACGCAGCGCTGCCGGCTTGACGTTGTCGATATCAAAGACATGGGCGCGACCACGCTGAAGCCACTCGACAACTATCACCAGGACACACCATTTCAACGCGTCAAGGCCATAGATTGGGGAGAGCTGTGCAGGCCGGGTCAACATGTTGCATATATACCCGAAAGCGTCATGGGCGGTCACTGACCTGAAGAAAATGAACCCCACGCAAAACGTTGTGAAGCAAACCGTCATGGCCAGTAAATCACGCGGTGCCGGCATCTTGTAACGCACGGCACACTCCTTGCCGCCCTCCGAGATTGTGCCGAGAGTTCGCTCGGCGATGAGCATTATGGCAAAAAAGAGTCCCCAAAGAATATAAGTCCAGTCGGCACCATGCCACAGACCGCTGACGGCAAACACCAGCATAAGGTTGACGACAGTCTTTATCTGTCCTGACCGACTACCCCCCAAGGGGATGTAGATATAGTCGATAAACCAGGTGTTCAGCGAGATGTGCCATCGCCGCCACAGCTCTTTTGTGGATCGCGACAGAAAGGGCGACCTGAAGTTTTCCATCAGGTTTATGCCAAAGAGCCGGGCCGAGCCAATGGCGATATCGCTGTAGCCCGAGAAGTCGCCATATATCTGAAATGCAAACAACACAGCCCCTATTAACAGGGCGACCGAGCCGAGATGCTGATATTCATCAAAAATGAGTTGAACATAGAAAGCACAAGTGTCGGCCACGACTACTTTCTTGAAAAGCCCCCACAAAATGCGTCGGCACCCGTCGACACCCGTGGCATATTCAAATCGACGGCGCGCTCTCTCAAACTGAGGCAAAAGGCTGGAGGCACGCTCGATCGGCCCGGCGACAAGCTGAGGGAAAAAGCTGATAAACGCAAAAAATGGAATCACACGGCGGCATGGCTCTATTTTTCCCCGATAGACATCAAAGCTGTAGCCAAGCGCCTGCAGTGTATAGAAACTGATGCCGACCGGAAGAACGAGCTTGAGTGTGACTGGATCGGCCTCGAGCCCAATCAAACCGAGTAACGAGGTGAAACTTTCGGCAAAAAAATTGAAATACTTGAAAATGAACAGTATGCCCAGGTTTAATGTCACATTGGTCCATAGCCAGGCGCGTGCTGCCTTAGGCTTGCATTGCCGGGTGTCGCCAATCAAGATGCCCGAGACATAACTTGTAACCGTGGTCAGTATTATCAGGCCTAAAAAGCGTACATCCCACATCCCGTAGAAAAAGTAGCTTGCAAGGATGATCCAGATGTTTTGCAAACGAGTCTGGTGATTTAATGTCCAGTAGACACCAAACACCAGCGGCAGAAAAAACGCAAACTCAAGCGTGTTAAACAACATATCAGTAACCTGTTAAGTCGAGAAACAGGTCAAAGGCCCCTCTCAGCTGATGACCCTCGACAACCGTCCTCTCCACTGGTTTGCCGGGGCGCTCGAGCAACACAAAGGCCACCTCGCCGGTTTTTTCATTTTTTTTATCATGCCCCATAAGCGCGGCCACGCGGTCATAGTCGCGGCAAGTGATGTCGGGTAGGGGATAATGCTCTTTGAGCCATCCGATGTAAAGAGTCAGTACTGCCGAGTCCATCTCTTTGATTAAATGAGACAAAATGAGACTCATGGCAAGACCTAAGGCAACGGCATGGCCGTGAGCGATGGGTGTCGACCTTTCCATCATGAGTGTCTCAAAGGCATGGCCGGCTGTGTGTCCTAAGTTCAACACGCGTCTCAGCCCCTGCTCGGTAGGGTCGGCGGCAACAATGGTTTCTTTTATCAGTACACTCTTTTTCAGGAGGTTGAGTAGTGTCTCGGGGGTGTCGGCCAACGGGTCGTGTGACAGTAATTGTTTAAATTCTTCCTCATCGGAGAGCAGGGAGTGTTTGACCATCTCGGCATATCCCGACATTATCTCCCGGTCGGGCAGGGTGTCAAAAAAGCATGTTGAGATAATGACCCCGCGAGCATGAGCAAAGACCCCGACCTCATTTTTCAAGCCACCGAGGTTAACCCCGGTTTTTCCACCCACGGCGGCGTCAACAGCGCCAAGCAGGGTTGTCGGCACATTTATAAACGGGATGCCGCGCTTGAAAGTAGCCGCGGCCATTCCACCGAGGTCGGTCACTACGCCTCCCCCGATGTTGATGATAAGCGAGCGGCGCGTGCCTCCGTTTTGGCTGAGCTGTTGCCACACGTTGTTGAGCGTCGCGACTGTTTTGTTGATGTCGCCTGCCTCGATCTCTATTATACAGGCGCCGGCCACGGCAGCCGATTCTCTCTTTAGCTTTTTAACGACACAGCGAGACGTGTTTGTGTCGCAAATCACAAAAACTCCTCCACGCGGGTCAATCCCCGTCACCATCAGGTCGAGCTCTTTGGCCACATTGTTGCTGAAGACGAGTTTTGGTTCATTCATTAGCTGCAAGTTTAAAGATGGTTAACAACAAAAGCGGCATCATGCGGGCACACTCGACCATCGAGGGGAACGTGACGGCGGCTCCGGCCTCGGAAAGCACGCTCTCGGGGATGGGGCCGGTGGCCACTCCGATGGTGAACGCCCCGGCGGCATCGCCCGATTTCACTCCCAATGGAGCATTTTCAAGCACTATCGATTGAGACGGTTTAACGCCGGCAAGCTGCATCGCCCTTATATATGGCTCGGGATGAGGCTTGCCGTGAGTCACATCACGGCCGGTCACCATGAGGCCCGAGGTGAACACACCGGGAAACTCGTTTTCCAACCTCCCGATAAGGGAATTTTGACCGCTCCCTGTCACAAGAACCCGTTTGAGTCCGAGCTCGACAAAACAGTTCAGAACATCTTTGGCCCCGGGCATGACTTTTGCCGGAGGCATGGCGTTGAAGATCTCTTTCTTGCGGTCATACATTTTGACAACCTCATCGGGGGTTGCCGTGCGTCCAAGCTCGCGCGTGAAAATCTCGTCACAGGTCGAGGCGGCCGTGCGTCCCTCATGCAAAAAAAACTCATTTACATCGGTGTTGACCCCGAGTTCGCCCATCATTTGGTGCCACGCGCGGGCATGACCACCCATCGAGTCAAACAGTGTCCCGTCCATATCTATCATCGCGGCTCGGGGCACAACTGATTTATAGTGGTGTCGTTCAATGAATTTCTCTATAAGAGGCTCAAATGATTGTTTCATATTTTGCAAAAGTAGCAATTTTACGTGAAAATGTTTAACTTTGCAATCTCAAATTAATCATTGTGAATATGAAACCTACTTTGTTTGTTTTGGCAGCCGGCATGGGCAGCCGTTACGGGGGGCTGAAGCAGTTGGATCCCCTCGGTCCGCAGGGACAGACCATCATGGACTACTCGATCTATGACGCGATTCGCGCCGGTTTTGGCCGTGTCGTGTTTGTGATTCGCAAAGATTTTGAGCAAGAATTTTACGATAAGATTCTTTCCAAATACCGGGGGCACATCCCGGTTGAGGTTGTGTTCCAGGATCTCAACGACCTGCCCGAGGGCTACACATGCCCTGCCGACCGCACCAAGCCATGGGGCACAAATCATGCCGTCATGGCCGGTCGCAATGTTATCAACGAGCCGTTTGCCGTCATCAACGCCGACGACTTTTATGGCTATGATGCCTTTAAGGTAATCGCAGCAGAGCTGAGCCGCGAGCCGCGTGGCAAAGGGGAATATTGCATGGTCGGATTTCGTGTAGGCAACACATTGACCGAGAACGGCACCGTGTCAAGAGGCGTTTGCTCAACCGACGCTGACGGCAATCTGACGGGCGTTGTCGAAAGGACAGCCATTGCACGCGACGATAAGGGTGATATCGCTTTTAACGATGAAAACGGACAGAAGGTAATCCTTGAAGAGAACACCCCTGTGTCAATGAATCTTTGGGGCTTTACTCCCGATTATTTTGAGTTGAGCAACCGCGAGTTTGTGCGCTTCCTTGACGAGAAGATCGATCTGCCCAAGAGTGAATTTTATATCCCGACCTGTGTCGACTCCCTGATCCACTCAGGTGAAGCGACCGTCAAAGTGCTCGACACTGACTCACAATGGTTTGGAGTGACCTACGCCGCCGATCGTCAGGGTGTGGTAGATCGCCTCAATGAACTTCACCTGACAGGACATTATCCCGACAAGATGTTCTGATGGGCTATCGCCGGCTGTTGGTGCTTTCAAACAATTCGTTTTCGACGACTGACTCAAACGGGCGCACTCTCGGAGGGTTGCTCAAGGGTTGGCCAATGGATTGCATAGCTCAGTTTTGCATCAGCACAGACGGTGTCGACCCTGAGGTCTGTACAAATTATTTCTGTGTAAGCGATGGCGATGTCGTTCGCTCAACACTTACGTTCACCCCGTCGCGAGGCCGCAGGCTCGACCGGGGTGAATGTGTTAATTTCAACCGGCGCGGCGGGAGAAAACGCTTTCGGAAGACCGCCGCCCGCATGTTGGCGCGAAACGCGATGTGGTGGGCGGGGCTGTGGCGCGGCCGTCAATTCTGGCGATGGATCGACAGTTTCAAGCCCGAGGTTGTCTTGCTGCAGAGCGGCGACAGTTGGTTTATGCATCATCTCGCCCTTAAGATTGAGCGTGAAACAGGTGCCCGCCTTGCGGTTTTCAACACTGAGGCTATGGCGCTTATCGATGGCGACTGGCTGGATGTTCACGACTCGGGTGGAGTTGTCGAGCGCCTGCTCTTTCCGCTCTATAAGGGTGTTTACAGGCGATATTTTGATCGGTTCATGCGGCATTGCAGGCTGTGTGTCTACGGCAATGAGCGGTTGGCAAGAGACTATGCCGGGATTTTTGACAGCAACGGCGGTAGAACTGACCTGGTGATATATGCCACAAGCGATATTGTGGCTCAACAGGGGGATGCCGGCAACCGTAAACCTGTTTTCTCCTATCTCGGCAACCTGGGTCTTGACAGGCCTAAGGCTTTGGTTGAGGTTGGCAAAACGCTCCAGTCACTCTCCCCCGAATATGTACTGGATGTCTACGGCACCCCCTACACCGAGGCAGAGGAGCGGCTGCTCAACAGCAGCCGCGGTGTCACTCTGCACCGGCGTGTTGATTATGACGAGGTGAAAAAGATAATGGCCAAAAGTGATTTTCTGTTTCATGTCGAGCATGACAGCCCCGGGCTGACCGATACATTAAGATATGGATTTTCAACCAAGATAGCCGATTCGCTGGCCTCGGGGCGCGTGTTTGTGCTTTACGGGCCGCGTGACACTGCGGCTGCCGACTATATAACCGACAACGAGGCGGGAATTGTAGCCTCTACGCCTCAGGAATTAGGCGAGCGGCTGATGGAATGTATATCCGACCCCGGGCTTTATGACCGTATTGTCGACAATGCGCTCAGGTTTGCCGCCTTCAATCATGACCCGGGTGTAAACGCCACCCGGTTACAACAAGCTATAAACGTATTATGAGCAATCTTCGGTTCATAAAGTCGTCGGGGTGCCTGATTCTTTCATCGCCTCCTCATGTCAAGATTGACATTGACAGGAGTGATGTGCTTGAACGCGTCAAGGCTGAAAAGGCGTTGTTGGGACGATATTTCAGTGACAGTCCTCTCGGGGGTGATGTCGTCGACGATTTCCCTCACCGGTGGTGGCACTGTGTCAGGACAGAGCCGGTGTCGCTCGAGACGTTATCGGCAAAAGGCCGCTACCGGGTTCGCAAAGGGCTGTCAAATAATGTCTTCAGGATAGCGACCCCCGACGATATCAGTCAATCGGCGCCCCTACTGTTAGAGGTTATGAAGCGGTCATTTGCCGACTATCCTAAGGTCTATAGCCCTGCGGCTCCAACACTCTCCGATGTAGAGCGTTTAGCCCGTATCGCGGCAAAGGAGCTTGAAGACATCTGGCTTGTCACAAATCGGGAGTCGGGCGAGCTCGCAGGTTATGCCCACTGTGGTGTCATGGATGGATGTGTGGCCATATCGTCGGTAAAGATTGACCCGCGCTTTCTCGCGACTGAGGCAAATGCCGCCCTTGCCTACACCATCTGCCGGCATTATATCAACGAGAGCGGCTACCGGTATGTCATCGACGGTGAGCGGAACATACGCCACCTGTCAAAATATCAGGATTTTCTCGTCTCGGTTTTGGGGTTTAGAAAAGTATTTTGTAAATTGCACGTTGTTTATCACCCGTTGGTTCGCCCGATCGTGGCGGTGCTATATCCTTTCAGAGGAATCTTTAAGGCTATGGATCAAACCAACCGGTTGATTTACAACATCAGCTGTATCTTGCGACAGGAAGAGATAGCACGCTGTTTTAACAAATGATATGGAGCCGTTTTCAGTAAATATTTGCGTTTACCATAAAGACAACGCCGACCATTTTGTCGGCGCCGTTGAGAGTGTCCGCTCAAAACAGACGCTCCCCCCGGCCGAAGTGGTGATTTCTGTTGACGGTCCTTTGGGAGATGAGCTTGAGGCTGTTGTGACGCGTTATGAAAATGCCGAGGGTGTAAAAGTCGTGAGATTGTCACGTAATGAGGGGCATGCCCGTGCCCGTCAGGTGGCACTTGAGGCTTCATCAAATAATCTGATAGCGCTGATGGATGCCGATGACGTGGCGCGTCCCGATCGGTTTGAGCTTCAAATGAAGTACATGGCCGATCATGAAGACACGGCGGCATTGGGAGGTCAGATCAGCGAGTTTGTGGCCGACGTGGATAATGTTGTCGGTCATCGTGTGGTTCCGCTCGACGACGATAGCATCAAGAAGTGTCTCAAGTCTCGCTCGCCATTGAATTTTGTGACCGTCATGTTGAGACGCGACGTTATCAACAGTGTCGGCGGCTTTATCGATTGGTATTGTGAGGAGGACTATTACCTGTGGGCACGGCTCACTCTTGCCGGTAAGAAGATGGCGTCGTTGCCCCAGACTCTTGTCGATGTCAGGGTCGGAGAGGCGATGTATGCCCGGCGTGGTGGTTTGCGTTATTTCTTGAGCGAGCGCCGGTTGCAGAAATTTCTGTTAAGAAACCGTTTGATCGGTCACGCCCGATATGTTTTCAATGTTGGCGTGAGGCTTGTGGTTCAGATGTTGATGACCAACGGGATGAGAAGCTTTGTTTTTCGCCGATTTGCACGCTCAAACAAGATTCGCCCCAAAACCGCGTTATAACAATAAATGCCTATTAAAAACGTCAAGATTCTCTAACTGAATGAATGTCTCCAAGAAATATAAGACCGGTTATACCACCGGGGTGTTTGATATGTTTCACATCGGGCACCTCAACATATTGCGTCGGGCAAAAGAGATGTGTGACAGGCTCATAGTTGGAGTGACCACCGACGAGTTGTGCTTTCAGCGTAAACACAAATATCCGATAATCAATCAGGATGACCGCAAGGCGATTGTCGGAGCAATCAGATACACCGATCGTGTTGTTGACCAAAGCGACATGAACAAGGCTCTGGCCGCGAGCCGTCTTGGAGCCGACGTGGTGTTTGTCGGCACAAATTGGAAAGGAACTCCCCAGTGGCACAAGTATGAGCAGGAGTTGGCCGCGGTTGGGTGTGAGGTCGTTTATCTCGACTATACCGATGGTATCTCTTCAACCGCGTTGCGCGACAAACTGGCCCGTCAATGATGACTCAGCTCATGACACCCCGCGACGACAGCTGGGGCATAATCAGGTTGCAGAACTGTATTCTCAACATCGCCAAATATATCGATGAGTTCTGTGAGCAACGCGACATCAGTTACTGCCTGATGGGTGGAAGCGCGCTCGGGGCTGCCAGACACGGAGGGTTCATACCGTGGGACGACGATCTCGACATTTTCATGCGGCCGGCCGACTACGCCAGGTTCCGCGACAGTTTCATGCGCGAGGGTGACCATCGGAGGTATTACCTGCAGGAATGGGGATCAAAAGCCGGCCATCCGACCATGGCCAAGTTGCGCCTCAACCAATCGAGCTACAGCGAGCCGGCGTTGGAGAGCTGGAATATTCACAAAGGTGTTTTTGTCGACATCTTCATTTTGCACTCGTGTGCCGACTCCTTGCCGTCACGTCTCAATCAATATTTCTGGTCGCGGTATCTTGTGCTGAAAGCGCTTGCCAACAATAATTACAGTCGTCGGGGTGTTCTTGCCGGTCTCATACTCAAGCCCCTCAAATGGTTGCCCCGCCGGGCATTTGTCGACCATGCCATCAGGCAGGTGTACCGTCATGACGACATCGTCACGCGTCGTCTTTGCCATTGGGCCGGTCGTGCCGGTTACGGTAAAGGACTTTATGACAGCGCTTTTTTTCATCAAACCAAGCGCGTGCCCTTTGAGACGATCTCACTAAGGGTGCCGGCTCGTGTTGAAGATTATCTGAAAAGTCGATGGGGTGACTACATGAAATTGCCCGACCAGGCGAGCATACGCTACTGTCAGCACTCGGCCCGGTGGAGCTTGGACACCCCCTTTGACGGTTATAACGAGGAAAATATTTACCCCGATGAAGATTTTCTGATTTAGAGCCTATCCCATTATTATATGCATTGCTCCAAAAAATAACCGATAAAAGTGTTTGGTTTAGAGAAAAAGTTGTAAATTTGGGGTGATGGTTTTACGGCCGTCATTCTTTCGACCAAATTCAATGGAGTCAAATTCAACCTTTACCCATCGTGGGATAAGGGTTACTGAGTTTGCCAAACTTAACTAAACTAAATATCATGTTTCGACCTGAAGATCTGTCTCTCCTTGAGAAACGCGGTGTGTCATTGGCTGATGTCGAGGCACAAATCAACTGTTTTGTAAACGGTTTTCCCTATTTGAAAATTGACTCGGCTGCAACTGTCGGCAAAGGAATCAGCCGTCTGTCCCCCGAGCAGGAAGCAGCGGCTGTTGCCCGTTGGCGCGAGTATCTGGCTGCCGGCGGCGAG
This sequence comes from uncultured Muribaculaceae bacterium, assembly GCA_964394205.1. Lineage (GTDB taxonomy): Bacteria > Bacteroidota > Bacteroidia > Bacteroidales > Muribaculaceae > HGM05190. The sequence continues at coordinate 10,828 of CAYMVS010000011.1, read as the reverse complement.
GTACTCAAATTTGTGCCCGCCTCGGGTGCTGCATCACGCATGTTTAAAGCCCTGTTCAGCTACATTGACGGCGGCACCGATGAGCTTAAGGAAGGCTCGCCGGTGGCTGCTCTTATCGGTTCGCTTGACAAACTCCCGTTCCTTGCCGAGTTGCGCGAAGCGGTCAAGAAAATGTATGACACTGATCTTGACACGCTTGTCAAGGAAGGCCGTAACCGAGACATCATCGCCGCCATCGTAAAGAGTGATGGCATGAACTACGGTAATCTTCCCAAAGGTTTGCTCAAGTTTCACACATACGCCGACGGCTCGCGCACACCGGTTGAGGAGCATTTGACCGAAGGTGCCCAGATGGCGGCAAACTCGGAGGGTATTGTCAAGCTGCACTTCACCGTGTCGGAGCAGCATGTGCCCTTGTTTAAGGCCAAGCTTGCCGAGACCATACCGGCGGCTGAGGCAAGAACCGGCGTCAAGTTTGACGTGACAATGTCAACACAAAAGCCCTCGACCGACACAATCGCTGTCAACCCCGACAATACTCCTTTCCTCCAGGATGACCACCTGTTGTTCCGTCCCGGCGGTCATGGAGCATTGATTGAGAACCTGAACGACATTGACTCGGCTGTGGTGTTCATCAAAAACATCGACAACGTGGTGCCCGACTCTCGTCGTGACATCACCATAAAATATAAAGAGGTGATCGGTGGTGTGCTGATGCAGGCTCGTGACAAGATTGTCAGCTATATTGAAACAATCGACAGCGGGAATTACACAATGGATGACATCCGCGGCATGATTGCGTTCATGCACGACACCCTTAACATACGTGACGAGAAGATGAAACACCTCGAGGATGCCGAGCTTGTGCTTTACATCAGGTCTAAACTCGACCGCCCCCTGCGCGTATGCGGCATGGTGAAAAACGAGGGCGAGCCCGGCGGTGGCCCGTTCATCACTTATAATGCCGATGGCTCGACGTCACCCCAGATTCTTGAGAGCACTCAGATTGACCCCGAGAATACTGAATATGCCGAGATGCTCAAAACAGCTACCCACTTCAACCCGGTAGACCTGGTTTGCTGCATCAAGCGCCACGACGGGTCAAAATATAATTTGCCCGATTATGTTGACCCAGAGACCGGCTTTATTTCGTCAAAGAGCGCCGGCGGCCGCGAGTTGCGCGCCCTTGAGTTGCCCGGCCTGTGGAATGGTGCCATGAGCGACTGGAATACAATTTTTGTCGAGGTGCCCATCGAGACATTCAATCCCGTCAAGGTGGTCAATGACCTGCTCCGTCCTGCCCATCAAGCTTAATCAACGGGGAAAATCCTCTTAAAAACAACAACGGCTATCAAGTTCACCTGACGCTTGATAGCCGTTGCTGCTTTATTTGGGAGACTCTATCGGGTTGTCATTCTCGTCAACGTAGAGCTTCTCGCTGTGAAGCTCGGCAAGGTTGATTGAGTCATAGACTTTGTCGGGCTTTGAAAGGCGGCAAAGATCAAGTTCATATTTTTTCTCGCCGTCTTTCAATAGCCAGAGAATCGGGTGATAGCTTGTTCGGACAACACGGCCATGCTTGTTTGTGTACAATACCCGCTTGACCACCGGTCGTTTACCGTCAAAGTCGCCGAGATTGACCGTTTGAGTGTAGCCAAACATATAGGGATAGGTAATCTTGAGTCGGTCGTCAAAGATTTTTACTCTTATGACCGCCTTCATGCTTCGGTAGGCTAAAATCAACATCCCGGCCATGCAGAATAATTCACACAGTATGTAAACTATCTTACGCCATATAGCATCATCGTCGGTTGATGTAAAGTAGACACCCCAAAGAATAAAAATCGAAAACGATATAAAGACCGCCATCAGGAAGAAATGCAATAGATAATACCTGATTTTGGTTTGGTTGGTATATGTGCAGCTACGCGGGCCCATGAGTTTATTTCAGCGTCGAGTAATTTTTTGAGTAGCGTAACATCTGAGGGATGTAGTCTTCGGTATAGGTTACGGTAACATCGGTGACATTCCCCTTTTTGTCTTTTACGAGAGTGTAGACCGGGTTGACAAAGCCTTTATAGGGCGCGATGTTCAGATTGGCGTAACGGTCGAGAACCTCTTTGTGAAGCGTGGGGTCTACCTTGACAGCATATTTTTCCACCAGATCGCGGCCGGCCTCATAGTCACCCTCGCTCTTGATGCGTTGTATCTCGCCAAGCAGCTGACCAAAGAGGTTGCGCAGAGCTTTGTAGTCGTTGATTTTGACGTAGGTCTTGCCATTGATGTTGACCATCTCGACAACTTTGTCTTTTGCACCATGCTCAAGAACCCACTCGGCGATGAGTTTACGATTGCGCATGTGGGCCTCTTCCACATCTTTACCCGGCTCGATACGCATCAGCTGAGTCATCAATCCGTTAAGCATATATTTGTAATATTCAGCCTTATAGGCGTCCTTGTTGTCGAGTACACCCAATTCAATCAGTTTGGGGTCGGCAAGATAATAGAGGGCGAACAGATCGGCGCGGGCCTCCTCGAGGGTTGACCCGTGGGCCTTGAGAGCGTCGGGGTCGACACCGGGCAACAGGCGTCCCGAGCCGTGACCGAGACATTCATGAAGGTCGGTGTGGAGATTGTCTGTTATAAAGAGGTATTTGTCAAGCAGTTTGCGTGTAGGCTCGTCAATGACAAACTCCTCGTTGAAACCATTGCCGTGAGAAGCCTCGTCGTATGCCTCGGTGATATTCTCAAGTGTCACCGATTTTGAGCCGTGGGCGGCGCGAATCCAGTTGGCGTTGGGCAGATTGATGCCGATAGGGGTCGCCGGATAGGAGTCGCCGGCAAGAATGGCGGCGGTGATGACCTTTGCGCTGACACCTTTCACCTCGGGTTTGCGGAAACGGGGGTCAACCGGCGAGCGGTCTTCAAACCATTGTGCTGCCGACGAGATGGCCTCGGTTCTTTCTGATGCCTTTTCATTCTTGAAATTGACGATTGACTCCCACGAGCCGGTCATGCCCAACGGGTCACCATAGCTCTCTATAAAGCCGTTTATAAAGTCGACCCGCGAGTCTTTGTCCTCGACCCAAGAGATAGAATAGTCGTCAAATGTCTTTAAATCGCCGGTTGTGTAATACTCTATCAGCTTGTCAATTATATCGGCCTGGGCCTCGTTCTCGGCAAACCCGCGGGCGAGTTTCAGCTCATTGACAATCCGCTCTATGGCCTGAGAATAAAGGCCTCCGACGCGATACACCTCCTCGACCACGTTGCCGCGGCTGTCGGTTGTCAACCTTGTGTTCAGGCCCCATGAGATGGGTGTCGGGTCGTTGGGATCTTTCAACGCGGCATAATAGGCTTCCACCTGAGGTTGTGTGAGTCCGTCATAGAAATTGCATGCCGATGTCTGTATAAGGTCTTGACCCTCAGCTTGATTGACGCGCTTGGGCAGAACGTCGGGATTAAAAATCACCTCGTTCAGTTGTGCAATCTGCCCGGGCGCCGGTTGTTTGTCGGCGGGAAGTTTGGCTATCTCGGCCGACAGGAAACCTCGGCTGAACTCGGGAATGAATTTATCCATCGAGTAGTGGTGGTGGATGCCGTTGGCAAACCATATCTGCTTGAGGTACTTTTCAAGAGCCTTGAACTCCTTGTCATCACGGTCGCCGCTGTAGTTGTTGTAGACATTCTCCATCAGGTCGCGTATGACAAGATTGTACTTGCAATTCTGATCCCACAAGATGTCACGACCGGCCAGGGCAGCCTCGGTCAGATGATATATGAGCTGTTTTTGGTTAAGGGAAAGTTTTTCAAAATCGGGCACTTTGTAGCGTAGCACCTCGATGTCGGCAAAACGGTCGACGACATAGTTGAAATTCTTATCGGCTGACATTGCGTTTACACTGATTGCAATTGAGGCGGCCAGTACCGCCGGTTTTGCGATTGATTTTATTTTCATGACAGATAATGGATTATTCGACATAAAGCACCAGCCCCTTGAGATATTCCCCCTCGGGGTGGTAGATGTTTACCGGATGGTCGGCCGGTTGGGTGAGCTGATGAAGGATGCGAACCTTGCGTCCCGTCTGTGCCGCTGCCGAGAAGACGGCGAGCCTGAACTGCTCTTTTGTGATTGCCTGAGAGCATGAAAAGGTGAACAGGATGCCCCCGGGGGCTATTTTTTCAATTCCTTTCATGTTGAGGCGTTGGTAGCCTCTCAAAGCGTTTTTTATTGCACCGCGGTGTTTGGCAAACGCCGGCGGGTCGAGGATGATAAGGTCGTGGCGACCACGCTCCATCTCGCCGAGATATTTGAAGGCGTCCATTGCAACCGACGTGTGGCGCGGGTCGCCGGGGAAGTTTAGCTCGACGTTTGCGTCGGTGAGTGTCACGGCCTTTGCCGAGCTGTCGACCGAAACAACCTCTCTTGCCTTACCCCTGAGGGCATAGACAGAAAAGCCGCCGGTGTAGCAAAACATGTTGAGAACGCTGCGCCCGTCGGCATATTGCTGCAGAAGAGAGCGGTTGTCGCGTTGGTCAACAAAAAAGCCGGTCTTTTGTCCCTTGAGCCAGTCGACATGAAATTTCAAGCCGTTCTCGATAGCTACATTGCCTGTGTATTGGCCATAGATATAATCGTTTACCGGGTCGAGATGGGCCATGAAAGGGAGCGTTGTCTCCGACTTGTAATAGACATTTTTTACCGGTGAGCCGGGCATGTTCACCAAGCCGTCGGCAATCATCTTGCGGGCAAAGTGCATCGCCGGCGAGTGGGCCTGCACAACGGCGGTGTCACCATAAAGGTCGACAATGAGTCCCGGCAGGAAGTCGCCCTCGCCGTGTACCAGACGAAAGGCGTTATTGTCGGGGCGAAATAAACCGAGAGTCTGGCGTAGCTGGCGTGCCTGTATCAGTCGTTTGAGGTAGAACCCGCTGTCAATCACCTCGTCGCCCGATGTGAGCATCCTGACGGCGATGCTGCCAAATTGAAAATGGCCAACGCCAAGCGGCCGATGGTCGGCGCTGAGGACAGCAACGGTGTCGCCCTCCTCAATGGTCTGGTCCATCGTCTCGATCGCGCCCGAAAACACCCATGGGTGAAATCTCAAAAGTGATTCCTCTTTGCCTCGCTTGAGTATTATTTGTTTGTACTGACTCATTTTAATGCTCTGAAAATGTCATTGCCATTGGCATACAATAGTAGTATAATCAGGAACGCCATGCCACACATCTGGGCCCACTCGAGAAATTTCTCGCTCGGCTGACGGCGCGTTATAATTTCCCACAGAAGAAACAGCACATGGCCACCGTCGAGCGCCGGGATCGGGATTATGTTCATGAACGCGAGTATGACCGATAGGAAGGCTGTTATTTCCCAGAAAGACAGCCAATTCCATTTGTCGGGGAACATTGATCCGATAGCCCCGAAACCACCAAGGCTCTCTGCACCCTCTTTGGAAAAGACGTGACCCAACGAGCCGACGTAGTTGCCAAGCTGACGTGTCCCGATCTCCCATCCTTTTGGAAGGGCTGTGAACACGTTGAAACGGTTTGTGACTGTCTCATAGATGTCGGTGATGGGGGTGAGCTGGAATCCAAGCTTGCCACCGTCGGTTGGTGTGACCTCGAGAGTCAGGCGCGAGCCGTCGCGCTCTACGGTGACGGTTGTCGGCTTTCCGGCAAATTGCTTGAGGGCTTCAGTCAGCTCGCTGAAAGACGGCGTGGCAATGCTGTCGATGGCGACAATATGGTCGCCGCTCTTGAGACCGGCTTTTGAGGCCGGCTCGCCGTTGACCACATTGGCCACATAGACCGGCACACGATAGGCCATGAAACCCTCGTCTTTGTTGATCTTGAAGATGAAATTGTCGGGGATGGCGATCGACACTGTGTCGCGATGGCCACGCAACACCTTAACCTCGCGGGCTTCAACCATGCGTAGGGCGTAGTCGCCGGTCGAGGCATCGAGTTTTTGACCATCGGCACTGAGGGGTATATCGCCATTCCTGAAACCGATCTCCTGAGCGGCCTGTGCAAATTCCATACCCTCGGTCGCGTTCTCCAACGGGATGTATTTCTCACCCCAGTAGAGGGCGATGCCTGCATAGATGATGATGGCCAGGATGAAATTGAACAACACGCCGCCAATCATGACCATGAGTCGCTGATAGGCCGGTTTTGACCGGAATTCATCGGGCTTTGCCGGTTGCTTCATCTGCTCTTTATCCATCGACTCGTCAATCATGCCGGCGATTTTGACATATCCTCCGAGCGGAATCCAACCGATGCCATACTCTGTGTCGCGCCATGACGCTTTGGGGTTGCTGTTCTTGTCGAGACGCTGAGGGCCCGGCTTGGGTTTCCATTTAAACAGCGAGAACCACGGGTTAAAGAACAGGTAGAATTTTTCCACTCTTATGCCGAAGATACGTGCCATGATATAATGACCAAACTCGTGTATGGTCACCAAAAGGGCCAATGCGGCAATGAGTTGCAATGCTTTTATAAGAAACGATTCCATTAGATTGTAGATATTAGTTGGGTGGCGACACGTCGTGCCTGGTCATTTGTCGCCACGTAGTCTTCAAAACAGGGATTGTCGATGGTGCCGACCCGTGATAGTGTCGTGTCGATGAGCCGGTAGATATCGGGAAATGAAATTTTGCCTTTGAGAAACGAGTCGACCGCTATCTCGTTGGCAGCATTGATGATGCAGGCGGTCGTGCCCCCCTCGGTCGCCGAGCGCCGTGCAAGCGTCAGGCAGGGGAAACGGTCCTCGTCGGGTTCCTCAAACGTGAGATTGGCAAACATGGCCGGTTGCAGTCCGGGCATGGGGGAGGGGAGACGGCAAGCCTCGCCCAAGGCATAGCTGATGGGAAGATGCATGTCGGGGACGCCGAGCTGAGCCTTGACGGCCCCGTCGATAAACTCAACCATCGAGTGAACGATCGACTGAGGGTGAACGATCGGCGTGATGCGCGACGGGGCGATGTCAAAGAGCCATTGAGCCTCGATTATCTCAAAGGCTTTGTTCATCATGGTGGCCGAGTCGATTGTGATCTTTAGACCCATCTTCCAATTGGGGTGACGCAGGGCGTCGGCAGCCTTGACGGCTTTCAGCTCGTTGGCCGACAGGCGCAGGAACGGTCCGCCCGACGCGGTGATAATCAGACGGCTCACAGTATCGGTGTCTTCTCCTGAAAGACATTGATAAATAGCTGAATGTTCACTGTCGACCGGAATGACGCGCGAGCGGCTCTCGGCCAGGCGGCGCTTGACGAGCTCGCCGGCCACCACAAGCGTCTCTTTGTTGGCAAGGGCGATATCCTTGCCGGCCTTAATGGCGCGCAGTGTCGGCTCAAGGCCGCTGTAGCCAACCGTTGCCGTGACAACGGTATCGACATCTTCACGCTCCATGGCCTCGAGTATCGCCTTTGTCCCCGCAGCCACCTCTGTGTCGGTATCGGCGAGCGCCTCTTTAAGCTCGTCATATTTTGACTCATCGGCAATCACCACGAGCGCGGGCTTGACCCGCCGGGCCTGCTCGACAAGAGAGCCCACGTTTCTGCCGGCCACGAGCACAGTTGCCCTCAGGCGGTCACGATAACGCTCGATTATATCAATTGTTTGCGTGCCAATGGAGCCGGTACTCCCCAGCACCGCAATATTTTTTGTCATGTTTTGATGGTTAAAAATAACTTTCAACGACAAATTTACAACATTTTTTGCGCTTTACAAAACTTGGTCAAGAGTGTTTTTGTCGCGCAGATTAAACAAGCATGTGTGAATTAGCGAAAAAGGATTTAAATGGCAATTGAAATGATCAGAAAAGTTCCACCATTGCATCATTTTATACATAATGAGGCAATGAGGCATTGGAAGTTTTCTTATGAGATACATCATTTAAAAGTGTTTGTAAGTTTCGTCGGGTTAGTCAGGGCGCCAATTCCTGAGGCAAGAATATTCAATAATTCATCGAGGATTTCTGTATTGCGAATGTTGTAACGTTCCACAATATCTTTAAGGTAAGTGTGTGTAAACAAGCCTTTAAGGTACTCATTCTTTTCCTCATCATTCTTTCCCAAAAAAACCTGCGGTAAACCACCATAAAGCATATATGTCGTTAGAGCACGGTCTTTGAGCATATCCATATATGGATATACTTCGCGGAAACTCAATGGGTATAATTTTATTTCATCTCCTCGACCTCTAAACGTAGTTATCACATCTTTAGAAAGGAATTTGGCATTATTCCTGTTACATAAACATCTGCATTGGGCATTTTCAGATAACTGTTCAGCACGTCCTCAAATTCCGGTACATGTTGAATTTCATCTACCTACCTCATTCGCAGGTCGGGCAACAGGATGGCGACGGCTCCCAACAGAGGAGTGAATGCACACCAATTGAATATCTCGACTACGCCGTAATTGTCAGCACAAAAGCCTAATACAGCCGATGCTATTCCTCCGACGCCAAAGGCAAAGCCAAAAAACAGACCTGAGATCATGCCAAGCCTGGTGGGGAGCAGTTCTTGAGCGTAAAGCAGTATCGCCGGAAATGCCGACGAAAGCATGAACCCGGCACAAAAGCTCAGCATGGCGGTCGGCACAATCGACGCGTGAGGCAACAGCATGCTGAAAGGAGCTGTGCCGAGTATCGAGATCCAGATTACAACCTTGCGGCCATAGCGGTCACCGATGGGGCCGCCAACAAGGGTGCCTATGGCTGTTGAGACCACAAACAGAAACAGCATTATCTGTGAAGTTGACACCTTTACCCCAAATCGCTCGATGATGTAGAATGTGTAGTAGCTCGAGATGCTCGCCATGTAGATATATTTGGAGAAAATGAGAACGACAATGACACAGATGGTCAGTATTGTTTTCATCTTTGAGAGCGGCATTTTGCCATGAGACTTGCTCTTTGTCATGTCGCGATTGAGGGTGGCGAGATATTTCCTGTACCACCCGGTAGCGGGTTTCATGGCTGCAAAACAGAGCGCCGAGAATATCAGGAACAACAAAACATACCGCCGGCCGTGGGGCGCGACAATAAGGGCTACGAGCAACGGGCCGATTGATCCCCCGAGGTTGCCTCCGACCTGAAATATCGACTGGGCGAAACCCCGCCGGTTGTGTCCCGCCAGCGAGGTTATGCGTGAGGCCTCGGGGTGTAGTGTCGCCGACCCTAACCCGACAAGAAACACTGACAGCAGAATACCTGCAAAAGTGTTGCTTAGCGAGAAAATTACGATTCCTATTGTTGTCGAACACATCCCGGCCGGAAGGCTGTAGACAAAGGGCCGTTTGTCGAAAGCATATCCCACCACGGGCTGAAACACCGATGCGGCCAGTTGGTAGACAAGGGTGATGATGCCAATTTGGGCGAAATTAAGGTGCAGGTCGGCTTTCAGCATCGGGTAAATGGCTGTTATGACCGACTGAAGCAGGTCATTGAGACAGTGGGACGCGCTGAGTGCTAACAGCACGGCAAACGCGGTGTCTTTTGACAATCGTCTAAATCTCTGTATCATAGTTGAATGGTAGCATCGTGTCGCGCGACTCGATATTGAGCAGCATGGACTTGGCTTTGAGACCTCCGCGATAACCGGTCAACCTGTTGTCGCTCCCGATGACCCTGTGGCAGGGCACAAATATTGAGACAATATTTGCCGCGATGGCCGAGGCGACCGCTCTCACTGCTTTGGGGTTGCCGACGCGGCGGGCGATCTCGAGATAGGAGACGGTGGAGCCGTAGGGAATATTCATCAGTTCGTTCCAAACCCGGCGCTGAAAGTCGCTTCCAAAAAGAGCGACAGGTATTGAAAACTCCCGTCGGCCCCCTTCAAAATATTCATTTAGCTGAACGATAGCCTCTTTTATTACAGAGGAGGTGCCTTTGACAACCTGCCGTCCCGAATTGAAGACAGGGTGGTGGCGACCCGAACCGGGTGTATATCCACCCATCCAGTCACACAACACCAGGCTATCGCCACGCGAGCCGACAATCAGCTCTCCCGCGGGCGACTGATAGTGACTGACAATAACGCGGTTCATTAGTTGGAGAAACAACCGAGCCGCCGGCCGTCAGCGGCCAACGGCTCGAGTGCCTTTTGATTGATGTTCACCCGGTCGGTAAGACCCGGGTTAAGACAAGTCTTTTAAGCTTTCACCTTGTCAACAACAGCCTTGAAAGCGGCGGGGTTGTTGAGGGCGAGGTCGGCAAGGACCTTGCGGTTGATCTCGATACCCGATTTGTGGATGAGACCCATCAGCTTGCTGTAAGAAAGACCTTCAACACGGGCAGCGGCATTGATACGCTGGATCCAAAGAGCGCGGAAATTGCGCTTTTTGTCTTTGCGGTCGCGGTAAGCATAGGTCAAACCTTTTTCCCAAGTGTTTTTGGCAACGGTCCATACATTCTTACGGCAGCCAAAATAGCCGCGGGTGAGTTTTAAGATTTTCTTTCGGCGAGCTCGTGAAGCTACATGATTTACTGATCTTGGCATTTCAATTTTTTGTTTTTGACTGACAGCGGCTTTTTGTCAAAGCTCTTTAGTGCTGTTCACTCGGTTAATAAAAATGTGTAATAAGATTATAGCGGGGCTTTACAGGTGTTGGTTGGAGATAGGCGCGGTCCCGCAGCGCGTCAAGAGTGTGAAGTGGCTTACGACTTCATGCCGAGAAGTTCTTTCACGTTGCCGGCGTCAACTTTTGCCACCAGGCCAAAGTGAGTCAAGTTGCGTTTCTGCTTCTTGGTCTTCTTTGTCAAGATGTGGCTCTTGAAGGCGTGTTTTCTCTTGATCTTTCCTGATCCGGTAAGGGCG